>CAZMBZ010000256.1:0-7920 GCA_964564285.1 uncultured Planctomycetaceae bacterium | reverse complement strand
AGGTAAGGAATACCCATGGCCAGCGCCAACGGCGAAAATGACGAGATAATGACAGTCTCCGAGGTCGCGGAGTATCTGCAACTTGCGGAAAAGACAATAGTTCGGATGGCCCAGAGAGGCGACATCCCCGCCGCCAAGGTCGCCAGTCAGTGGCGGTTCATGAGGTCGCTGGTGCGCGAGTGGCTCGTGGGGCAAATGCAGACCCTCCCGTCCGGGAGGCTCGACGACGTGGTCAGCCGACAAGACACCCTCCTGCCACTTCACGAAATAATCCGCCCGGACCTGATGAGTATGAACATCAAGCCCGGCCCGAAGGATGCGGTGCTTCGGCAGATCGTCGCCCCGCTGGTCCAGACCGGCTTTGCAGCCGATCCCAGCCGACTGCTTGGCAGCCTGGTGGAACGCGAGCGGATGATGACCACCGCGGTGGGCCATGGCGTGGCCCTGCCCCACCCGCGAAAGCCAATCGCGGGCATGTTCCCCCAACCGGCGATTGCACTGGGCATCTGCCCGGATGGAACAGACTTCCAGGCCATCGACGACCAGATGGTGAATGTCTTCTTCCTGATCTGCGCGACGAGAGAGGAAATCCACCTCCAGATCATGGCCAAGATAGCCTGGCTGTCGCGCAGGGAAGTCCTCAGCAAACTCCGCAACGCCCGAGATGCCGCAACCGCCCAGGAACTGATCGACCAGGCCGTCGCCAGCATGCACGACATGGAACGAGCCGCCAAAACAAACCCGAAAAAGGCAGGACAGAAATGAGTCACACCCGAACAGGACAATTTGGAATAGGATTTCGTCGCTCCTGGAGCCCATGGCAGAAAGACCTGGAGCAATTGCTCGCCTGGACTAAGGATAACGGCTTTGAGTGCCTCGACGTCCGCGGCGCCGATGCCGTCAGCCAGGTAGCCTCCGCCGGACTTGCCATCGGCTCGGCCGACCTGCCGGACTTCAAGGCCATCATCACACCGGACAGAACCCGCCGCGACGAAGCAGTCGCCGAGGCGATTCAACTCATCCGCGACTGCGCCGGGAAAACGAAGAACTTCTTCACCGTCATGCTGCCGGAAGACCCCGCGCTGCCGCGAAAGGAAAACTTCAGCCACATGGTCGAAGCCTACTCACAACTGACCGGCGTGCTTCAAGAGTGCGGCGCTCGCGTTGTCATCGAAGGCTGGCCAGGCCCCGGCGCCCTGTGCTGCACGCCCGAGACGGTGCGGGCGCTGTTTGCGGAGATTCCCTCGCCGACGATCGCCCTGAACTACGACCCATCGCACCTGCTGCGGATGGGAATGGATCCTCTGCGATTCTTGGGCGAGTTCGCCGATCATGTCGGGCACGTCCACGGCAAGGACACGGAGTTGCTCAGCGAGCGCCTCTACGAACTCGGCTGCGAACAGCCCGCCACGTTCGCCGAATCCATCGGCTGGGGGGGCAACCAGTGGCGGTACACCATCCCCGGCCACGGGCAGATGCGATGGTCAAAAGGCTTCGCCATGCTCGTCGAAGCCGGCTATGAGGGCATGGTATCCATCGAGTTGGAGGATGCGAACTTCAACGGCGCCGAGACCACCGAAAAGCAAGGCCTGCTGCAGAGCAAAGCGTATCTCGAAAGCTGCTAAGACGGGCAGACGGTCACGGCCGCACTGCCCGGTTCGTCCAGTGAGAATCTTGCCTTCGCCGCGCCGCACGTAGCGTCATAGTCGCCCAGATAACCGCGGAATCGCACGCGTCCTGCCGCGTCGGTGGTTAGGTTCTGGGGCGCGGTCCACCACTTGCCCTTGACGAGCCTGAGAAGCGCCGCATACGCCGGCTTGGGCGTCATATTCTTTCGCACCAGCCCTGCCGGGGCACCAAGCCAGGCGCGGTCGTCGGAGAAGTCCCACCAGGTTACGGCCTCGACGGCTGGGTGCGAGAACAGCACGGTGTAGAACTCCTCGACCTGCCGTGCCTGGCGCTTCTCGCCTTCTTCCGTGGTGGGCCAATCGGTATACCTCGGGCCGTGCCAGCGTATGTGTTTGCGTTCGGCGCCACTGGTGATCGTCAACTCCGTAAAGTGTAGCGGCTTGTCGAAGCGGGCGAACCGCTCGCACGTTTCCCACGCCCAGGCCGGACCGCGATAGCCGCCGTGCATGTGCGACTGGATGCCGATAACGTCGATCGGAACCCCAGCCTTTACGCAGTCTTCGATCAATCGCTCGTACTTGGGCGAGGTATCGTAATCATTCAGCAACAGCGTGGCCGAGGTGTTCGCGGCGCGGGCGGCGGCGAACATTTCCTTTACCAGCCCGGCCTGCCCGGTTTTCCGGCAGAGCTTGGAGATTGGGTTGATGTCGCGTTTGTAGTTCGGCATGACCACCGCCTCGTTGACGACGTCCCATGTGTCGATAAGCCCGGCGAAAGACTTGACCTCTCGCCCGATCCGCCGGACCTGGAGTTTACGGACTGCGTTCGGGTCCATCGCCATGGCCCATCGCGGGCACACTTGGTGCCAGCAAAGCGGATGGCCCTTCGTGCGAATTCCATTATCGCGGCACCACCGAGCCATGGCCTTGACGCGATCGGCGTTGGTCAGCCCCGGCCTGCGCTCGTAACTACCCCAGTAGAACGGCAGGGTCGCGAAATTCAGCAACTCGGCGAAACGATTGCGGTAGTCCTGCCGAACCTTCGAGTCGTTGTCAGGGTCTATCCTGAAGCCGTTGCTGCCGAACAGGAACCGGTGACTTACCATGCGAACACTGACTTGCCGACCCGCCAGCGGCTTGCCGTCATCGTCGATCAGCGTCAGTGTCACCGTGGCCGTGCGGTACTTCACGATCCGCTCAGCAACTTTTTGCGGAGCGAGCGCCTTCGCCGTCTTCGCCGCGACGATGGCCTGGTCAGCCTCGCCCGCCCGTGCGGAAGGTGTCAGAAACACGCATACGGTCAGGACCACCGCCGCAATCAAAATACGTTCCAATGCATTCATGCTGTCCCAGGCCTCCGCTTGAAAACCTTTCGTGATGCGTCTTACGGACAGGGGGCCGAAAACTCGTAACTGCCAGACTCCACGGCGAAGACCGCGACGCCCTTGTCGCTCCGCAACAGTCGCACGCCAGGAGCGTCGGCTGCGAGCGTGCCTCCTTCGCGCACGCTCCCGGCATTCCTGGCAGGCACATACACCGTCGCCGTCGTGTTCGTCGGAATGACGACCTTCATCGTAAGCCTTCCGCCCTGGAGCTTCCAATTGCTGGCGATGCGGCCATGGGGCGAATCGTGGTGAGCCTTCACCCAGGTCAGGTCGCCGACGATGGCCGGTCTGATGATGATCTTCTTGAAACCAGCGCCCGCGGGATCGGGCACTATGCCCGCCGGTCCCTGGTACAGCCAGTTGTCAGCCGAGGTATAGCACGAGTGAATCCGCGACCAATGGCCGTTCCACTGCTCCCAGCAGGTCGTCGCGCCATCGGCCAGCATGTGCCCCCAACTCGGGTACGTGGTCTGGTTGAACATTGCGAACACCAGGTCATTGAGCCCGATCTCGCGCAGATACTCCATCATGAAGTACGTTCCCAGCATCCCGGTGTCCAGGTGCCCCTTGTTCTTGCCGAGGATGTTCTTTTCCAGCCTTTTCAGCACCGCCGCCCGCTGGGCCTGGGGCGTCACGCCGGTCATCAGAGGCATGACGTAGTAGGACTGCTCATCAACCACGTACTGCTTTTTGTCGGCGTCGTAGAAGGCACGATGAATCAGCGGGCGCACCTTCGCCAGGCTGGCCTGACAACCCGAGACTTCATCCTCGCGACCCAGGGCGGACGCCATCTTTGCCAGAAGTTCCCACTGGTACACGCGGTAGCAGTTGTTGAACAGTTCCGCAGCCGCCGGGCCTGGCCAATTGTGCGTGTCCATTCCCCTGCGTGGGGCGACCCAATCGCCGATGAAATCCCATTTGCCCCCGTACTTCCGCAGTATGCCGTCAGTGCATCTACCTTCCAGCCAGTCCACATATCGGCGGACGGCCTGGTAGTTTTCTTCCAGCACGCGACGGTCGCCATAGTAGAGATAGTGCCTCCATGTAATCGCCGCCAGCAGTCCCGGCCAGCCCGGCCCGCCGCCTCCGCGACCGAACGGCGCCATGTGGGGCAACGCCCCGTCCTTGCCCTGCCGCAACCGCCAGTCCCACAGCCATTTCCTGTAGAAAGAGTCCGCGCGAAAACTCGTCATGAACCCTTCGACTGCAACCTGGCCGTCGCCGTAACCCATCCGCTCGCGATGCGGACAGTCCACGTAATAGCCACCCAAATCCAGACACCGCTGGCCCCACTGCGTCAGCCCGTGAATACGATTGAACAACTCGTTGGAGCATTCAAACGAGCCCACGGTTTCAAGGTCGCTTTCAACCAGCATCGCCTCGGCGTCTTCCCTGGCCGGCGGGGAAGACAGGCCCTCGACCACCACATACCGGAATCCGGCATAGTTGAACTTGTTTTCAAACACCTCCCCCGACTTGCCCGCCGAGACAAATTCGCTGACCTGGTTGAAATGCTGATACTTGCCCGACCGCACCACGTCGGCGAAGGTCATTTTCACGACCGCGCCCGGTTTAAGCGGCGGCATCTTCAAGCGGAGCCAGCCCGCCAAGGCCGTGCCGAAATCAATCTCGTACCGATCGCCGGCATCGCCGCCGGAGGCGGGGAGTTTGGTGATGGCAACTGCGGGGATTCGCTTACCGATCCGATTCAGCGGCGTCTGCTGGGGCACGACCGCCCCCGCCGGGGCCTTGACCTCCGCAGCAGGCATCCAGGAACTGTCATCCAGGCCTTTCTCGCACCAGCCGGGGACTTCATCGCGGGCATCATAGCGTTCACCGCCGAAGTTGTTCCATTTCCAATTCCCGATATGCCGGTAAGAACTTGCCTTGCTCTTCCACGTCGAATCCGTGCCGAGCACAAACGCCTGGTCCGGCAGTTTGGCGTTGAGTTGAGCCCGCACCTTCACCTGGCCCGAAGCCCAGCCCCGGCCCAGCCACAAACCGACCACATTCCGCCCTTTTCGCAGGAACGGCGTGACGTCATAGGTCACATAAAACACCTGCCGGGCGTGGTCCGAAACCGCCGGCGTCAGGACATCCTTGCCGACCTTTCTGCCATTGACATAAAGCTCCACGTACCCGGCGATGTTCACGGTCATTGTCGCCCGCTCCGGCGCGGCTGAAAGATCGAAGCCCTTCCGCAACCACGAGGCAATATTGATGTCCCCCTCGGCCGGGCTGACCCACTTGGCCTGCCAGTCTTTCGGCGTCAGCAGACCCATGGTCCACCTCGCGGGCTTGCTCCAGGGGGCGGCCTGTTCCTTTCCGCCGGGCGGGGCCAGCCAGGTCTTGACCTTCCACACACACGACATCCCGGACGTCAGAGGCTTGCCCTTGTATTCCACGAGGATGCTCTGGTCCGATGCGACCCTGCCGCTATCCCATAGATCGCCCTTGTCCGCGGCGAGCAGCTTCTCGCTCGATGCGACAAGCACCCGATAGGCTTTCTGACGCGAGCCGCGAGGAATCTTTGGTCTGCCTGCGCCCCCGCGCGCTATTCCCCAGGAGATCCTCGGCGCCAAAGCGTCGATCCCCAGAGGATTCTCGTTGTATTCGCAGCGAAGATTGCCAACCGAAAAGTCCACCTGACCCGCCGCCAGCGCCAAGGCGCTGAACAGCAAGACGAGTGCGCCTGCTGAGATCATGTCGTGCATTGTTTATTCTCTTTACCTAAGGCCAAGGTGCCATCGTCGTAATGAATGCTCTTGTACGTACTCACGCCGTCACCATCGCTACCGATTGCTACTTGCCCGAGGGAAGCAGCTTCTTCAGAATGTCGGAGTCGATTTCCGCTTTGGGATCAAACTTTTGGGAACCGACGTATCGTAGCAAACTGTGGAGCAGTTGGCGAGCTTCGGGTTTGTCCTGCTGGCCGAGCAGGTCGATTGCACAGATCAGCATCTTGCCCTTGCCAACCTTTGTTTCCGCGACCAGCCCCAGCTTGTGGTTGGTTACGAAGTTATCGATTACCTGGACCATGGGACGATAATCATCCGGCGTGTCATCAAACATAATCGGGCGGGAGTTCTTCACCAAGTGCCACCACTGCCAGTTGCTGTGGAATTCCGTGGGGAACCCAGCCAGTTCCGGCGCATTGGGGTCACAGAGAAAACCCAGTGTGCCCGGAGGGACCGGCTTGCCTCGCTTTTTGGCCGCGACGACAAACATCGGAGACCAGAAATCGCACTGGAACCCGCCCTTGACGCTGCGGGGCAGTTGATCGAGCTTTGGAAGCAGCAGCACCTTGCCCCCGCCAGCGAGGTGCTGTGTGGTCGCCTCAGCCGAGAAGCTATCGGTGACCATCACGCCGGATGGTATGCTGGTGTCAACCTTCGGCGGATAAACCCAGATCGGATAATCGTTGCGATACTTGGTACCCTCGACGGCCAGGGAGATCGTGAGCTTGCACGGCGCGGCGACCTCCCCCAGCGGCAGGGAGAACATATCGACCTCGGACACCTTGCCCTGCTCGATGGTCACCGGATCGAACGTGCCGCCGGAAACCTTCTTCCCATCGCTGTCGGTGACGGCCCACGTTACCCGGGCGTCGATCATGTCGGCCGGGCCGTAGTGGGCAACCTGCACCCGGCCGATGAACGTCTCATCCGTCGTCCACGTGTACTTCTTCATCCGCAGCAACGGAACCGTTTCGCAGCAGAACTGTCGCCACGCCTTGGGCGTGACCAATCCCTTGGATTCCATGAACACGTTGAGGATACCCACCAGCGCCGTGCCCTGGCCTGGAAAGTCCTGCAGATCCAGCAATTGGAATCCGCCCAGATCGGATGTCCTCAACGCGGCCTCGATATCTTCGCGATAGCAAATGACCGACAGTGCCCCCGAGGCGCGTACGAAGTCATTGGCTTGGTCAAGCATGCCGGCTTCTTTGAGCCGCTCGCGGAAGGCCTCCATGTTTCGCGCCCGCGTCACGCCAGTGTACTTGGGAATCTCGCGGAAGTCCGGAGAGACCTGGAACTGCCCAGTCTCGTGGCCGACCATCGGAACCCCCAGGCCGCTGATGGACTCGTTGAAATCGACCATCGTCGAAGGCGATCGGGTTTCGATGTGCGGGTATATAAAATCGAGCGTCGCGAACGAGCCTCGCAGCGGCAGGGTCTTGCTTGTCTTGGCGGTCACCCAGAAGTCGTCCCCCTCGGCCAGGTGCGGATTCCAGTGTACGTTATTGGTGCCCTGGGCGTAAAGATGACGCGGGTCGATCTTCTGGAAATAGGCGACCATCTCGAACATGCCCTGGTTGCGGCCAAGTTCGTTGCCGAGCGTGAACATGACCAGTGATGGGTGATTGCCGAACGCCTTGAAGATCAACTCCCCTTCGCGCTTGGCGTATTCGTAGAGCGACTTCTTTCTCAGGGTGCTTTTCACGTCCAGCCGGTCGATGTTGTGCTCGGCGGCATCCTGGTTTTCGGGAACCTTATAGCCGCTGCGCTTGCTGGGAATCTCCGCCTGGAAATACATTCCCAATTCGTCCGCCGCCTGGAACGCCGCTTCCGGCGGACACCAGGAATGGAAGCGGTAGTGATTGATGCCATAAGACTGGGCGATCGACAAAACGCGCCGCCAGCCGGCCTTGTCCATCGGCGGATAACCGGTCAGGGGAAACAGGCAGCAATCGGTCTTGCCTCGCAGGAATACGGGACGGCCGTTAATGGTGAAACGGTTCCGCTGCCGGACAAAATTCCGCATGCCGAATTCCACCTTACGCCGGTCGACGGTCGCTTCCCCACCGGATGTCGCTTCGAGTTGCAGTTTCATTCGAAGCATGGCCGGGTTGAACTCATCCCAAAGCGGCACATCATCGCCCGGCTTGTAGGTGAACTCGACAACGT
>CAZMBZ010000255.1:0-7956 GCA_964564285.1 uncultured Planctomycetaceae bacterium | reverse complement strand
CGTTGTTCTATCTGGCCTTTGGATGGATGATGAGAAAAACCTTTTCGGACGAGGGAAGAATCCACCTCCCTCGGGGAACCATACACGGACAGCGAGATGAGATAGCTTGAACCAGGACGCCCCTTATGCCCGCAAGCCGGACCCGGACATGGATCTTGTTCGACGGGTTCGCCAAGGCGACGACGCGGCTTTTGGCCGGGTTGTGGACCTCCACGGCCCGCGCTTGTATTTGCTAGCCTTGTCGATGCTTGGGAATCGCCACGACGCCGAGGACGTCGTGCAGGATACCTTTGCCGGTGCGTTCGGCGGGTTTGGAGGCTTTCAGGGACGCGCTTCGCTGAAGACCTGGCTCACAAGGATTCTCGTCAACAACGTCGCGAAACTCCGTCGACGCGGGCGACTGCGGAAGGCTTCACAAATCGACGAGTCCGGCGAGCCGACCAGCGAGACGCCGGTCAAGCGAACAACGGAAACAGGCCGGGCGGACATGCGTATGGACATGCAGGCCATGATCAGCCGGCTTTCGGAAGAACATCGGTCAGTCATCCTGCTTCGTGAGATGCAGGGGATGACCTACGACGAAATCGCGGCTGTGCTGGCTGTTCCACGTGGAACGGTCGAGTCGCGGCTGTATCGGGCGAGGCAGAAGCTCAGGCAACTTCTGGGCGATTACCTCACCTGATCGGTAAGCCCAGAGCCAGCGAAACACCGGGCGAATCGGAGAAGACTATGGCTAGTTGCGAAAACCAGCAACAACTGAGTGCGTATCACGACGGCGAGTTGCCGGCGGCGCTCGAGGCCGAGATGCAGAATCATCTCCGGCAGTGCCCCGCCTGTCGCGAGGAGCTGCGCCGGCTCCAGGCGATGTCGGCAATGCTGGCGTCCGCCAGTGACGACCAAGCCCCGCCCGAAGCGATGGCCCGCTGGAAACGCAGTGTCAGGCCGGCGCGTAATAGGACCGTTATGCGGATGACGGAGATGCTCAGCGCCGCGGCTGCGGCAATTCTGCTGGTGTGCTCGACGATGCTATGGCAGCAGCACTCCACACCGGCGGGCGCGAACAAACCCGCGACGACATGGGAAAGCGTGGCCACTCGAACCAGTTCCGGCCCGGCAGTGGCCCTGGCGGGTCAGTTGACAAGCCGTTCGGAAAACTCACCGGACATCCAATTGGCCAATGCGATTCTCGCTGATTTCTCCGCATCGAATGGGGACCAGCCATGACCAAGGTGCGGATAGCAGTGGTCCTGGGCTTCGCCCTGGCCTTCGCGGCTGGCGGGTCGGTGGGAATGCTGGCGGCGCCGGAGCAGCCCCTCGCATCGCGGCGCGGGCGCAGACCTGACCTGACCGCGGAGTTGGGCCTGACCAACGAGCAGCGTGAAAAAATGCACGACATATGGACGGAGTTCGTCTTCGGCAGGGACAAGGAATTCCGCGACCGCAAGCGAGTCCTTTGGCAGGAAAAGGACGAGGCAATCGAAGGCCTGCTGACCGACCAACAGCGAATCGAGTATGACGAAATCCTGGCTGACTGCGACCGCCAGATGAAGGAGATGGATGAGCAGTGGCAGGAGATCATCCAGCAGGCGGTCGAAAAGACGCGGAAGATCCTGACCGAGGAGCAGGCGAAGAAGTACGACGAGTTCCGCGCAAGTCGGCGGGCTCGATGGTCGCACAAGGGTGGCGGTAACCCGCGAGGCAAGTCGCACTTCGGGCCGGGCAGACGCGGCCCAGGCCATCCCAGGGCCACGCCCCCCGACACAAAGCCCTCGGGCGACGGAAACCGGATTGACCGGTAACGGCGCGGTGCATCAGGCCGCTCCGGGCAGAGCGGGCACATCGTTTGACAGCAAGTAAACCAATGCCGTGAAAGTCGCGGCATGGGCAAGACTACACCTGCAAAAGGAGCATTGGCATGTCACGAGCAAGATTATGGACGACGTTGACGCTGGCAGGGGTTATCGGCCTTTGCTGGACCGGACAGGCGGTAGCGCAGGACAAGCCCGCGAAAGGCAACGAAGGCGATCGTCGCAGCGGTCGGACTCGAATGACCCCCGACGAGATGCGTGAGCGCATGGAGCAGTGGCGCAAGCGTGCGTCTGACATGATGCGCGAGAGACTCGGCGCGACGGAAGATGAATGGAAGGTTCTTCAGCCCCGTATCGAGAAGGTCCAGACCCTTCATCGCCAGAGTCGCGGCGGAATGCGAGGCATGATGGGCTTCAGCGGACGCTCCTGGGGCTCCCGTGGGTCCCGAGGTTCTGGCGGCAGGCCCGCGCCGACCTCACCCACAGCCAAGCCCGGCACCCCAACCCGCGAGCGATCCGAGATCGAGAAGAAGACCACCGCCCTGGGTGAAGTTTTGAAGAAGGAAGCCCCTACCACGGCTGAGATCACCACGGCGCTGACCGAACTTCGCGCCGCCCGCGCCAAGTCTCAGAAGGAACTGACCCAGGCCCGCAAGGAACTCCAGGGAATCGTCACGCCCAAGCAGGAAGCCATGCTGGTGCTGATGGGAACGCTGGAATAGCGAATCGGATTAAGTCAGAGGCGCAGAGTCGCAGAGATCCAGAGAAGCCAAATCCAAGGTCTTCTCCTCTGCGATCTCTGCGACCTCCGCGAGAGAATAGTTTCTGAAACATCCGTAATGAACGCAATCCTTCATAAGATGGTTGGGCAGGGCCTGCTGGACGATCAGGCGGCACGCGCCGTCGATGCGATGACCGCCGGCGGCGAGCCATTGGACGAGGCCCTCGTCGCCGGCAGCGGCTTAGGCGAAGAGCAGGTCCTGCGATTCCTGGCTGAGGAGTTCCACGTCCCCTGGGCGGACCTTGAGAACCACTTGCCGGACAAGGATTTCCTGATGAAGTTCCCCGCCAGGATACTCCTTGCCCACCGCCTGCTGCCACTGAGCCAGCAGGACGGCACGGTAACTGTAGCGTCCAACAAGCTCTTCGACACGATCGGCCTGGATGAGTTGCGCCTGGCCTGCCAAATGGAAGTCCACCTGGCGCTGGCGCCCTCGGCGGATATCACACGCTGCATAAACTCGCTGCTGGGAGTCGGTGCTGACACGCTGCAATCGCTGGTGTCCGAGGCTGCCGCCGACGGCGTCGAGGTCGTCGATACTGACGGCGAAGAGGACATAGACATTGAGGAGGCCGCCCAGGACGCCTCGATCATCAAGTTCGTAAACCAGATACTCAGCGAGGCCATCGAGCGACGTGCGACGGACGTACACTTCGAGCCCTTCGAGGACTCCCTGCGAGTGCGATACCGCGTAGACGGCGTGCTGCGGGAGGCGAACGTCCCGCCGGAGGTGCGCCAGTTCCACCCGGCGATCGTCTCGCGAATCAAGATTCTAAGTCGCCTGGACATCGCCGAGAAACGCCTGCCTCAGGATGGGCGAATCAAGCTCAAGGTCGCCAACCGCGAAGTGGACGTCCGCGTGTCGGTTATTCCAATGCTCCACGGCGAGGCGGTGGTTCTGCGTCTTCTGGACCGCAGCGCCGCGTTGCTGGGGCTCGAGCACCTGGGCATGAGCCCGCGCGATCGGCAGGTCTTCGAGCAGGCGCTGACCGTACCCCACGGCGTGGTGCTGGTGACCGGGCCAACCGGCAGCGGCAAGACCACCAGCCTGTACGCGGGCCTTTCGCGGATAAACGACACCGAGCGGAAGATCGTCACCATCGAAGACCCGGTCGAATATCACTTACACGGCATCAACCAGATCCAGGTCTCCACCAAGGCGGGCCTGACGTTCCAAACGGGCCTGCGGGCGATCCTGCGTCACGACCCGGACGTCTTACTCGTCGGCGAGATTCGCGACCGCGAGACGGCCGAGATAGCCGTACAAGCATCCCTCACCGGGCACCTCGTATTTTCCACGCTGCACACCAACGACGCGCCCGGCGCCATGACTCGCTTGGTGGACATGGGCATCGAGCCATACCTGGTGACTTCGTCGCTGGAGATGATCGTCGCGCAGCGCCTGGTGCGGCTGATCTGCCCCCACTGCCGCGAGCCCTTCACCCCGGAAGACATGGATGCGTTTCGCTCGCAGTTCGGCGAAGACGCGCCGGAGACACTCTATCGCGGGCGAGGCTGCCGGCAGTGCCAGAACAGCGGCTACCGCGGGCGAACCGGCGTCTTCGAGATGATGCTCATCAGCGAGGAAATACGCTCGCTCGTGCTCGAACGGGCGCCCAGCACCGCGATCCGCAGACAGGCCGCCGCCGAAGGCATGAAGTGCCTGCGGGAAGATGGGTGGCGACTGGTGAAAAGCGGAAAAACCACCCTCGAAGAAGTGCTGCGAGTGACCAAGGACGAACGAATTAACGGAAGCGCCGGGTCTCATTACCCAGCCGCGACGAACGACGATCGCAGATGAGCCCAGCAAGAACCCAAAACAGATTCACCCGGTAACTGTAGATGCCAGTCTTCACATACGAAGCCATTGAAACCGGCGGTTCCAGAACTACGGGCAAGGTCTCGGCCCGGAATCGTGCAGCCGCTCTGGACGAGGTCGCCCAGAAGGGCCTGGTGTGCGTGGCCGTCGAGGAAGAGCAAGCAGGCAAGCCCTCCCGGACTGTGACCAGAACCGTCGGCGGGCGCGTACCGCCCAACGCCGTCGAGACGTTCAGCCGGGAGTTGGCGAATCTGCTGGCGGCCGGGGTGCCGATCGCACGAGGCCTGAGCATTCTGCGCCGCGAGGCGTCGAACCCGGCGGCACGCAATCAGTGGTCGGCCATTTACGACGACGTATCGAGCGGCATGCCCCTGGCGGACGCGATGGCTCGCTGGTCGAAGTCTTTCCCAGCCGTGTACGTCGCCATGGTTCGCGCGGGCGAGACCGGCGGGTTCCTGGACGTAGTGCTCATGCAAATCGCCGAGTTCCGCAGCCGCGAGCGAGACCTCAAGTCGAAGGTCCGTAACGCCATGGCCTACCCAAGCGTCCTGGCGGTCCTGGCCGTGGCCGTAGTAATCTTTCTGATGACCTTTTTCATTCCGCAATTCTCGGCGATGTTCTCGGACTTCGGGGGCTCACTACCGGGTTTGACCAAGGCCATCGTCGCTGTCAGCGAAGTCCTAACCGATTACGGCCTGATCGTCCTGGCAGTGCTCGCCATAGCCATGCTCATCGCCCGTCGGGCACTCAGTTCCCCGGCCGGTCAGTTGGCGATGCAGCAAGCGACGCTGCGGACACCCATCATCGGCAACCTGATGGCCCGGTTCGCGCTGGTGCGATTCTGCCGGATGCTGGGCACACTTCTCGGCGCGGGCGTGCCACTGGTGGCATCGCTGCGTGTGGCCCGCGAGGCCGTCGGAAACCGCGTCCTGGCCGACGCGGTCGGAAGGTCCATCGAGCAGGTCCAGAAGGGCCAGACTCTTGCCCGCAGCCTGTCAGCCAATGCAAGACTGTTCCCGGCATCGGTGGTCGAGATGATCGCCGTGGCGGAGGAGTCAGGCCGGCTCGACATCGAACTCAAACGACTGGCTACCGTCAATGAGGAAGAATTGGACCGCCAGTTGCGAACCGCGGTGGCCCTGGCAGAACCGGTCCTGTTGTTCGTCATGGCAGCCATTGTTGGAACAATCGTGGTCGGCATGCTCTTGCCGGTCTTTACGCTTCAGGAATACATCCGCTGACGAGGAAGAGATTATGAGACATTCGATGGCGCGGCGGCCTGGCCTGGCCAAGACCCTCGCCACTCGCGGGTCCGCCGGCTTTACGCTGATCGAACTGCTGCTGGTACTGGTGATCCTGGCCGTGCTGGCCGTAGTTGTGGTACCCAAGTTCACCGGGCGAAGCCAGCAGGCCAAGGAAGCCGCCGCAGGCACGGACATATCCAACGTCAGTATGGCCCTGGACGCATTCGAAATAGATTGCGGCCGGTATCCGACAACGGAGGAAGGCCTGGGAGCGTTGATCCAGCAACCTGGCGATCTGACCGACTGGAAGGGTCCCTACCTGAAAAAGAACCACGTCCCGGTGGACCCATGGAAGACACCCTACGTGTACCGATTCCCGGGCCAGCACAACCAGAGGGGCTACGACCTGTACTCATACGGACCGAACCAACAGGATGGCGGCGGCGATGACATCGATAACTGGTCACAACCCTGACAAACCCCGCAGAGGTTTCACGCTGTTCGAGCTGATAACCGTGCTCGTACTGATTGCTACCCTGCTCGGCGTGGCCGCGCCGTCGCTGCGCGGATTCGGGCGGGGACGCACCGACGCCAACGCCGCTGCCGGCGTGCTGGCTATGACGCGCATGGCTCGCAACCTCGCCGCGACGATGGGAACCGTCAGCCGGGTCAACATCGACGAAGAAACCGGGACATACTGGGTGACCGTCCAGAAAGCGGGAGTCTTCGAGGAACTCCTGACCGACCAGGGCAGACACTTTCGATTGGCCGACGGAATGACCGTTCGGCTGAAACTCGCCGACGGGGTCGACTGGCGACCCTACGTGCAATTCACGCCCGACGGGCGAACGGAGCAGGCGACCATAACGCTTTTGGGCCGCAATGAAGACGTCTACCTCGTTCAGTGCCTCGCTGCCACCGAGAAGTTCCGCATCGTCAAGCTATCGGAGCTTGAACAATGAAAGCCGCAAGCCAAACCTCGGCCGGACCGCGAGCCGGCGGGTTCACGATAATTGAGGTCCTCGCCGCGCTGATGCTGGTCGCCATAGTCCTGCCGACCGCAGTCCACGGCACGCTGCTGTGCCTGGACACCGCCGCCCACGCGAGCATGCAGGCAAGGGCGGCATCGCTGGCGCAGGCGAAGCTATCGGAGCTTGCCGCCACCGGGCAGTTTGACCAAGCGACGCAGAGCGGCGATTTCGGCGAGCAATGGCCTCAGTTTACGTGGATGTCAATCGCCGAGCCGTGGGAAGACGAGCGGCTGGTCCAGTTGGACGTCGCTGTGGTCTGGACCCGCCGAGGACACGAATACGATGTGACGATGAGCACGCTGATATACGACGAAATTGCGGATGAGTAAGACGACCCCGACAAACCGAAAGGCCTTCACGCTGCTGGAAGTCCTCCTGGCTGCGACGATGACGGCCCTGCTGGCTGGGTCGCTCTACGCGACGCTTTACACCGCGTTTCGCGCCCGTCGCAGCGCCATCGAGGCCGTCGGCAGTTCGCAAAGAGCAGAACTCGCGGCGGATTTCGTTTGCACCGAGCTTCGCTCCGCTGTCGTGCCAAACGGCATACTGGCAGGGACATTCTACGGCGAGGACGCCACGGGCTCGCTCGGGCGCGAGAGCGACACCGTGTCGTTCTACCGCACCGCCGACGCCATCGACCAGCAGGCCGGCCAGGGCGAGATAATGATGATCGAACTGGGCTGCGAACCGTCGCTGGAGGGCGCCGGCATGAACCTTGTCCGCGGCGTACGGAGAAACCTGCTGGCGACAACATTCTACGACCTGCCCGGCGAGGTGCTCTGCCGCGGCGTGCTGGCATTTAACCTGAGGTACTTCGACGGCGTGGAATGGCTGGACTCGTGGGATTCCAGCGTCGAGGACAACACGCTGCCGCTGGCGGTGGAAGTGGACCTGGTGCTGGCGGCCGACGATAAGGCGGGACCCGAGAGCATCCGCGCCGGCGAAACCGGCGAGTACCGGACAATCCATGTGCTGTGGATGCCCGCCAGCACGCTCCAGGCCGGCGTACAGATTGAGTCGACCCCATAGGAAGATAATGATGATTACCCGCGATTTGAATAACGGCGACTCCCGGCGGCACGTGCCGCAGGGCGACCCGCGCGCGGGCGCGATACTGATCATAACCCTCTGGATACTGGTCGTGCTGACGGGAATGGTGCTGGTGCTGGCAAGGTCGATGCGGGTGGAAGGGGCGTGCTCGGCAAACTACGCAGCCGCGCAGCGGGCAATCGGCATCGAACAGGGCGCCGTCCAATACGTATTGGCCTGCGTA
>CAZMBZ010000254.1:0-7961 GCA_964564285.1 uncultured Planctomycetaceae bacterium | reverse complement strand
TGCTCGCCTCGCAGTTGCTCGTAGATTTTGACCGCATCGGCGGTCTTGCCGGAACAAACCCGCTGGCCTGCCAGGTCGAGCGAGCCGTCGATGACGGCAGCGCGAAGCGGCTCGGTTGTGACGGTCGAGCGAGCTGCCGCCAGGGCGGTCGCGGCATTCGGGGATGCGATTCGTCCGAGCGACCCCGCGGCCGCACACGCGACTTCAGAATCGGAATCCTTGAGCAGTCCCGCAAGGACGGCGACGGCCTTGGCATCGCGTCGCACGCCGATGGAGTTGATAACGCCCACGAGTGGCCTGCCCTTGAGTTTGGCCAGGGCGCCGCGGAAGGCGTCATCCACGGCTGGGCTTGGGTTGGGCTCCAGAGCGTAACGGATCATGTGCGAGAGTTTCTCATCGCCAAGCATCGCCGCCAGAGGCTCCACCACTTCCGGGCCACCGATGACCGCCAGTCGGCGACATGCCTCAGACTTGGCATGCACGTCGGCGTCGGACTCGACGACGGCGAGTTGCTTGGCGGCCTCTTGCCTTGACTGAGACCCGTATTCCTGCGCATAAAGCGGCCCGACCGCGACGAACGCCAGAGCTGCCAATGCGAGTGTCAAACGCTGTATGGACATGTGATTTCTCCTTTCGGTTTGGATTGCTAGCTTAGACATACCACGGCTGGCGCATCGCGCGCGACCGCAAACGGTTGGCTTCGGCGTCGCCGACAAACTCGGATTTGAGCATGTCGAACTTCAGGTTTCGCTTCAATTGCTCGCAGATGTCTGCCGCCAGGCAGATGCTCATGGCCCGATACATGACTTCAGGACTCGCCACCGTTGATCGGCGAGAGCGAATGCAGTCGAGAAAATCTCGCACGTGGTTCATCGGTCGCTGTGTCCGGACCGTGTATTCGGCGATCACCTGTTTGTACTTTGAAAGCAACTTCGGCGACGAGACATCAGGCCGCGAATAACCGTCGGCGGCCGCGGCCCAGCCTCCGGGGCCATCGAACCGTTCACCACAAGAGCCATGCCAGTACTTGCACTTACCCCAGACGGAGCCGGGAGTCCGGTACAGGACCAGCTTCACGCCGTTGGACAAGCGTGTCACCATTGACACATCCGGCCCCTCATAGTCAAACTCGATGAAGGACACGTTTGTCATATCGAGTCCGGCCAGGGCCTGGGCAACCGTGTGCGCGCCCCACATCGCCACATCGGTTGCCAAGTCATAGTAGTGGTACCACGCTCTTCCATTTACATAAGCTTTGTTGTAAGGCCGCCAGGGACACGGACCGAGCCACATATCCCAGTCCACTTCATCCTTGGGCGGTTCCGGCTGGGCCGGCAACCAGTCGTGACGCATCCCGTCGCGCCATCGAATGTCGGCGTAAGCGGTATGAATCTTGCCCAGTTGGCCGGACCGGGCCATTTCGATGGCAAACACGTGATTCGCCTCGCTGAGTCGCTGGGCACCGGTCTGGTAGACCCGCCCATACCGGCGGGCGGTCTCGACGACCATCTGCCCTTGGGCCATAGTGAGACAGGCCGGCTTCTCGCAGTAGACATCCTTGCCCGCCCGCATCGCCATGATCGAGGCTGGCGCATGCCAGCGATCGCCGGTGGCAATCAATACGGCATCGATGTCCGGCCGGGCCAGCAACTCACGCATGTCCCGGTAAGCCGCACAATCCTTGTTGCCGTACTTCTTGTCCACGGCATTCTTGGCACGCTCGCGACTGGACCGTCGCACATCGCAGACGGCAGCAAACCGCACATCGGATTCGCCAAGCATCCAGCCGATATCATGGCTGCCCCGACCTCCCATGCCGATACCGCCCATAACGATGCGATCACTGGCCGGGGGGCGATCGGCGGCACCCAAGGCCGAGGAAGTGATCACATACGGCGCCGCCAGAACAGCGCCGCCGGCTGCGGCGCCCTTCAGAAACAAGCGACGGCTAATATCTTTGGCTTTTACGGACATCATTGGTCTCCTCGTCGGCAACCGTTCAGGCTCGTTTAGGCCTGACCGGTCGCGGTTCAGGTCATTCGCTTAGACGTGCCACGGATCGCGCATCGCTCGCGAGCGAAGCCGATTGGCCTCGGCGTCGTTGACGAACTCTTCCCTGGCTGGGTCCCACTTGAGGCTCCTGCCGAGCCAGAGGCTGATATTCGCGCAGTGTACGATGGACATGGACCGATGGCTGACAACCGGGTTGGCGATGGGTTGCCGACGGGTCTTGACGCAATCCAGCAGATCGCGAACGTGGTTTAGCGGGCGGCGAGTCTCAGCTACGTAGTCGCGCACGATTGTCTTGAACTCCGCCAGCAGGGACTGGTTGGACACCTCTGGCGCACCGTATCTGTCCGCCACGCTAACCCAGCCTTCATCGCCCTCAAATCGCACACCGCACGAACCGTGCCATCCCTTGCGGGTAAGCACCAGCTTAACGCCGTTGGGATAGACGGCCTGGAGGCCTTCGCCGTCGATGTTGCCCGGGTGAATGAACTCCGTCGGGTACATGCCCTCGGGCATAACGCCCTGGCACTGGCAGATGGTATGGCTGCCCCACTCGCCGATATCGCCGGTGTGGAAGTCGTAATAGCCTCGCCACCCTCCGTCGATGTACTTCTTGTTGTAAGGCCGCCACGGGCACGGCCCCAGCCAGAGGTCCCAGTCGACCTCGTCGCGCTCGGGCTCAGGCTGGGCCGGTCGCCAGTCGTGCGAGAGGGTCGGGTTCCACGGGGCGATATGGGCCTTGAGCGTATGCAGCTTGCCGAGCCTGCCAGTGCGGGCAAGTTGCTCGGCGAAAACGAAGTTCGCCTCGCTGCGCCGCTGCGTACCGGTCTGGAATATTCGCCCGTACCGCCTGCCGGCCTCGACGAGCCCCTGCCCCTCTGCCACCGTCATCGAACCGGGCTTCTCGCAGTAGATGTCCTTGCCCGCCTTCATGGCAGTCATGGCTGCCATCGCGTGCCAGCGCTCGCCTGTGGTGATGAGCATCGCGTCGATATCAGGACGGGCCGGCAGGAACTCCCGCATGTCGCGATACACCTTGCAGTCGCTGTTGCCGTATTTCGCGTCGACCATCTTCTTGATGCCCTCGCGGCGGTCCTTGCGAACGTCGCAGGTCGCGACGAACTGCACGTCCTTCTCGCCCATCATCCATCGTAGGTCGCTCGAGCCGCGCCTGCCTACGCCAATGCCGCCAACCACGATACGATCGCTGGCAGGCGGCTTGCCGTCGGCACCCAGGGCCGTCGAGGTAAGCACGTAAGGCGCCGCGGCGATCCCGCCCGCCGTCACCGCCGCTCGCCGCAGCAGCGAGCGCCGGGTGATACGTCTCGCCTCATCTCGATGCATTCGCTTTCTCCTTCGTAACCGTTCAGGCCCTCTTGGGCCTGCCGATGCCCGGCGGCGGGCAACGCACCCGCCGACAGACGTCTAGGTTTTGAAACGATAACCGGAAGCGAAGGTATCGCACTTTATCCGGCCGGCCTGCCTGCCGGTAGGCAGGTTCGATCCGGCCGTTGAGCCGACCAACAACGCCGCCGAGCGGGGTATTCGCACCGCTGTGATTGATCGACGTCCCGATGTACATCGGGACAAGGTAGCCGGTCGCGAATGGGGCGAGAGTGGAACGCACGAATATGGACGGTCCTGGGCACCTGCCGCAAGCAAGGCCGCTCGGCCTGGCAATTCCTGCAAAAGGCTTTGTCTGCCTACCACTTCCAAACGCCTGCTCCATCCCTTGTGCCTCAGGCCACGTAGGGGCCTGAACGGTTACCCCGATTCCGGCTCGTCGGTATCGTCGTTGTCGTAAATCGCCGCCAGGTAGCCCTTGGCGTCGGCATCGAGAGTCCCGGCCGAGATGGCCCGGCGAATGGCGATCATCAGCGTGCTGAAGAAGTGGAGGTTGTGGATGGTCGCCAGCGTCGGCCCCAGCATTTCCCTGGCCATGAACAGGTGCCGCAGCGCGCCGCGCGAGTAGTTCCGGCAGGCGTAGCAGCCGCACGTTTCATCCACCGGGGCGGTCTCTTCGGCGTGGCGGGCGTTTCGCAGGCGAACCCGGCCATGCCACGTGAAGGCCTGTGCGTTTCGCCCGTTGCGGGTCGGCAGGACACAGTCGAACATGTCCATGCCGCGGATGACGGCGGCGATGATGTCCCGCGGCTCGCCGACGCCCATGAGGTAGCGGGGCCGGTCGCGCGGCAACTGGGCGTCGGTCGCGTCAAGCACGTCGCGGAGCGCCTCGTGGCCCTCGCCTACGCTGAGGCCGCCGCCAGCGGGCCGATCTCGCCCATGAGACCCAGGTATCGCAGTCCGATTAGCACGAACGCGTCAGGGCCGAACAACTGCGGCTTGTCAATCGCGTAGGTCGCGTAGGGCTTGGCATTGCGGAGGATCGTGACCTTTCGGCCCCGGTAGACGATGGCGATCTGGACGAGCGTGTTGGCGTCGGCGGTTTCCGCCGGCCAGGCCTGCTGGGCGCGGTGCGTGCGGCGAAAGACGTTGCTGCCGGCCATCCATCTATCCGGCGCGACCTCGCCATACACGATCGCGTCGAACCTTTCCTCCGGATCGATAATCGTCAGCGCGCTGCCCGCCCGCTGCTTGCGGTTGGCCAGGCGGACCCATGCGACCAGCGTCTTGTCGGTCAGCGTGGGCATGGACCGCGCGGGCCGGCTGTCGGGGGATGCCGCCTGGGTCGCGCCTGGAGCAAGCGTAAGCCCAGCGCCGAGACCAGCAGGACGCGGCATCGCTGTAGGCCAGCCATGGATAGCATCTTCTGCTTCGCGGCCAGAACGAGGCCTAATGCCCAATGCATCGGGCCTCTCCTATGATGAAGGAATATCAGAATCGCTAGTTTGAGCAAGGTGGCTCCATGTTCCTTGCGGAAGTGCAGATTGTGCAGCGGCCGTGTGCTGTGTGTCCTGCAAGCCGCAAAGCGGGAGTTCATGGATAGCTTCTCGCCTACGACCGCCGTCGGCCTTTCTGACGATTGTAACACGCCTCGCGGGAATTGTTCACGCCTGGCTGCTAAACCAGGGCCAGTCTTTCCGGCCGGTCCACCACCCTCCGCCGGGCGACAAGGCACGGCTTGTCAAGCCGTGGCGCCCAGGCCCCAGCCGCTTGCACGGCCACCCGCCAATCACTCCATCTTCGGCCCCTCAATGCGCTGCCCACGCTGCTGACGTTTCTGGTCGGCCGGATCGAATGTTCCGTAGAACAGGGCATTGGTGTCCATCCAAGTGGCCAGGCGCTCGATCTCATCAGCCGACAACGCCACCTTGTAGTGCCCGGTCTTGAGCAGGAGCGACATGACGCTGCTGCCGCGGGCGCCGTAACGGCCTGGGATTGACAGGGAATCCCTGTTCGTATCGTTGGACCAGGGCACGCGGGTGGCCATGGCGTTGTAGGAAAACGTGTAGTGCTTCTGCGGCTCGCCGGTGAGGTTCACCCCGCCTCCGGCTTTCTTGGCGTTGTGGCAGGCGACACACTTCTTATCAAGAATCCCCTGAACGAGAATCGGGTAGCTGAACGGCTTGGAGCCGTCCGGCCCGGGCGTGATCGACGACGGCGGTCGCGACAGCGCTTTGAGTGTCAGCCCGCCCGCCGGCGCTTTGGTGCGAGGCTCGTGGCAGCCAATACAGCCCGCAGTTTCGCCAGGCTGGAGATACGTGGCGCTCCGCATGATCTGCACGGCTTGCCCGGTCTCGTCCAGCGCCTGGAAAAGCAGCGGAATGCCGGCCGGCGCCGTGAAATGGGCCGAGCCGTCGGCTTCCACGGGCACCGTGCCGAGCACCTGCTTGCCGGGAGATCCCCCGGCCAGGCCCACCGGCGGCCTGTCTCGGCCCTGTGTCGTCTTGGGCAACACCTGCGTGATCCGCAGCCGCTTGACAGAGCCTCGCGGGATGGCCGGACTCGATGCGTAGACATCCTGGAGTACGAACGCTCCCTCTGGTTCTGTCGTTTGTTCGCGGAGGCTCGGCAGCACCGGCGGGCATGCCCGCGAGCGCAGCGGTATGGGCCAGAGACTGCTGATGGCTGGATCGCGGTGCAGCAATTCCTTGTTGCCGAAGCGGTCCACGAGATAAACCCCGAACATGCCCGGCGCGTTACCCTTCGGCTCACCGACCAGCGCGTCGAAACTGTACGCGGCGAGTAAGTATTTTTCCGACAGCGGCCAGGGGCTGCGATAGCAGTGTCCCGGCCAGCGCAGGTTCTCCGGCGTGTCGGACGGCTTGGCGTCCGCGGCCCGGAAGTGCCAACGTTTGAGCACGGGGAACTCGCTCTCGGGGAACGGCGTTTGCGGCGTCAGCCGGGTCAGTGGGGCCAGGCCATCGTAGCCGCGATCGACGTCCACCAGGACGATCGAGCCGGCGGTCATCGCGTGGTGGGCGGCCGCGGTAGCCATCACCTTCAGCGAGCCGGGGATCGGCTGCGCTTCCCACGTGCCTACGGGGTTCCGGGTCATGTTGCCGTAAAACATCGCCGGCGCCGTGCCGTCAGGACGGGTGGTCCAGAGGTGTTCACCGAACACCGCGTGTCGGTCGACGTAGTCCCATCGCGTGTAGATGATCCGCCCATCGTGCAGGACAGCCGGGTCCCACTCCTGCGTCTCGTGGGGGGACAGTCGCCGGATGTTGCCGCCGTCGCGGTCGCACACAGTCAACGTATAGACCGGGCAACCCGGGTTGCCGCACCGGTGGTACCCGCCGCGTCGCGTGGATACGAAGACGACCCGGCCGTTGGGCAGAAACCGCGGCGATAAGTCGTCATAGGCTCCCTCCGTCAACTGCCGAAGCCCACTGCCGTCGGCGGCCATCGAATAGAGATGATAGTATCGCGCATCCTTGCGCTTGGTGTCAGTGGTGCAATATGCGAAGAGAACCTGCCTTCCGTCGTAGGATAGCTCCGGCGTCTGGTAGCTGCCTTGCGGATCGGCCAGAAGTTGCTTGCACGCCAGCGAGGCGCCCGGCGATTCGAGGACAAAGATGCCGCCGCCCGGCCGGGCGTATCTGCCATAGACCTGCGTCAACTGATGGCTGAAACTGCCCGGGACCTGCTTGATGAAGAGGATCGGCCCGATCCTGGCCAGTGGATTGCTGAAGGCAATCTCGCGCTTGACCTCATGGACGCGCCGCCAGAGGTCGGGCCATCGCGGATCGGCCTCGGCAGCGCCGGCCAGTGCCTTGTATTGCGCGCCGAGCTTTTCCCATCGACGCGGAAGATCACCCAGGTCCGGCTTTGCCGACTGCACGTCGCCCAGCAGCGCGTTGCCGCGTTCCAGGGCAATCTGAATGGCTGATGGATACGTCGCCGGATTGCGCGCCGTGCCGATGCCGTCCTGCCTGCGCCAGTCGGTCTCGATGGCCTCGCGGTCTCCCGATCGCTGCGCCTGAGCGGGAAGAACAAGAACCAGCAAGAGGATGCACGACAGGCGGGCGAATCGGTTGAACTGCATGTCGTGTTCGCTTTCGCAGATCTGCTGCCACGACCCTTTACGCTTCATGTGCGTGTCTCCTTGTCAGTCAGCAACCGTTCAGGCCCTATCGGGCCTGCCGATGCCCGGCGGCGGGCAACGCACCCGCCGACGGACGTCTAAGCCTTGAGACGATAACCGGACGCGAAAGTATCGCACTTTATCCAGCCTGCCTGCCAGTAGGCAGGTTTCGCACGAAAATAATTCAAGACGGGCCTTGGGGTCAGCCCTTAAAATATCAAATAGGGGCTTCCTATACCCCGTCTATCTCACTGGCGGTCGCGGTCGTCGAGGAAGATGTTTCGGCGATCGTTGCCGCGAACGGTAACGTGATAGATAGGGCCTTGTATTCGATACGAAGCGGTCTGGCCATACCGTCAGATTACCCAACAAATACCCGCTCGGCAACCCTTATCTTATATTTTAAGGGCTGACCCCAATGCCTCTATAACCAACCGCATACAGTTGCGAGCCCTATGACCTT
>CAZMBZ010000253.1:0-8022 GCA_964564285.1 uncultured Planctomycetaceae bacterium | reverse complement strand
AGAAATGAAATCCGACCCAGCCCTGCAGCCAGGTTTCTGCCGACGACGCGACCAACCCTATACGCACAACACTTTCAAGTATACTCAAGTATACTCGCGATTCCGGAAAATTCAAACGCAAAGTGCAGAAGTTATGGCTCGGTGGCCGTTAAGGTGCCAAAGGGTCTTTCACGGCGACTTGTATAGGCGCTGAGAAGAAACAGCTTCTTATCTCTCTTGCTCTGCGCCCTCGGCGTCCCTGCCTACCGGCAGGCAGGCTCTGCGTGAGAGATTCTTCTTCCCGGCCGGCCCGGGGCAAGCGATACGTTCTTGTATAGCGGCTGGGCAAAAAGGGGGCGAGAGCCGCACAGAACGCTTGTCGCGTGAGGTCACTTTGAGAGGAGGCATCTCTCGGAGCAGGCTGACTCTAAACACGCTGGTACTGTGCGAACATCTCGCCCTTGTTCGATCTTACGCAGCCGGGCCGGCCTGGATGCCAGCCGGCCCGGTCAAGACTCTTAATCAATCAATTGCGGGACTTCACCCCCGAGGCAAGCCCTGCCTACCGGCAGGCAGGTCGGGACTTCAGGTCTGGCTTCGGTCTTCCGTCTTCGCTGCTCTACGCCGTGACAAGTCGCTTAAGCTACGACCTGACGTGTCGGCCTTCGACCCTTCGGCTCCGCTCAGGACCTTCGGCTGGGCTCAGGACCTTCGGTGACGTTTCAGCTCCGGCTTCGCCTGCGCTTCAACAGCGCGGGGAGGCCTGCGGCGAGGATTATCATCGTCGCCGGCTCGGGGATCGGTGCGCCGCCCGTGCTGCTGTTCAAGCCGCTCATCAGCGTCTGGAGGTCGTCCCAGTCCACCGTGCCATTGTCGTTGAAGTCGCCGCCGGACCCGTCGGTGCCGGCCGCGGGCGGGCCGCCGAAGTGCGTCTTGACCATGATGTAGTCGGCCGCGTCAACATCGCCGTCGCCGTCGGCGTCGCCGGGCATCCCGGTTATGCCGATGCCGGTAACGTAGACGTAGCCGCCGCCGTCCACGACGACCTCGATGTTATCGACGTTCCAGTCCCCGGCTTCGGTGGCGTCCAACGTGTAGTTGGTTTCCAACTCCAGGGCGATCGGGGTGGTGACGGCCGAGCCGTTGTAGTTGCCGGTGAAGGTGAACAGATCATATTTCTCGGTGGTCATCGGGTCATCGCCGAGGTCGACCAGCTTGAGCACCCAGCTATCGTTAAGCGCCAGGTCGCCGGCCGCGATGTCCAGCGTGTGTTTTTCGCCGTCGCCGAAACCCCAGACAAAGCCGGCGCCGTTATTAATTGTCAGGCTCTTGACGACGCCGCCGCCGGTGATCTTCGTGCCGTCGTTATTGACGGTCACGTCGCTGCCGTCAAGCCCCCCGGGCACCTTCAATGTTCCGGCATTGACGACCGTGTTGCCGGTGTAGGTGCAGACGCCGTCCAGAACCAGCACGCCTGTTCCAGCCTTGGTCAGGCCACGCACGGTCGCATCCTCCGCGACGCCGCCGCTGAACAACAGTTCGCCGGCCGTGCCGGTCGCGTTGACGGTGAAGGTGCGGTTGCTGCCGGTGAGCGTCACGAGGCCGGTTACATCGACGTCGCCGCTGCCGTCGGAGAAGTTGAAGGTCTGATTGCCGGTGACCGCCAACGGGGTGGCCATCGTGGTCTTGCCGGTGTTCTTGACGGTTATCGTCCTGCCCCCGGTGGTGACGGCCGTTGTGGAGGTAAGGTTCAGATCCTGACTGCCGCCCAAGCCGAAGTCGCCGCCCCAGGTGATGGGGTTGGCGACCGTTCGCGTCGCGCCATAGGCCTCGATGAACCCGCCATTGAGGGCCAGCTCGCCGGAGCCGATCGAGCTGGCGCTGGCCAACTGGAGCGTCCCGTCGCTGAGGGTCGTCGTGCCGGTGTACGCGTTGTCTCTCTCGAGCCTTACCGTTCCGGAAGTATCTTTTGTCAGGTTGAACGATCCGGCGAGCGTGGCCGAGACGGTTCCATCCTGCACGACGGAGTCGCCCGTGATTGTCAGCACGCCGGTGGTGCTGGCGATCGCACCCCTGGCGAGGGTTACGCTTCCCACCGTGTCGGAGAACGTCTTGAGATCCAGCGTGCCGCCGATGACGGCGACGTCGCCGTCAAGGATGACGTCGTTGGCGCCATAGGCAAGCGTGCCGCCATTGACGGTCGTGCCGCCGGTGTAGGTGTTGGCGACGGACAGGATCAGCGTTCCGGTTCCGAGTTTTGCCAGCCCCATCGAGTTGCCGCCGACCAGGTCGCCGATGACGGTGTCGCGAGTGAATACCCCGCCGACAACGTTGGTGGTGTCCAGGCCGATCTGTGCACCGGGCTTCATGCCGGTGGTCTCCGTGCTGGAGCCCATGTGCGAGGTATCCAGGACGGTGTCGATATCCGCCGCGCCGAAATAACCGGAAGCGGTCTCGCCCAGGGCGATGCCCAGCGCCGCCCCGGATTCCACCGTGACGTTCGTCGGGGTGAGGTTGTCCATGCTGCCGTTGAGCACCGTCTTTTTCTCGAAAACCAGCGCGCCGGCCTGGATTTTCGTCATGGCGGTGTAGGTGTTGGCGCCCGAGAGAACCAAAATGCCCGTGCCGGTCTTGATCAGTCCGACGCCGGTGCCGGAGATGTCTGCGGAAACCGTCACGTCGTGTGTCGCTGATGCGCTGTCGTTGACCATGAAGATCCGGGTCGCGGCCCCAAGATCGAGCCTGCCGCTGATCGTCGCGCCCAGGGGGTTGAATACGTAGCCGAAGTCGTCGTAGGTGACGTCGCCGCCGAGCGTCAGCGTGCCCGCGCCGGTCGTGATCGCCGCCCCGCTCGTCGTGGACCATCCGCCGAGGGTGAGGCTGCCGATGGTCTCGTCGTAGCCGTTGAGGTCCAGCCTGGCCGTCACGTCCGGGGCGTAGCCGCAAACAGTTACGGCCCCCGCATGTGGCAAATTCGGATCGGCCGAGGCGTCGGGCGCCACGCCCGCGGCCCCCAGGCGAAGCGTGCCGTCCTGAACGACCGTGCCGCCGGTGTAGGTGTTGGCGGCGGACAGCACCAGTGTGCCGGCGCCGCGTACGATCAGTTGCCTGCCGGCGACATCCTCGGTGATGGGCGTCTCGATAGTCGCCGTCAGCCCCGAGCCGACCTCCATCCAGGCGCTGCGGGTCATGCGGAGCGCCGTGCCGCCGGTCAGCGTGACCGTTCCACTGGTAAATGCCAGGCCGCGAATGTCGCGCGTGCCGTCGACGGTGACGATGTAGGCGCCGCTGGCGTCGCCGGCGGCGAAGTTCGCCCAGGAGCCTGCCGTCCACGCCTCCGTGGTCGCCGTGCCGTCGGATGCGGTGGTCCAGTTCGCGGACGCCGCGTTCCAAATGCCTGCCGGTGTGGCGCCGCCCGCGCCGGCGTCTTCGCCGTTGAGGTCCCAGTACACGTAAGTCGCGGGGGCGACAGCCAGAGGATCCGACATGGCATATACGTTGGCCAGGTTCGTGCCCTCGTCGCCGGCCCACATGCGCCAGATCCAGTCCGTAGTCGATCCTGGATTCCCCTGGTGAACATTGCCGGTTGTACCTAAAGCGGCGAAGGAGGCGCCATGCCCGGGCGCCGCGGTGCCATCCCAGTAGGTGCCGGTCCACGGCCAGGCCCCGCCCGTGTATCCCTGGGTTCCCAGTTCACTAAGGTAGATTGTGTTCTGAAGCTGCCTGTTCCAGAGTTCCTTATAGTTGCGGGCCACGACCGTGCTTCCGTCGAGACGATAGACGGAGGCTCCGAAGTCCTCATCGGTCCAGGTGGTCGCGGTGTTAGTCCTCGCGTCCACTTCATTTGTCGAGGCGATGACCTTCCAGGTGGCCCCGTCGGCCGCACCGATGTTATAGACCGTGCTGGCGTTGGCGAGGTCTTGCGCGAACGTGTTGTAATAGGAGATATCCGTGTTCGTCGCGTCGGTCTTCCCGCTTGTCACGAAGGTCAGGCGATAGACATCCCCGGCCTGCCATGGCAGGCCGGTGGCGGGATTGATGAACGCCATGTTGTCGGAAGTCATGACGTCCTGGCTGCCCATGATTCCCGCCCGTGCCGTCCCCGCGAAGGCTGTCAGCGCAAGAGCTGTCACGGCCGCCAAACCCATGATGTGTTTTAAGTATCTCATGAACAATCTCCACCTTTCGCAGGACACGACCGTATCCATAGCCAACCGCTCTTTGGGGGTGATTGGCTTGTCCAAAGACGTTTCGGTCTATATCGACTTGTCCGACCGGGGCTCAAAACGCCCACCACGCAAATGATATCACGCGCGAACGGTTTTCAACAGACACGCAGGAATAGCAGGTGTATCACGGCGAATCATCCTGCCAGCCCCGGTGTTCGCGGACCCGCACGGGGCCTTTCAACAATGTCACGGGGCGGCCCCTCGGGCAGGCCGCCCCATGATGCGTATCACAAATTGTTGCCGCTGGACAGGCTTACGACCTGCCGGTTATTGCATCTTTGCAGGTTATGCGCGACGACGGCGACGAAGCATCGCCAGGCCGCCAAGAACCAGCAGGCTCATTGTCGCCGGCTCGGGGATGATCTCCGACATAGCATACATAGGCAGGCCGGTAGTAGGCGGATCGCCTGTCCAGGATCTGTGAATCCAGTTGGTAGTTACGCTCGATTGTCCCTGAGCAACATCGCCACCAATCTGGCCTAAAGGACCGAAATTAGCGGTTGCCTGAGTGCCATCGGGACCAGTACCAGTGAACGGCCAATGCGATTTGAGCGCTCCGGTTTCATCATAGTTGATCGTATTGACAACTTCACCATCCCACAGGTCCTTGTTGTTGAGGGCTATGAGAGTATCGTCAACAAGATTATAAACGGGCACGCCATCCGAAATGTCCGGATTGGTGCCGGTATTGTCTCTGGCGTCAACATCTGCTGTCGAGCCGATCACATACCACCGAACACCGTTGGGTAACAATGTCGATGTATCTCCAATACCGGCAGCATCAGCAAGGGCTTGCACATGCGCGTTGTAGTGGGCTATATCAGTCATTATCTCGCCATCCGAACCCACCGTTCCTGTGTCGGTGCTCGTGATAAAGGCGAGACGATACGGCTCGATCGGATCCGCCTGTGCCGACCCCACGAAGGCCGCCAGTGCGACAACCACTCCTGCCGCAGCTACGAATGTGAATGTCTTTCCCATCTTCATCTTTAATCTCCTTTTGCGCCCTCCTAGGGCATTAGCAAGCCAATGCGAGGCCCACGATTTGGGAGTGCCACCCGCCCCTTGCGGGCAATCCTCCGATGTCTAAACGAAATAAGGACTTGTAGATTCTGCCGACGACGACCGCCGACATTCACGCTTATTTGGCGAAACCTAAGAACATGACCACTGACACAAAATCTTTATATATGATACCATAGTACCCCTGATTGTCAAGGCCTAAATCCTCAAACTAAGGGATTATTTCACGGCGATTTGTCGGTGCGGGGAATGCCTTGAGTGCGGGCTCTGTACGCGACCATGTATGGGACCTGCCTACCGGCAGCCTTGAAGTTGTGCAATGAACACTTCTGGGCACCTATGGAAACATACGCATAACGCATGATTGTAACGGCCTTTGCATTGCTTACGCCAACGCGTGCCGCAGGCAAGACTTTTGACAAGTACGAGAGCCCGAGACCCGAAAGACGCTCCGGCCATCGTCGCCGCCACTTTGAAAAGGCCACTGGGCGAACCAGCCTTGCCTGCGCTGTTTGCGGTAGTCATTCCATTACCGCTATTGGCGCAAGTTGTTACGAATGAATTCGCAAGAGCATTTGTCGGCCCGTTGCACAACTTTACGGCGGTAGGCAGGTCCATGTAATCCCCCTCTGACGTTTCTTCTTCTCCTGGTTGCGGGCAGGTGGCATGCTTCGGGGAGAGGCATCCGGTAGTATGGCACCACGTTCAGTGAATCTGAGGCCATGCCGCCAGCCTGAGAGCAAACAGTTTTTATCTCTCTTACTCCGCGCCTGCCTGCCGTAGGCAGGTCCTCCGGGGCATTGGGGACGCAAACCTTTTTTGGATGTCTGCATAACTATGCAGAGAGTATGGCGATCTACGAAAATAGGTTTGCGTCCCCATTTACGCCACGTAGTCCAAAGGACGAAGACGGGTCCCCCGAGCTAAAACTTGACCTTCGCCAAAGGGAATTCCTAACAGTTCGCTAAAATCCGGTCATTCACACTCGATTCGCCCAATACTTGGGGCGTCGTTTGCAGTGGGCCAGGGCAATGATCCAAATGTGGTCGTTGTGGATCGTGTATACCACAAGGAAGGGAAACCGCTGGGTGAGATATCTCCGCGTGCCGTCTTGGCGAACAGGCTAACGCTCGGGGGTTTCGCATACTGCTTGAACTGATCGTTCAATCTCGGCTTCAAAATCGAGTCCAAGTCCTGCGGCCTGTTCTTCGTAGTACGCGACGGCCTCCCAAAGCTCCACCTCCGCCTCATGCAGTATGGTGGCTTGGATCATGAATGTTTGGCCCTGATGTCGGCGAATACCTCTGCCGCCGAGCGTCCAGATGCGGAGCCTTGACGCACCATTTTAAGGCGACGCTGAATCTCCGATTCATGTGCGGGGTCTAACTCATAATCGGCAGGATCGTCAAGACTCAGGATGAGGTCGTGAGCGAGGCTGGCACGCTCGCTTGCCGACAAGGCCATGACTTCACTGCGGGTTTTTTCGATGCTGTTCATACTCGGATAGTACGTCTTTGGGCCTGGCCTGTCAAATAACGTTTCGTGTCTCGTCTTCTCGTCTTCTCGTCTCGTTTTTCTTGAACAACACCCGCTGAACAACCGCAAGACAATAAGTGAATATGGCGATTCCTGATCCCGACGCCCACCGCTTGTGGCTTAGTACGCTCCTTTTACGCTTTTACGTCCTTTTACGTCCCTAAAGCCGTCCCGCGGCGAGTGCGATGCGACAGCGACGATGGCTGCGCATAAAAGTGGGCGAGAGCCGCACGGGACCATTGGCGTGTCGGCCAGAGAGGAGGCATCTCTCGGAGCAGGCATTCAACACGTACCACGATTTCCCGTACGGGCATCTCGCCCTTGTTCGCTTGTCCGCGGCTGGGCCTCGGGGATCCGTTGCTTCTATCCGCAGATTACGCGGATTCTCGCAGATTCATGCTGCTTTCCATCTGCGCCAATCCGCGCAATCTGCGGCTTGCCTTGCTTCTTACCTTCGCCTTCGCTTCAACTTCGGCGTCGCCTTCGCTTCAACAAAGCAGGAAGGCCTGCGGCCAGCATTATTAGGAGGCTGGCGGGCTCGGGGATGGGGTTGGCGTTGGCGGCGTTTTGCTCGCGGAATCTGTCCTGCAGAATCTGCAGGTCGTCCCAGTCGGCGTCGTCGTCGTCGTCGAAATCGCCCTCGGTAGCGCCGGCGCCGGCGCTGGTGCCCTGGCCCATGTGGGTCTTCAGGGCGATGTAGTCGGCCGCATCAACGTCCAGCTCGGGGATAGTGTGAAGCGTTAAGCCCGTGTATAACCCGTCGTTTGACCCATCGGCATCATCAAACGTGAGCGTCATTGTGCTACCCGCTGGTGTAAATTCACCTGAATATACCATCGAAGCCGTTGCACCGAAGTCGCTGGCTACCAACACTCCGTCTACCGTTATATCATGTCCCCTGGATCGTCCTGAATACAATTCGAGTATGTACGCTTGGTCAGGGGTTACCGCCAATGTGATGGTTTCGGTTCCAGGTCGACTCTGCCGCTCGGTTCCCATTATAGTCTTTAGATTTGCCGCATCAGTCGCGTTCCCGGCAAGCGTAGGCCCTGTAAGGCCAACTGTCCATGGAAAGTCGTTGCTGTATCCGGGGATTATTCCCGGGGTGGGAGCTGCGTTGGCAGTTCCGTCGCCCAAGAAAGTGACACCATTGACAACAATTCCGTTGCCGGCGCCCGTCGCGCTTTTCATGTTGATAGCCACTCTTGTCCAAAACAATTCCTGAATCAACGATAGGTTACAAGCGCTCCTGAAT
>CAZMBZ010000252.1:1808-8053 GCA_964564285.1 uncultured Planctomycetaceae bacterium | reverse complement strand
AACGTTCGCGCATTTGACGTGGTGCAGCATGTCAACAGTCGAAGCCTTTTGTCACCTCGCAGAAACCGAAGGGAAAACGATGAAACGAGTCGTGTTTGCGATGATCCTGGCCGTAGCGGCGCCTATGGGCGCACTGGGCAATATCCTCCCGGCCGGCAAGGACTGCAAGGAGTTCATGGTCGGCGTTACCGGAATCAACGCCGACATAAAAGGCGGCGTGCTGCGGGTGACGAAGGTCACGCCCGATACACCCGCAGCCAGCAAGCTCAAGACCGGTGATGTGCTGCTGGCGGTCGACGGCGAGTCGCTGGAGATCCAGGACCCGCGCCATCCGCTGGGCTTTGCGATCAACGCGGCCGAGGGGCGCAACGGGAAAATGAAGTTCTCGATCAAACGCGGCGACGCCAGGCAAACGGTCACGATCCAACTCGAAGCCATAGGCAGCTACAGCCGGACCTTCCCCGCCAACTGCAAGAAGTCCAAGCGGATCGTTGATGACACCGCGGCGTTCATCCTCAAAAACGGCGGCCCGTGCGGCGGCATCACGGGCAATCTGGAAGGGTTGTTCCTGATATCCACCGGCGAGAAGAAGTACATGCCCGCCGTCGAAGCCTATGCGGTCAAGCTCGCCAGGGCCAAATGCGGCACGAGCACCTGGGGCATCGGTTACAGCGGCATATTCCTGGGCGAGTACTACCTCGCCACGGGCGACAAGCGGGTCCTGCCGGCGCTCAAGGCAAGGTGCGACCAGTTAAGCGCAGGCCAGTACTTCGGCGGGTGGGGCCATGGCACGGCCCACTGCGGGCCGGGATACGTCACCGGCGGCCTGCTCAACGCCGCGGGCGACCAGGGCCTTACGACGCTGGTCCTCTCCCGCGAGTGCGGCGTGAAAGTCAGCGAGAGAACCTACAACGACGCGTTGCGGCTGTTCTTCCGCTTCGCCGGGCGCGGCGGCGTTCCCTACGGCGACCATCACCCGGAACTGTGGGGCTCGTCCAACGGCAAGAACGGAGGCTTGGCGTCGGCCCTGACGCTGCTGCCGGACAAGAAGTTCCAGGGCGGGGCGCAACTGCTGGCCCTGAGCGAGACCGACAGCTACGCCGACAGCGAAACCGGGCACGGCTCGACCTTCGCCAACATGACCTGGCGGAACATCGTCGATGCCATCGTGCCCGAGGCCCACAAGGACTCCTACCGCCGAAACAAGGACCAGTTGATCTGGCACTTCGAGCTATCGCGCATGCCGGGCGGGGGCTTCAAGACGCCCTACTACCCCGGGCACGGCACGATCGGCAGGGCGCCGACATACCAGACCGGCATAATCGCAATGGCTTATACCTCGTGCCTGCATAACCTGCGTATCTGCGGCAAGCCGCGCACCAAGTACAGTGTGCCGCACGTTGCCACGGCCGTGGAGAAGGCCCTTGAGACCGACGACTTCCACCGAACCGACACCGTGGACGGCGTCGTCATCGACATGGAACCGGATGCGATCAAGGCCGTTTTCTCGACGCTTTACGACGCCAGCGGCAAGGCGCTTTCTCGCGGGACCAACGCCAGCAAAAATGACGAGCGGAAGAAGAACATGCCCGTCGAGTGGTACTTCAAGATGATGCACCATTACCTGCCGACGACCCGGGTTTGGGCCGCCAACGCACTCGGCTACCAGGGCGAAAAGGCTGTTCCGGTAATCAAGAAGGCCCTTGCCAGCAAGGATGGGCGCCTTCGCGTGGCGGGCCTCAACGCAATCAGTTGTACAACGGGTTGGGGCGCGGGCAAGACGGTCTCGAACATCACGCCCGAGATGATCAGGGAGAACTTCCTGCCGCAGATCATCAAGACGCTGAAGAACCCCAAAGCCCCGATGTGGGAAAAGCGCCACGCACTGATGGCGATGAGCTGCTGCGACGCCAAGACCATCACCGCCAATCTCGACGTGGTCAAGCCGTACTTCTCCGAGAAGGATTGGTGGCTGCGGGTCGCCGCCTTCAAGGTGATGGAGCCCCTGATCCCGGAGACCGAGGTATTCCGGTCGATGCTGCCGACGATGCTGGCCAGCTACGACGCCGACACGAACCTGCCCAGCCGACGCTGGGGCGCCACCAGCGTGTTCAAGAAAGCTATCGCCACGAACCCGAAGATCAAGGACGAACTCGTCGCGGGCATGGCAAAGTCGATCAATCGCATCCAGCTACGCGAGGGCTTCAAACAGCCCATCGATATGAACAACATCTTCGAGACGCTCCGCTACATAAACATGAAGAAAAACCCCGAGCACGCCATCGCCCTGCTGCCGGCGATCGAGCGGATATATCCCAACATGGCATCCCTCCCGGCAAGTTGGACTATCCTGGGCGCACGCTGGGGTAACATCGGCCTGGCCAAGGCATCCGAAATGCTCGGCAAAGACGGCAGGCCGTTCGTGGCGACGATGAAACGCATCGCCCCCAACCTCGCCAGCCGATCCAAGAAAGCCAAGCAAGGCGCGACGCTCAAGAAGGCCGAAGAAGCCCTCCAGGCGGCCATCAAGAACTGGGAAACCAAGTACGGCGAGGTGAAAATCAACTAGACTCACCGCCTACATCTCAACAGATGCAAGAGGCCATAGCCCAACGCCGCAGGCCGTCGCACACCGCGCCGGCCTGCGGTATTTTGCGGCTGGCAATAGTGACGCCCGCGCCAACCTTACGCTCACCCGCGTCTGATCTGTCGCATCGCCCGCCAGGCAAGCAGCATCCCCGACGTGGCGTACAGGGCTGCCATCGTCACTGCCGCCACGGACGTTTCAAACAGCGAACCTTCCACGAAGCCCCGGTAATCACGCGAAGCCAGCGGGGCATCGCTGACCGCCAACTGGGTCAGATGAAACACCGCGCTGATAGGCTTCAGCCACTCCGCGCCGGTCCACCATGTCCATTGCCCAGGCCAAAAGTTACCGTACCACCACCCCGTGTAACTGACGACCAGCCACGGCGCCAGCACCCACAGGAACGCCAGCATACCTACCGTCAGCGCCATCGCGGTTGCGGACTTCCTACATCGCGAGGAAACGTAAAGCCCCAGGCCAATGACGAACACCAAAGTACCCGCGCACAGCAGCAGCAAGCCAATCACCCCGCCGATGTGCATCTTTCCCAACATCGTAAGGCCCGCAAGACAGCCGACGATCAGCAGGATGGCCACCAGTATTCGCACGATGATCGCGCGAGCCTTGCCCATGAGGATCTGCCAATCTGTCATCGGAGTCGTCAGCAGCAGGCCGAGGCAACTCGACTCCCGCTCGGATGTGATTGCCGACGCGCTCACTAAAGCCGCCGTTGCACACGCGATAATCAGGCCCACGACGACCAGCAAGAAACTGCACGCGTTGACCGCCCAGGACCCGCTTAGCGACCATACGACCGGAAGCCCGATACACAAGCACACCAGAACCACCACCGCGGTTCGGCTCCACTGAAGCCTGTCGCCTCGCAGCGCTCGCCAGACAATCGGCGAGCCTTTGATCGGTTCCGAGCGGGAAAAGTCGTCATCAACCAGATCCGCGTACCTCGGTCCGACCTGTTGCAGCACGCCGCCGGGCTCATCCGGCACGGGCGGAAGGTACACGTAGGGCTCGCGGCCAACTCGCGGCTGCTTTTCGGGATCGTATGGCTGGCCGTGAATGACGTGGTACCTGAACGCCCCAACCGCTCTGGCCAAGACCACCGCCAGTAGGACCGCGTACATCCCGGCAGGAACCCACCACCAGCCGACCTGCCCCGCGCCGCGGTAGCCCCACAACCAACACAGGCCAGGAATACAGTAGAGCCCAGCCGCCCACAGCGACCCTCGCAGCGCAGGCCAGCCCGTCCGAAGCCTCGCCGCGCTGTGAAGGGCGCCCGCCCCGGCGCAAGCGGAGGCACCAAGCACCACCGCCATGCCGCCGAACACCAACTGCCACGGCACGCCGCCGAATACGCGAATCAGCGCCAGCACCGGCAGGGCAGACAGCAGGATGACCGTCAGTTGAGCCATCCTACCGATGAACCGCCCGAGCACGATCTGCCCGAACGAAAGCGGCGTGCCCCGAAGGGCCGAGAACCCCCCGCCGTGAAGCTCTCTGGAAAACGCGCCGGTCATCGTAATAACCGCGCCGATCTGCCCGCCGAAGAACAGGCACGTCAGCACCGCTTCGACGACATCCGCAGCCGCGATGGGCAGAACCGCCGCCATGTACATCGGCGATACGCTGTTGAGCCGCCCCGTGGCAGAGATCCACACCATTCCCGCCACGACCGTCAGCAAGGCCACGTATCCCATGCGCAGAGCGTACGTCCGCCGCTGCCGGCTGATGATCCGCAGCTCAAGCCCCACCACGGGCCAGCAGCCACGAATCACGCTCGCTACGCGCTTCAGTTTGTCGAGCGATCTCAACACCATTCCAGCAACACCTGTCTGCATCCGCAGCGGCTGTCAACCCCGCGTTCGCCTGAACCTTCTCTTTGCCATCCAAGTCAAGGCCGACCCGGCCACCAGATATGCCATCGCCACACCGGCAACAGTTCTCACAAGCATCCAGGCCGACATCGCCATGCCACCCAGCCGATACCCGCCAAACCCGGCCATTCGGTCCCCCATGTGCCCGCCATCCGCACTTGGGACCGACGCCCAGACCACGTAGAACGGGTTTGCCGCCTCAGCCAGGCAGGACAAGTCCGCCTTCAAGCCCGTCAACTCGGCCAGGACCCCTTCGATGAGCCCCGCCAGCATCGGGGCAAGCACCCACAAAACCACCAGGCAACTTACGCAAAGCATCATCGCCGTGGTCGTCCGCCGAAAGACCGTCGAGCACAGCAGCCCAAGCCCAAGCACGAAGGCCGTCACCGCGACAACCATCATCGCCCAGTTCAACACCATCAGCGGCTCAATGCAGCCGACAACGATGAAAATCGCCACGTATATCACCCCTGCCTGCACAGGCAGGGAGGCCTTCCACGCGGCCGAGCGAATCTTGGCCCATAGAATCTCCCAATCCGTCAGCGGGGTCGTCATCAGCAATCGCCAGCAGCGACTTTGCTTCTCTGAGGCAATCAGCGAGGCGCTCGCCAGTGTCAGAATTGCAGCGTAGGCCGCCAGGGCAACGCTCAACACGAGACGGTGAAAGTCGGCCTTTCCCAACCCCCTGGTCACGCTACCGCAGATGAACAGGTAGATCAGCACAATGCCAACGGCCAGCCATCGGGTCTTGCGGTCGAACAGATAGCTTCGCCTCATGGCCCGCCAAATGATCGGCGAGCCCTTGATAGCCAGCGGCCAGGGGATGATCTTCCTCACTGCCGGGCGCGGAACGGGGGGCGGCTTCGCAGGACCCGGGCAATGGGCGATGTCGGCAATGTCGATTGCGGTGCCAGCGGCCTCCCCCATGGCTGTCAGAGCACTGGCGCGGCGATGGAAGGCCAGACGCTCAAGCGCCGCCTCCACAACATCGACCCGACCGGACGGCCCGGCAAAATTGTGGACGTGCTTTTCCGGATCGGGAATGCTCCCCAGTGCAACCCCGCCGCGAACCACAAGCCTTCTCGTACAGCGCGTCAATATCCACAAAGCCAGCAACATCTGCACGCCGGCCAGGAACATCCAGACAACAGCCCAAAAGTTGCCGCCTCCACCCGCCAACGCGGCCGCACCCGCGCTGGCGGCCATCCCTGCCGGAAAGTTATACATACAAGTCACCACTGCCGCCCGGGGCACTATCTGGTGCGGCTGGTCATGCTCGACTGAGTACAACATCGTCAGCGAGGCCGCGACGGCGGAATTGCCCAGCGCCAGCAGCACCGCCCCGACAACAAACGGCGCGGGCACGCCGCCGAAAACACGCACCATCGCCAGCGACGGCAAGGCCGCGAGAATGAGTACCAGCATCTGCGCCAGCCGGCCTATAAACCTGCCCGCCACTATCTGCGCGTAACCCAGCGGTGTGCCGAGTATCAGTGTCAGCCCACCGTGATGCAGCTCTTCCTGGAAACAGTTGGTCGTCAGAAGCACCGCTGCCGCCGGCCCGGCCAGGATCAGAAACCACATCACGCCGCAGCCGACGGATATCCCCGCCGCGGCCATGCGACTGCGAGTGTAGGCCCCCGAATTGCCCACGGAACTGACCACCGCCACCCAGACCATCGCCACGTAAAGGGTCAGCGCTGCCACATACGCAAGGCGAAGCCAGTACGTCCGCCGCCTGCGACTGGCACCGCGCAGTTCCAGGGCTA
>CAZMBZ010000252.1:0-1708 GCA_964564285.1 uncultured Planctomycetaceae bacterium | reverse complement strand
AGTTGGATCCTGCAATACTACCACGCCCTCGCCGACGCCGACGTGCCCGTCGTGATGAGCCACGACGATATAGTCTGGACATCCGGGGCGTTCATGCCGCCCGAGTGGTATCGCAAGTACGTCTTCCCCAACTACAAACGATTCTTCCGCCCGCTGATCGACAGCGGCAAGAAGATCCTCTACACCTCCGACGGCGACTACACGGAGTTCATAGACGACATCGCGGCGTGCGGCATTACGGGCTTCGTGCTCGAGCCGATGACGGACATGGCCTACATCGCCGAAGCCTACGGCCAGACGCACGCCTTCGTCGGCAACGCCGATACCCGAATACTCCTGCGCGGCACCAAACGCCAGATCCGCGCCGAGGTCGAGCGCTGCATGGCCATCGGCAAAGACTGCCCCGGCTTCTTCCTGGCCGTCGGAAACCACATCCCCGCCAACACCCCAGTAGAAAACGCCATCTACTACAACCAGTGCTACGAGGAAATGTCAGAAAGATAGGTTTGGGCTTGCTTAGTCCCGACTCGGGGTGTAGAATAATCGTAGGATAAATATAGGATATTGCGCAACCAAATATCCATCACAAGCAAGCTACGGGAGATCGACTATGAAGTTCATTCCATCACGCGACTTTCGGGTTCGCCCCGGCGAGGTCTGGAAGGACCTGGACAAGGAGAAGGAACTCGTCATAACATCGCACGGCCAGCCTGTGGCCGTAATGGTCCCTGTTACCGGCGAAAGCCTGGAAGAGAAGCTGCGGACTCTCCGCCAAGCGGAACTCCAGCAGACAATCCGCAAGATTCAGCGTCAGTCCGTCCGAAAGGGCCTGACCAAGACCACCATGGCTGAGATCGACGCCGAAATCGCCCGTGTCAGAAAGGCCGCCAAGTGAGGGCGGTGGTAGACACCAACGTCCTCATCTCGGCCTTTATTTCACCCGGCGGGACGTGCGATCGTTTGATTGCTGCCGCTGTAGCCGAAGTTTTCACCCTCGTCCTGGACGAGTCAATCATCGCTGAGTACGAGCGGGTCCTGCGCAAGTCGAAGTTCGGATTCGACCCAGCCCTGGTCGAGTCTTTCATCACAGGCCTGGAAGCCGGGGCCGAGCAGGTCACCGCCCCGCCCGCCGGGATTTTCCTCCCGGATGAGACTGATGTCAAATTCGTCGAAGTCGCCCTGGCCGCCGGAGCGGACTACGTCGTGACCGGCAACACCCGACATTTCCCCGCCAAGGCCTGCCGCAAAGTCCGCATCCTCACCCCCGCCCAATTCCTCACCCGCCTGACCGATGAAATGCCCCGGCCATAGCCAGGCCGGTTGACACTCGCAGCCCGTGCGATTCCCACTTGCTCCGCAACACCCTGCCGTGGCAAAAATACCAACCGTAGCACCGGCGGCAAGCCCGGCAAGGCTGGCAATACCGGCAAGGCTTAGCGGGTAAAGCCCGGCTGGCGCTGGCCAAGGGGTGCAGGCCGCATCGGGCCGGTTTTGGCGACTCGGCTCCATCCGGCCCGGCCAATCGCGGCTGGCCGCCAGCCAGACCCCTTCCCGGGGGTGGCCAGCGTGCATATCCTCGGCGGTCAGGGCCACGCCGCGTCCCATCATTGCCCGGCCTACGGCCTTGCCCCCGCCATCAGACCTCACCGCCCGTTCGGATCCCACCGCGTTTGCGACACCATTTCAACCAGCGGCGAGACGTCGGTGT
>CAZMBZ010000251.1:0-8077 GCA_964564285.1 uncultured Planctomycetaceae bacterium | reverse complement strand
ACCAGTGGTCCGGCGGCAAGCAGATCCAGGAGTTGATCGACACGGCGGTGAAGGAGTCCTGCAAATAGAGTCTGAGTTCACGGACTTGAGCCAGTAGAGTACAGTTGAGACAGTTTCGCCAGGCGAGAAGGCCATGAACAGAAGGATGTTATTGTGCGCGGCGTGTCTGATGGCGACAACGCTGACGGGTGTTGCTGGTGCGCTGGCTTTAGAGAAGCCCAAGGCCGAAAGTGCCGCCGTTCTATGGGATCTCAAGCATCTCAGCAAGGCGCCCGGATTCAGTTGGTATGACAAAAAGAGCCCCGTACGCTCACTTCACTACCAGGCCGAGCCGTTCCAGGGCAAGACCACGGAAGTCTTTGCCTACTATGCCACGCCCGGCTCGCTGGCAGGCGACCCGAGTAAGGACAGGGATCTGCCCGGCATTGTGCTGCTTCACGGCGGCGGAGGCCGGGCCTTTGCTGACTGGGCAAAGCTTTGGGCTTCCCGTGGCTATGCCGCCATTGCCATGAGCCTTGTTGGCTCCGGCGCCGATATGAAGAACCGGCACGGCCGCCCCTGGCAGAATGATGTGTTCAGTGTGAAGCAAGCCCCCAAGCAGCAGTGGGTCTATCACGCGGTGTCAGATGCCATACTCGCCCACTCTTTGATACGCAGCTTCCCCGAGGTGGACAAGAATCGCACGGCGATCACCGGGTATAGTTGGGGGGGATATCTCACCTGCATCGCTGCCAGTGTTGACAATCGTTTCGCCGCGGCAGTGCCTGTGTATGGGTGTGGCTTTCTCCATGAAAACTCCGTTTTCAAGGGGAAGTTTCCGAAGGATGAAGCGGAAAGACGAAGGGCAGTGAAACTCTGGGACCCTTCTTCCTATATGGCCATGGGAACCGTGCCAATGTTGATGTGCGATGGCGGAGCCGACTTCGCCTATCCACCCGACAGCCATGCCAAAACCTATGCATTGATCAGGGCGGAGAAGAATCTGCACTTCGTGCCCTTTCTCAGGCACGGCCACTGCTTCACGAAACCCCACGCCGCCGAGCTTTTCATCGAGAGCAAACTCAATAAGGGCAAACCCCTGGCCAGGATTGCCAAGCCTCGAGTCTCAAAGGGTACGATCTCGGCCGAGGTCTCAGCCGAGACTAAACTCGTCAGCGCCGGGCTTCACTATTGCCTGGAAGCGCTGCCGGGCAACAACAGAAAACGAAAGTATGTAACGATTGATGCCCACATCACAGACAAGGTAATCAATGTGAAAGCCCCGCCCGCGGAAGCCACCTTCTGGTTCTTGACGGTTACGGATGAGCGAAAGGCCACCACATCGAGTGAACTGGTGTTTGTCAATGGTGGAAAGTCACCCAAACACACGGGCGGGGGTCTCGCGAAGATCATGAAAGGCGATGCTATGGCCAAGAGTTCGCTCAAGTCGAGCAAGGCCGAGAACAAAAAGTCGAAACTGCCGCGAGTCCTCAATATCGGCGACTCGATCACGAGGGGTTATACGCCGCTTGTAGTCACCATACTCAAGGATGAGGCCGAGGTGACATGCGCCGGCACCGGCACTACCGGCCATGGCTTGGAGAATATCGATAAGCTGCTGGGTGACGGCAAATGGGATGTCATTCATTTCAACTGGGGCCTCCACGACCTCTGCTACCGCCACCCGGAGGCCAAGCATTACGGACATCGGGACAAGGTTAACGGAACTATCGGCACGACCTTGGACCAGTACGAGAAGAACCTCGATGAACTGGTTGTCAAACTCAAGAAAACGGGCGCGAAGCTTATCTGGGCAACTACCACGGTTGTCCCGGAAGGCGAAGCGGGTCGTTTTGTCGGTGATGAAATCAAGTACAACCGCGTGGCTGCGAAGGTCATGAAGAAACATGGCATCGTTACCAATGACCTCCATGCGCTCACCAGTGGTTTCGACAAGGACTTGTTCGTCCTGCCGGGTGATGTTCACTACAAGCCGGGCGGATCCCAAAAGATCGCCGAGCAGGTAGCAGCGGCGATCCGAACCGCCATCCAGACCCAATCTGCTCCGCAGTAGCGCCGAAACAATATGTCAGCCAGGCCGGCGTGAGATTGAGAAGAAGTCGATTCATGAGGGCACTTGTAACTGCGGCTCTGACTCTCTCCATGTCGTCGGTCGCATGCGCAAGGGTGCAAGTGTCACAGCCTGTCGCCAATCTTGGTTCACCAATAACGATTGCGTACAACAAGCAAAGGAAAACCAAATGAAGACAAACCATGGCGATAATACTGCATTGGCTTTGTGTGTTGCTATGACGGCCTTGCTGATCTGCAGCGCAGCCACGCCTGGTGCAGAAGTTGGCGGCGCTGGAATTCAGAAGCAGGCGCTGGAACTAGGGTCTCCGTTCATGGACCACGCCATACTGCAGCGTGAGATGACCGTGCCGGTATGGGGTTGGGCAAAACCCGGCTCGGCTGTGACGGTGACCTTCGCCGGTCAGAAGGCAACCGCAAAGGCTGACGCGAATGGCAGGTGGAAGCTCAAGCTCGATCCGCTGAAGGCCTCCGATCAAGGACGCGAGCTGGCGGTGAGATCCTCGGACGGCGAATCGCTGGTATTGAAGGATCTGCTCGTGGGCGAGATCTGGTTTGCCTCGGGTCAGTCGAATATGGAATGGACGGCCGGCAAGTCGATGTGCCGCGACCTGGCCAATACATTGCAGCGGTCCAAGCAGGAGTTGCCGGTTCGCGAATACGCTGCCAAACTGGGTTCGTCCTTGTTTCTCCGCAGTCGCGTGACGTCCGCCGACGGCTGGAAGAGTTCCAGGCAAGCCGGGAAGTTCTCGGCTTTGTGTCTCGCCTTCGCATGGCAGCTTTACGATGAATTGGAGGTTCCCGTCGGCATTATGCGCAGCAGTCACGGCGCGACGCCGATTGAGACCTGGACGCCCGATGAAGGGTTTGCGTCGCACCCCAAATTGCAGGATATTGTCACCAAGATCAGGCAGAGCGACCCGACCACCTCCCAGAGCAAGGAGGCTTATGCGAAGTTCTACGAGGATCTGAAGCAATGGCAGATCGAAAGTGAAAAGATCATCAACCGCGGTGGTCTGGCATTGCCCAGACCCCACCTGCCTGGCATCGCCGACGAGTGGAAGGGCGCTGGGCGCATGTACAACTTCAAGGTCGCGCCCCTGGTCCCCTACGCGATTCGCGGCGCCATCTGGTGCCAGGGAACCAGCAACGGCAATGACGGGAGGATCTACGCGGCCAAGATGGAGGCATTGGTGAACGGCTTGCGCGAGAATTGGGGCCGACCTGATCTTCCCTTCTACTTCACCCAGCAGCAATGTTACGGCGAGCCGAATCCCGACAATCCCGGCTTTGCCGATCTTCGCGAGGTCCAGACGCTGTTCTTCATGAACGCGAAGAACGTTGGCATGGTGCCGCAGCACGACCTGAATTCCGCTCGACCGGCCGGGATTCATTACTTCAACAAGCTTGACCCCGGCAAACGCCTCGCTCGCTGGGCACTGGCCCATGAGTATGGCAAGGATATCCCCTACACGGGTCCGATCTACAAGTCTCACACCATCAAGGGCAGCACGGTTCGGGTGCAGTTCGAGCAACGTGGCCCCGGTGGCGGCCTGATGGTCGCGAGCAAGGGCATGGCGGCCGACTACAGAAAGACCCCGGCCGCATACTTCGAGCCAGCCAGGGCGACCCCGGGCGAGAAACTCAAGCACTTCCGACTCGCCGGCAAGGATCGCGTATGGCACGCCGCCGAAGCGGTTATCGACGGTGACGAAGTAGTCGTAACCTCAAAGGACGTCCCCAATCCGGTCGGTGTGCAGTACGCCTACAGCGCCACGCCGATGGGCGCGAACCTCTATAACAAGGCCGGCTTGCCTGCGATCGCGTTTGCCTATTTCGACGGTAAGCAACTTTTCAAGGAAGACGATCTCACCGCCGTCGCGGCCGAGAAGACCGCGGCCGAAAAGAAATGGGGCAAGAAAAGCTATTTGCTTCCTTCGTCGCTATTTCGCAATCACGCCGTCATCCAGCGCGGCCTGGCGGTTCCCGTCTGGGGGCACGGTGTTCCTGGCACCGAGATTACCGTCGTCTTTGGTAATCAGAGTAAAAAGACCGTTGTGGGGGAGTTTGAAAAATGGCTTGTCAAACTCGACCCCATGCCTGCTTCCAGTAAAGGGCGCGATCTTAAGATCATTTGCAGTGATGGTGTCAGCAAAACGATCAAAGACATCCTTGTTGGCGATGTCTGGATCCTGACTGGTACACGTAATCTGTCCAGTGAAATCATCAAAGCACCGAAGGGCGGGACGGTCTCGCTCCAAGGCCTGCCACTTGTCCGCGAGTTCAGGATAAAGACAAAGACTCGACGTTTCCGAACTCCAAGAAAGCGGCGAATGGAAATTGGCGGTGGCAAGTATGTGGCCTCATGGCAGACCGCGGACTTCGACCAGGTGGGGGATGCACCTTCCGTCGCGGCCTACTATTTCGCGGCCAAAATCCAGGCACCAGGTGTGCCTGTCGGTATTATCACCCTTGGCGCGGGAAATCCGCCGATTACGTTGATCTCTTCTGAGGGTTTGCAAACCGCTACCGGTTTCGAGAAAGAACGTGACGAACACAATCTCGCCTATCCCAATACCGACGTATGCAAGAAGGCGATCGTTAAGTATATCGAAACCCTCAAAAAGTATAACCACGACGTGGCTGCTCTGCTGAAAGCCGGTCAGGACTTGCCGGATGAATGGTCATCGAGGGCGCCGTCTTTCCCCCAGCCGTATTATAACCAATGGGCCAGTCGTACCGAGACGCCCACCCACACCTACAATTTCTGCATAAGTCCGCTGACCCCGTTTGCCGTCTGCGGCGTGGTGTGGGTGCCGGGCAAGGAAAACATCGACGAAGATGTGTCGAGATACCCCGCTTCCCTAAAAGCCTATGCCAAGAGCTTGGCAGAGACCTATGGACAGGATAAGGTCTCATTTGTCTTCGCCCAGCCAAGCGCCGAACTGGTCAAAGGAATGACCAAACCGGATATCGCAAACTCCATGAGCGTAGAGTTCAACGAGTGGCCAAAGAGTTTGCAGGAAATTGCCACCAAACTGGGCGCTCTGGATGCCGGCGGCGCTAAGGAATAGTATGGGTTTCCCGCGAACGCCTCATTTGAATCTCAGCCATCCAAGGGACAAACGATGAAACGACGTGATTTTCTTAAGATTGTCGGCGGCGGAGCCGTGAGCGGGGTGGCGCTGGCCGGTGTTTGTGATGATTGGGTCAACGCTTCGGAGCCAAAAATGGCAGATGTTAAAAACCTTTTTGAATCGGATGACGCGGATGTCCTCACACTGGCCAACCGCGTCATTGAGAAATGCGTTTTGGAGAAAATCCAGTCGCCGGTCGAACCCTTGCGGCATACCTGGGTCCGCCCGGGCGGGCCGCACTACAAGGGCCAATGGATCTGGGACACCATGTTCGTGGTCGACCTGTTGAGTATCCTGCCCGGCAAGAAGAAAGTCATCCGCGACATTTTTCAGAACTACTGGGACTTTCAGGATCGCTGGAACCAGTGCATGCCGACCTATGCCCATGACATGGTGACTGTTGCGATTAAGACTGCGCCGCAAAAGGTTCGGCAGTTCTCGCAGATTCCCATCCTGGCCTGGGGCGTGGAGCGGGTATATCAGCGCAACGGCGACAAGAAACTTCTTGAGCAATGTCTAGGTCAGCTCGAACGATTCCACGACTGGTTCTGGCGCGAGCGCGACGTGACCGATATCGGGCTGATCGCGGTCGGCTCGTACAGCGGCATCGTACAGCATGCGCGTTGGGAGACGTTCGATTACGACTGCTCCATGGACGGCCTGAAGCTTACGCCTCATCCTACGCGTAAAGGATCGGATGAAGGCTCATGGTACGGCGATATCTGCATGGCGGGCAACACGGCCTACCTGGTTCTAGGTGAGAGGTGTCTGGCGCGGCTGGCGACCATTATGGGTGATTCTGCCATGGCGGCACGACGCCAGAAGCGAATCGACAAAGCCGTCAAGGCCATGCGCGACCACATGTGGGATGAAAAGGCTGGAACGTTCTTGGCGGTCAAGCGGGACTCGCTCGAAAGGATTCCCGTGGCGACCATCAGCAGTTGGATTCCGTTGACGGCCGGCGTTCCCACCAAGGCGATGGCTAAGCGTATGGCTGAGGTGCTGGCTTCGCCTGCCTGGCAGACACCGCTTCCCGTTCCGACCCTGGATCGAACCGACAAGCGATGGAGATCCCGCGGCTTCTGGCGTGGCGACGTCTGGGCTCCGACCAATTACCAGATCGCCAGCGGCCTGGCTGCCTATGGGCATGTGGACCTCGCCGCCGACATATCCGACAAGACCATCGCCAATGCGATCAAGAACGGGATCAGCGAATGTTACGACTCGATCTCGGGCAAGGCCTTAGGCGTCCAGGACTATTGCATGAGCAGCACGCTGGTCACCATGATGCTCGACGGGCTTGCGAAAAAGCACAAACTGAAGCTGCGCGACAAGAACTGTTCTTAGCGCCGTAGTCTCGGGCTTGATCGCCTGCTGGAGCGGACGTGGTTCTGAAAGAAGTGGATTCGTTCCGGCAGCGCAAAGGGCGTAGTGGGCAACATAACCAATGTCCACACAAGGTCGGAGGAGGCTGTTGGCCAACAATCGCGAGAACATAGTAGGAACCAACATATCAGCGGAATGGGAGTCACGACATGAAGAGTCAAAGCAGAATCGCGGCAATTCTTTGTGCGGTCGTCATGACGTTTCAGGGCATGGCCTTGGCGGGCACGCTCAAAACGCACGGCATGTTTTCGAGCAACATGGTCATCCAGCGAGACAAGCCCATTATGATATGGGGCTGGGCCGAGGCCGGCCAGAAGGTGTCGGTGCAGTTTGGCCAGGCGAAAGCCGACGCAACCGCCAGCAGCGAAGGCGGCCGCTGGGAGGCGACCTTCCCTGCCCGTCCGGCCGACGCTAACTCTCAAAAGCTGATCGTTGCCACCGGCGATGAAAAGATCGAGATGGAGAACATCGTCATCGGCGACATCTGGGTAATGAACGGCCAGAGCAACATGGCCTTCGGGCTTGGCAAGACATTGCAGGCAGACATGGAGAGTGTTCAAGCGCATCTGCCGCTGCTGCGATGTGTCAAGATCAGTACGAACGAGCAGGCCAAGCCGCAGACGGATATCCCGGCTGACAGACTCAGCAGCGGCGGGTGGTTTGCGGCGAGCCCAAAGACCGCCGGCAGTTTCTCTGCCATCGGGTACAGTTTCGGCGCGCGTTTGCAGCGCGCGCTGCAAATCCCCATCGGCATTATTGACAATTCCAGGGGCGGCGCCTCGATGGAGTCGCTGGTTCCGCCGCAGAAGTTCAAGGACCATCCCCTGGCCGCCGCCTACAAGGCGTCCGTGGATAAGCGTATCGCCGAGTTCGATCCGGCTGCGGCCGTCGAGCGGAATTGGAAGAGACAGGTTGCCAGATTAAAAGCCAAAGGCACGCCTGAGGATAAATTGCCACCCAAGCCGGGTGTCGAGAGCCTGCGTTCGTGGAATATCCCGGGCAAAAGCCCGTCGGATGCAGCCAGTTGCTACAACGGCATGTTTGGCGTATTCAAAGGTTTGAATATCAAGGGCGTGCTCTTTCATCAGGGCTACAACAACGCCATGAGTTCCAACTGCCGGCCCAAACGCTATCGCGTTCTGGTCAAGCTGATGGTCGAAGGCTGGCGGGAAGACTTTAACGATCCGAACCTGCCTGTGGGGGTCATCGGTTTCTGTGCCGGCAGCATTCCCCAGACGCGCGACAATTTCGAGCAGTGGACTGTTTCGGGGGGCGCCTATATCCGCGAGGCCCAGCGGTTGGGGCTTGCCGATCTCAAGGATCCCGCCAATACGGCTTTCCTGCCCGCCTTCGACATTCAGATACCGGGCCTGCACCCGCATAAGAAGATGGCCCATGCGGTACGCGCCGCTCGCTGGGCGCTCAAAACTATTTATGGCATGCGCGTCAACTGGGACAGCGCGTCGCTGGTCTCAGCCAAGGCC
>CAZMBZ010000250.1:0-8157 GCA_964564285.1 uncultured Planctomycetaceae bacterium | reverse complement strand
AAAAGGTCCTTCGGCAGCCAGGGGTGGCCGCTATCCAGGCTGCGGTCAGGGACAGGGCGTACGGCTTTGCAGCCGTCATGAGAAGGGGAGTGTCGATGCGAATTCACTTCAGTTCGAACACCGGAATCCGGCTGGCAGGGGTGATATCGCTTGCGGCCTGTGGGCTGATGGGCGGGCTCTGTGCTAGTGCTTGCCCGGCGGCCACGCCGGCAGGCAAGACCAGCGACGTCAAGACTCCTGCTGTCATAGCTCTGGAGAAAGCGGGCCTCAAGAGCGACAACGAGAGCCTGCTGGCCTACCTGGCCCAAAGGGGTGATCCGGTCGATACTCAGTTGCTTACGGAGTTGGTCCGGCAACTGGGCGCCGAGGACTGGAAGACCCGCGAAGAGGCCACGAAGAAGCTCATAGCCATGGGTGCCGCCGCTCGCGAGGCAATGGAGAAGGCGACCACCCATAAGGACATTGAGGTTCAGATACGGGCCAAGCTTGTCTTGGAGCAGCTCAAGGGGCCGGACCCGATGAGCCTGGTCCTGGCCGTGATTGCCGAGCGCAAGCTCCCCGGCACCGTGCCGATATTGTTGAGGCGGATGCCAGACATGGGCTCGACGGGCCTGGAGGCGGCCCGCCGGGCACTGGCAGCCTGCGCCAGCCCTGCGGATATTCCCATTCTGCGAAACGCCCTCAAGGCCGGCAAGATGGCTGCGGAGGTCCGCGCCACGGTCCTCACCGTCCTGTTCAAGGTAAACCCGCGGATCGGGCAGGCCGACATGGACCTGCTGAAGGCCTGCCTGGCCGAGAACTCAACGGCCACCCGCAGGTCGGCGATGTACGCCCTGTCCAGGGCCCCTATGCTCGACGAGAGCTTAGTGCCCCTACTGGTGAAGGTGCTGACCGGGGATGAGGCCGACCTCGTCTCACGTGCCGCGAGCTTCCTCGGCAAGATCGGCGATCCCTCCGCCGCCGACGCCCTGCTCGGCGTGCTGGGCAAGAGCGCAAACTCCGCGTTTCGCGGCAACGTCATCTCCGCCCTGGTGAAGTTGAAGGGCCAGGAAGTGGCCGGGCCCCTGATCGCACTTCTAGCCGAGAGAGACACCCGCACCAACGCCATGGTGCTGGGCGCGCTGGCGCGGATTCACGCCCCCGAGGCCGCTGAGGCGATCATCGGCGTTCTGGCGGACCCCAGTAACCGCGTGCGCAGCCAGGCGTGCAAGCTGCTGGCGGGCTACGCCAACCGAAAGGCCGTCGAGCCACTGTGCCGAATCGTCACAAGCGACAAGGACCCTGGCGTTCGGCGGGTGGCGGCGTTTGCGCTGGGGCGCATCGGCGACATCCGCGCCATGGATTCCCTCATCAAAGTGATCCCGACCGACAAGGACCCGGACGGGGCGGCCAAGTCGAACACCAACCATCTATCGCGGATGACCACCAAGGAAAAGGCGGAATTATACAAGCTGGAGGCCCGCTTGCAGGCGATGACTGCCCTGGGCATGATCGGTGGCCCCAAGGCCGCCGAGGCCCTGTTCCGGGCCACCAAGCATTCCCAGCCTAGGGTGCGGGGCATGGCGATCGAGCTCCTGGCGGAACTGGGCGACAAGCGGGCCGCCGACTTGGCCATCGAGGGCCTCTCGAATGGCAACTACTTTATAACCAAAGGCGCCGTCGATGCCTGCGAGTTCCTTGACGATCCTCGCATACGCCAGCCGCTGCTCGAGCTGGCCACGAGCAACCGCAATGCCCGCATCCCCATGGCGCGCTGCTCCCTCGGGTCGGGCAGTAGGAGCGGCGGCTACTACCTCGAGGCCTACCTGCGCGAGCGGGCGATGTGCCTGCTGAAGGACCGCTGGCCTAAGGAGGCACGCCCCGTTCTCCTGGGCCGCCTGAAGGATTCCCAGGACTTGCTGGCCCGCCGGGCGGCTGAGTGGCTGGCAGACGCCAATGACAGGTCTGCCCTGCCAGGCCTGATAGACCTGCTGGAAAGTGGCGGGACCAAGTATTCGAAGGTCGCCGCCGGAACGGCGCTGTGCAGGCTGAAGGTCAGGGCCGCCTTCGGTCCGTGCCTGGAAATCCTCCAGAAGCGCCAGGATCGGACCCTTGCGGCCGCGATGGGGACACTGGCCCAAGAGAGCTTCCTCGATGAACTTGAGGCGGAACTGAAGAAGCCCGACGGCCTTCGTCTCGCGGCGCTGCGCGTGGTTGAGCATGTTCATAAGCCGGAACTGGCCGACGTTGTCGTGGGTCTGCTGGATAACAGTGACGACAAGATCAGCAATGCCGCCATCATCGCTCTTGGCGGGCTGAAGAATCCCAAGTCCGTCGCGCCGCTTCTGGAGCGGTTCAAGGCGGCGACGGTGGCGACCGGCGGCGGCCGGAGCGTTCAGGTCCGCCTCATGGCCGTCGCCCTGGGTCGCATCGGTGACAAGTCCGCCGTCGAGCCCCTCCTGGCGGCGTTGAAAAGGTTCCGGAAAGACTCGTTCACGGTGTCAGCCATTGCCAAGGCGCTTGGGCAGATCGGCGACGCTCGGGTATTCGAGCCGCTGGTGAAGACCGTCCGGATGTGCCCCGGGGCGGCTGAGGGACTGGCGATGCTTGGCGACAAGCGGGCGATGCCGTGTCTCAAGGCGGCGGCGAATGTGTCCGCCTATGACCATTCTGTCCTGGCCGCCGTCGCCCAGGGGATATTCAAGCTCGACCCGAGCGCCAGCGTCGAGGTCCTCGACAGGACTATGCGGAACAACTACAGCGACCACGCTAAGCCGCGTGTGGATGCGGTTGAATGGCTAGCCAAGGTGGGCAGCAAGAAGGCGATCGAGTCCATCCGCTTCGCCTTGACCGACAGTAGTGTCGAGGTCCGCCTGGCGGCCCGAAAGGCCCTGGCGTCGCTGAAGGTCCCGCTCAAAGGCCCAAACTCGATTCCGGCTCCATAGCCGTGGCGGCGAGAGGTTCAGGCCCCCTTGAGCAATTCCGCCAGGCTCGCATGGTAGAGAACTCCGCCGCTGGCGAAGTAAAAATCCTTGCCGCCAATGATCCACGGGCCGCGAATACTGTAGCCGCAATTGCGAGTGGTGAACCGCCGCTCAATGCGGTATGGGCCGAACACGCCGTCCTTACAGTCGGAAACCAGTCGCAGCACAGACTGGCTCGTCGCCAACCAGACCGCCCCGGGGCGCTCCTGCACCAGGTTGACGTCCTTCCAATCAAGGACATCGTCAAGGACCAGCCGCTGCCGCCGACCATCCTTCAACTGCACGGTCGCCTCGCGCCGGCGGATATGCCAAATGCCGCCCGTGTCGTCAGTGTACAACCCCCCGTCCCATAGCGTGCCCTCCCAGTTAACCCAGCCACTGCCGTTCCACATCCGAAAGCCGGGGAAGTCCTCGGCCTTTACCTTAGAGTCAGAGTCGGGAGAGCTGAGCTTCTCCTTCATCCGGTCGATGGCCGACTCCGTCAGAATCATGCCGGCGCGGTAGTACGGCAGGTTGCTCCTGTCGTACCAGCACCAGCCGAAGGGGTAATTCCGCTCGGTGATCGGCTCGATCTTTAGACTGCCCCGCTGGCTGCTCGCCCAGAAAAGCTTTTGGCATCCCTTGCCATAGGCCAGGATCTTCTTGCCGGCCGGGTCAATGCCGACTATCCGTTCGATGTCGCAATTCTGCCAGCCTCGGCGCCCGAACAGGCCTCTGAAGTCTTCTATGCGACACCCGTTGCCGATGAACCGCATGAATGACTCTTTGATCCAGAAGTCTTCGCCCATCCGCAGGAGGTACGTCTCGGGCCAGGAAAGAGACGTATGGTATGGCGTCGTGTCGGGCACCAGGTCCAGCATCTGCTGGTAGTTCTCGGATATCATATTCTTGATTCGCGGCTTCTCGATTACCTTTTCGCCCAGGTGCAGCAGGACGGATCCCCGATCTTCGGGCAGTATCAGGACGGCGTGCTTCTTGAGTGGCAGCAGTGTCGCCCTGGTTTTGGCAAGGCGTGGCCCAAGCGTGGTCACCTTGCGCCCCTCGGCGAACGCCAGTTGGTTCTGCATGGGACCGGTCCGGCGCAGCAACCACAGCCGACCGTCAAGGCCGGGGGCGATTCCCGGGCGCTGTTCAAGGTTCGTTTCGCGGCTGACGCCGTCGGTGATGGCGCGGCCTGGCAGGAGGGTGGCCTTCCGCTTGCCGGCGGGGTTGTACCACATGTTGAGGGTGGACGGACTGGAGGATTTGGACCCGTCGACCGCCAGGCAGTACAGCCCATCCTTCGCGGCCACCACGCGGGCCGACCGGCTCTTGGCGAACTTACCCAGCGCGAACAGGTAGCGGAAGCTAAGCGTCTTGAGGTCCAACTCGAAGACGCACTGGCTGTCGCGCCCGATGATCTTGCCGTCCGGCGTTTCCAGTTGGAGTTGGAAGAACCGGTCCGGCCGGGGCAGGGCGATCTTGCGAACCTTCTTGCCGCCGTTAATGCACAGGAGGAAGCTCTCGGCCTGGAGCTTGCCTTCCTTCCAAGGCCGATAGAACTGCATTCCGTCGCGGGCCTGGAAGACGAAGTCCAGGGCCTCGAACCCGCCCAGTTTGGTTGGGACCAGCCGGGCGGAGGGACTGGTTTTCAACTTCTTCAGGGCAGTTCTGAGCCAGAGCATCTGCTCGGGATCCCTTGATTCGTCTATGGCCTCCTGGAGAACTTCGATGCCGGCCCGGCCTGCCTGTTCAAGCTCCATCGCGGCGGCCTTTCGGACCTTGTAGCTTTTGTCGGACAGCTTGGCGAGCAGCGGGGTCAGGCCTTGCTTGTCGACGGGTTTCTTCTGGATAGTTTCGACGGTCCACAGCCGGTTGTTCGTGCCGACCAGTAGCTTGCCCTCGTGCTGACCGAGGAACGCCACCTGCTGGCTGATGACGATACCGGTATCGCAAAGGACCCCATCTTCGTAGGCAAGGAGAGAGCAGCGGGCGTCCAGTCTGCTCGGCTCTAACTCGCAGGCAATGTACACGGTTCCGCCCATACGCCTGAAGAGCACCTCCTCCTGGTGCGTCGACCGTAACTGGCCCGGGAGGTCCAGCGCTTTCCAGCCGGACTTGTCGTAGATGTGCAGCTTTGTCCTGCCCGAGGCGAAGACCTCCCCGCCGACATCAACGTACAGGTTATGTCCCGTTACGCCATGCACCTTCGGGAACGGGATCATGTGGCGGGAGTGGTGACCCTCGAACTTGTACGTCTTGTACTTCCCGCCCTCGGTCCACGTGAGAGTCATCTCGTTGGCCGCGTATATCCACCACGCCCGCCCGGCCTGGTCGATCATCACCTCCAGATGGGATAATTTCGGCGCCTTGCCGGCAATGCCCTTGCGAGGGTCGCAGATCGCCACGGGACAGGCCGACTTTGTCAGCTTGTCGCCCTTGCGGCGTTTGGCCTGCTTGGCCAGCAGCGTCCAGACCTTCCCGTCCTGGTTCTGAACGACCTTCGTGCCGCGAGCGAATACGACGACTTCCTCGCCGTCCCGATCCATAGAAGGCAGGCCCCGCGGCAGGTCGGCTGGCCCGGTCGGCTCGCAGACGGCGCCCGGCCTGTCGCTTGTGGGCACCAGGCAGACCGTGAGCGCAGCCTTGATCTTGGCGAGCTTTCGATTCGAGCGGATGAAAGTGCCCGTGATGGCCAGCTTGTGCTGCACAAGCGCTCCGGTATCGAGGTTGTACCTGACCAGGCCGGCCTTCTTGAAGTACGACTGCCCGGGCACATCCTTGCCCGTGACACTGCTGATCTCGATGGTCGCGATGCGCCCCTGCGGCCCGCTGTCCACCGATACCAACCTGCACCGGATCTGCTCGCGGATCGTCTTGGTCGGGTAGATGGATAACTCTCCGAACGCCCGGAGCGTGCGGCTGTAAGTCCACTCTTCGCCGATGGCGACACTATCCGAGGGAAGGTAGAGCGTGGGTTCCTCGACGATCTGGCGGATCCAGTCGTTCCGACGCGCATGCCGCGCAACGACGCTCGGGTGGGTGTTGTAGCCGGCGGGCAGGTGCTTCCTCAATTCCACAGAGCCCCTGGAATTGCTCAGCTTGCCCGAGCCGTCAAGGTCGGCTTGGAATGCAATCTTCTGCTGCCAAATGGTGTTGCTGTAGTCGGGAGTGGAGCCTTCGGGACGGTCCATGAGGGAATATCGGCCGGTGGTGTCACCCCGCTGGACGATGTGGCCGATCCGGGCCGTCAGCCCGGCCGGGGAGTTCGCGTCCAGCCGGACCAAGGCCGTTACGACCTGCCGGATGTCCATCTTCAGATCGTCCGGGCCGTACTCGCCGGTCCTGGCTTCCAGGCGAAGTGTCTGCTGGAGTTGGTACGCCTTGCGTGCCTCGTACGGAAGCTTGAACTGGAACTTCTCGCCCCGCCCGCCCTCGGAGGCTGGGAGACTCTGCGCCCCCGCAGGCGGTGCGGTAAGGACAGCCAATGCGCCCAGGAGGGCGAAGGCGGCGATCGGCAGCATGCTGGCAGAACGGTAGAAACGTTGCATAAGATACCCCTTTCTTGATCCTGGATATGAGTGTAGCTTGTCGAGGCGATGCAAGCAAATGGCGATCTGCCTTTCCTCGCGGGGGGAATCTGCCCATGAATCTTCACGCGATTATACCGCGACAGCAGTCACGCCGCCTGATGCTAAACCGCAAGCAGAACGAGAAATGCAGGTTCATGGCCCCGTTTGTGATCGGGTAAGCACGCCGGGGCGTGCTGGGAAGAAGAGGAAGAGGGGCCATCGGGCTACCGGTCGCCGAGGCCAACGTCTGGCGGGGTCGGCGGGGCGAAGACAGGCGGCGGGGCAGCCTGTGGCGCCGCGCGCCCGGGGACGCGGCGCGACGAACGGATGCGTCGTCTGGCCAGGCGACTGAGCCTGGAATCGCCACCCCCCGCTCCCGGAAGAGCCGCCCGGGGAGCCCCGGGGAGCGGCGCAAAATCAGATTTACTATCAGTCACGCCGCGTCAGCAAGGGGACGGAAAACGGGTCAGAACTATTTTATCTGCTGTAGTAACAATATGTTAGGAGTCGTTTTGCTAGAACCATTGCACTATTCCACAGGCAAATGAAGCGACAGCCGCATATAACTACCTGCCACATAATAAGATAAAATAGTTCTGACCCGTTTTATCTTCCCCACCAAGGATGGGAACCCGCCTGGCCGGGAGGTCGGATCATTGCCCGGCGGGGGGTTCATCCGCAAGCCATGGCCGCCACGTCACTGCATAGAAAAGGCATGCATCGCCGAAAAGAAAGCCCGTCTGGTATGAACTGTCCGTATCGATCTTGCCGGCCAGCGTGTACTCCCTGGCCGACTTGGGGTTCATGGCGATCAGGCGTTTGAGCAGTTCCTTACCGCGCGCGGCCTGGCGGACAAGCCGGCCGCGGCGCACTTTGTCCCCGGCGGCCCTGGCTGCGGCGATGCCGAAGGCGGTCGCGGCCGAGCCTATGCCCATGACGATGGGGCCGGAGTCGAAATCCTGTTTGATCGCCTTTCCGCCGGGCCATTCGGCGAAGCCTGCCATCACCTTGCGGTCCAGCCAGAACGAGCGAACGTAATTCGCATAGAGTCGCTTGGCGGACGCGGCGTCCAGGTCCGCGGTCAGGGCCACTCGCCATGACAGCTCGCAGCCCCGTGGCGCCGCGATAGCTTTGCCTGTTGCCGGGATGACTTGGCTAAACGGCACGCCCGCGCCCGGATGGGTCGCTCGCCTGGCTATCCACGCCAGGTGCTTTGCGATTACGGCATCGCTCCTGGCGTTGCCCGCGATACGGTCGTAAACACGCAGCGAGACAAGACAGGGGATCGTGTCGAAAGTCCACGTCAGGTGAGGGTACGACGCCAGCGGCCTGCCGTCGCCGCGTGCAAGGGCAGCGTGAAGGGCGTCGGAGATGGCCTTGTGTTCGTCCGCCAGACGCCTGCCGCCAAGCAAGCGGTAGCCGCCCAGGGCGAGGTTGTACTGCCCGAGATATACAGCCTGCTTCTGGTAGTCGGAGATTCCCGCCAGCGCTCGCGCGTCGGTCTTGACTCGCTTGAGGACGCCCGGGCGCGCCAGGGCGAGCAGTTGTTCCACGCGGCGGATCGCCTCGGCCCGCCGATTGGGGTCCGAAAGGCCCACCTGCACGTACGCGCACGCGGGCATGGTGTACGTCATCAGGTCGCC
>CAZMBZ010000249.1:0-8171 GCA_964564285.1 uncultured Planctomycetaceae bacterium | reverse complement strand
TGTCCACGCGGAGATAGCCCTTATTGGGGTGCCGGGCCGGCGTGCGCCGCTGCCCGCCGACGAACAGTTCGTTGAAAGCGCGTCGCCGTCGAGGGGGGTCGTCCGAGGCGTTGGGATCGAAGTCGGCGGCCTTGGGAAACAGCGCCGAAGGCACTTCCGCCGTCCAGGTCCCGTCGCCCGCGTCCCGCCAGCCCGCAATCTCGACGCCGCCGGAGATCACAACCTTCTCGCCGGCCTGGGCGGCATAGGTGATGGTGTGCTTGTCGCCGCCGCCATCGCCCGGGGCGAAGACCAGCGGCTCGGCCACGCGGTACGTGCCGCCGCGGATGAGCACGGTCACGTCGCCTGACAGCCCGGCGGCGATTTTCGCGCGCACGGCGTCGCGTGCGCGGGCGATTGAGGCGAAGGGCCTACTCGCCGAGCCGGGACCCGCATCATTGCCGGCGGGCGAAACGTGAAAATCAGCCCGGGGCGCCGGGGCGGCATTGGCGGAAGCGGCGCCGATCGCCAGGACAAAAAGCGTCAAGATCGTCTTCGCAACCATGGTGCATCTCCTCTCGCTCGGACAATAAAGTTCTCTAACAGGTCAATCGCCGTGCCTTTCGTTCCTGCTCGCTGAAGCGAACAGGCCTCGGACTTCGCCGCAACAAACCATGAACCGACCACCAATTCCGACCATCTGCTTGACGGTGCGGCCCTGCTTTGTACAATTCGTTTGAGTGCCGCAGGTTTCGCGGCCGGGCATGCGCCCGGGTCCAGACTGCGGTCGTAAGAATAAACAGGAGATATACCGATGGCAGAATTTTTCCCCGGAATCGACAAGATCAAGTACGAGGGTCCCAAATCCAAGAACCCCCTTTCGTTCAAGCAGTACAACCCGGATGAGGTAATCGCGGGCAAGAAGATGTCCGACCACATGCGTTTTTCGGTGGCGTACTGGCACTCGTTCTGCAACGGCGGGAGCGACCAGTTCGGCGTCGAGACTCGCCAGATGCCCTGGGCTGCCGACGACGCGATGCAGACCGCCCGCAACAAGGTTCAGGCGTGCTTCGAGTTCTGCGAGAAGCTCGGCGTGCAGTATTACTGCTTCCACGACCGCGACGTTGCCCCCGAGGGCGAGACGCTGGCTGGGAGCAATAAGAACTTCCGCGAGATCGCCGGTCTCATGAAGGCCGAGCAGGAGCGGACCGGCATCAAGCCGCTATGGGGCACGGCGTGCCTGTTCTCCCACCCGCGTTACATGCACGGTGCGGGTACCAGTTGCAACGCCGACGTGTTCGCCTACGGGGCAGCCCAGGTCGCACAGGCCATCAGCGTAACCAAGGACCTCGGCGGCAGCGGGTACGTCTTCTGGGGCGGACGCGAGGGCTACAAGAGCCTGCTGAACACCAACATGGCCCGGGAAATGGACAACCTTGCCCGCTTCCTGCACATGGCGGTCGATCACAAAAAGGCCATCGGCTTCGAGGGGCAGTTCTACATCGAGCCCAAGCCGAAAGAGCCCACCAAGCACCAGTATGATTCCGACGCGGCCGCGTGCTACGCGTTCCTGCAAAAGTACGACCTGGTCAACGACTTCAAGCTGAACATCGAGGCCAATCACGCCACGCTTGCGGGAAACACTTTCCACCACGAGCTGGAGTTCGCGGCCTCCAACGGGATACTGGGCTCGGTCGACGCCAACCGCGGCGATCTGCTGCTGGGCTGGGACACCGACCAGTTCCCGACGAACCTTTACGACGCGACCACCGCGATGATGGTGCTGCTCAAGTACGGCGGGTTCACAACGGGCGGGCTGAACTTCGACGCCCACGTCGCCCGCGAATCAGTCGAGCCGGTGGACCTGTTCCACGCCCACATCGGAGGCATGGACACTTTCGCCCGCGGGCTGAGAATCGCAGCCGCCATCGCCGAGGGCGGCGAGATGGCAGCATTCGTCAAGGACCGCTACGCCAGTTGGGATTCCGGCCTGGGCGCCGAGATCGAGGCCGGCAAGAAGACCATGCAGGACTTGGCTGATTACATGCTCGAAAAGGGCAACCCCGCCCCCAACACCTCCGGCCGGGTCGAGCTGATGGAAAACATCCTGAATACGTACATCTAGAGCAGTCGGCGAAGAAGAAACATCATCGCGGTAGGACCGATAAGTCGTATCTGCGAACACAGGCTCGCACGTTAACAGCGTGCGGGTCTTTTTTGGCGCTGATGTCACTCTGAACGGTGAAACTTGAGTACGATGCCGGCCCCCACCAGCATGGCCGAGGCAGCCACGTACAGAGCCCAACTCGGCACCTCGTCATAGATAAAGTACGCCATGACGCCCGCGAAGACAAATTGGCCCAGGTTGAGGATGCTCACCACCTGCCCGCGCATATGCTTCATCGAATAGTTGAGCACTGAATGGCCTATCACGGTCGGCACGAGGCCCAGGCCAAAAATCACACCAATCTCGCGCAGGGAGTACGAGCGAAAGGGATTGGTCATCACCAGCGACGCGACGAAACAGAAGATACCCGCCACCCAGTACAGCGGAACGATATACAGCCAGAAGCTCGCGAATTTTCGGTATCGCCTGCCAAAGGCCAGGTAGACAGCCATCAGCAGCATCGAACCGAGACATATCGCATCGCCCTGAAGAAACTGCGGATCCGCGTCGAAGTCCGTCCAGCCCAGAAGCGCCACGCCGCCAAATGCAATCGCTGTCGCAACCCACTCTGCCGCGGTAAGGCGCTCGCGAACCAACACGTACATCAAAAGCGGCATGACGATGGGAACCATGTTGACGATCAGGCTGGCGTTGACTGCCCTGGTGTAACCCACGCCGATGATCCATGTGACGAAATGCGCGCCGAGCAGCAACCCCGGCAAGATGGTGGCCGAGAGCTGTCGCCGATTCAGTTGGCCGGGGAAACGCCGCATGTCGCGCAGCATAAACGGCGTCAGCGCCGCCGCAGCCACCAGCAGCCTGAACGACGCCAGCACGACCGGGTCCAAAGACTCCGGCTTGGCCTTTATCATTATCACCGCCGTCGAACAGGCGTATACGCCGAAAATCAGTACCACGGCTCGCCAGAACACTCGCAAACTCCCAATTCACCTCCCCGTTAAGACTACTGCCTCGACCGCAAGTCCGACTATAATGCCCGACAGACATGACCAAGGCAAACGAACAGTTCATGCTTCGCGCTTTCGCCCTTGCTCGCAAGGGCCTGGGCACAGTGGAGCCCAACCCGATGGTCGGAGCGGTTATCGTGCGGGATTCGCAAATCCTGGGCGAGGGCTGGCACGGCGCATTCGGCGGGCCTCACGCGGAAATCGAGGCGCTGGCTGCCGCCCGGGCCGGCGGCGAGAACGTTCGCGGCGCGACCATGTACGTCACGCTCGAACCTTGCAGCCATCACGGCAAGACCCCGCCATGCGCTGATGCGATTATCGACGCGGGCCTGGCGTGCGTAGTGGCGGCGATGGTGGACCCGGACGAAAACGTCGCCGGGCGCGGCCTGGAAAAACTCCGCGCCGCGGACATCGAGGTCCAGACGGGGCTCTGCGAGACGCAGGTGCGCGAGCTGCTGGCGCCGTACATCAAACTTCGCACCCGCAAACGCCCTTGGGTGATCTGCAAGTGGGCCCAGACGCTCGATGGATACCTCGCCCTGCCCGCCGGCGACGAGCGATGGATTTCCGGCCAGGCCGCCCGCGAAATCGTCCACGAGCTGCGGAGCTACTGCGACGGTATCTGCGTGGGCAGTGGCACGGTGCTTGCCGACGATCCGCTGCTGAACAACCGCAGCGGCCGAGGCAGACAACCGACGCGGATTGTCCTGGATGGCAGGTTGCGAACCCCACTCGCCTCTCGACTGATCGCAACCGCCTCGGCAGAGTCGCCCGTACTGCTTGCCACTACCGCCCGCGCCATGGAGGACCACGTCGAGACCGCCGCGCAGATGACGCGTAACGGCGCGGAATTGCTCGCCCTGCCCGACGCACCTGGCGCCGGAGTGAGCATCAATGCCCTGCTGGATGAACTGGGACGGCGCAAGTGGACGCGTCTGCTGATCGAGGGAGGCCCAAAGGTGCTCGAACGAGTCATCGCCGATGGCCTCGCCGACGAGTTGTGGGTTTTCATCGCGCCCCGCCCCGCCAGTCAATCGCCCGGCGAAATACTTCCCCGTTTCGACATCCGCGACCTCCAGGCCCAAAGCGATCTGCCCCAGCCGCAACGAATGATGGCAGGCGCCGACACGCTGTTGAAATTCCGCCTGGCCCAAAAAACTGTGGGCGGACCGCCTGACCCAACCCAGGGTTCAGGCAAATCCGCCCGATCTTAGAATGCGATTAGTGAAATACTTGTTTCAGGGCCTCCAGGGTCTCAGTTCCTGGTAGTTCTCCTCCGCTCGTACGCTGGTGACCTGTCCCTCTGCCCGGCCTGGCGTGCCGCCATCACATGTACACTGGAATTTGACCATCGCCTCGTTGGGGCTTCCTGCTTCGACGGCCATCTCGGCATCGCCTGTCTTACCCGGCTTTCGATAACGAATCCTGTAAAGCATGCCTTGCCTCCTGATCCACCCCATATTGTAGGCAAGCTACGATTAAACTTTGTAAAAGGGCAAACCACAGGCAGAGAATTACCATTGGGTCATTGAGGCAGGCTTGGCGCAGCCACGAAAGCAAATCGAAGCCGAAGGCGAATTTCAGCGAAGGGCATCGTAGATGCCCAGGGCTACCGCGCGGGCAACGGTGCGCTGGTAGGAGGAGGTATTGAGTTTTCTCGCTTCGGCGCGGTTGGACAGAAAGCCCAATTCGACCAGTACCGCGGGCGAATGGGAATGCACGAGAACGCGATAGTCGGCGTTCTTGACGCCCCGGTTGGGAGAGCAACTCACACACATCCGCCGAACAATAGCGTTGGCGGCCGCGAGGGATTTCCTGCTCGGATTGCGCGATATGTACGTCGTGAAACCGGCGGCTGAACGGTTCGCAGCCGCGTCGGCATGAATGCTTACGAACAGGTCCGCTCTCGTGCGGTTGGCGACGGCTGGGCGATCTTCGAGCTCGATGAACCGGTCGTCAGTGCGGGTCATGATGACCTCGACCCCCCTGGCCGTCAACTCCGCCGCCACCATCTTGGACACGCCGAGCACGAGGTCCTTCTCATAATAACCCAGCGAACTGGTAGCGCCCGGGTCCTTGCCGCCATGGCCCGGATCCAGTACCACCCTGCCGATTCGCTTAACGGGCCTGGGCTGAACCCGCTGGGGTCGCGAGGGTCGCTGCACGGGATTCTGCGTCAGGCGCGTATTGCCCGGGCCGGGGCGCAAAACCGCGCCTATCCTCCGGACGAGTCGCTCGGGCACAAGCAGCGTGCCGTTTTCTGCCAGTATGCCGCCGCTGTCCGGCATGGACCTACCGTTTACGTAAACCTCCCCCGCCGGGTCGGAGTACATCACGACGCTGTTGCAACCGCCCCGCAGAGTGGCGCTGGTCCGGCTGGTGTGCATGACGGTAAGCCCAAGCCTGGCCGCGGCAGCGCCGGTGTTGATCTTCGTGACGCGCGGCGAGAGTACCCCGCCGCCGGTAACTCCCGGCGGGGTGCAGCCAAAGAGCGTCGCCGCAACAACCAGGGCCAGCAGCGGAAGAAGGTGCAGCTTGCTTGTCATTGCGGTCATCAGGCCGGTCCTATTCCTTCAGTTCGAAGGCCTGGTAATTGCTGAAGGCCTTCTCGAAATCATACACATTCCGGAAATCGTCGAGGCTGTCCCCATCCGTCTTCCGCATGTAGTCGTTGTCGATCAACAGGTACACCATGTTGCCGAAATCCAAGGTCGCCACGATGTTCCACTTGTTGAGCACCACCTTGGCCATCATGCCCCATCGCTCAATGGCCAAATCACGCAACGATTCGGAAAGCTGCTGGCCGGAAACGTGGTGCTGTCTTTCGCCGCCGGCTTCATCGACGTAGACATCCTGCACCGCCCGGTTGAGCCCGTCATGCAAAAACGCGAAGGCCTCGGGCGCGTAGCGACCGTCCTCGTCAATCACCTGCTGCATAGTTCTTTTCGGCTCTTGTTCCATCAAAACATCAAGACTTTCTGGGAAACAGGCCGGAGGCCTTGTCCGTTTGTGTCCCGGCCAATAGCACGCCCCACCGCCCTTGCGACGCAAGGTCCGTCGCCTCGGGTCCAAGCCCAAGCTGGGCCAGACCCGCTACTGCGCTGGTGGGCATTATCGGGGCAAGATAAGTCAGGATCAATCTCACCGCCTCGGCGCAGATGTAAAGTATGCCCCCCAGCCGGTCTCGCCGGGATGCGTCCTTGGCGAGCTTGAACGGCTCGGTGACCTCAATGAATCGATTGGTCGCGTCCACCAGACCCAAAATCGCGTCGAGGTACTTGTGGAACTGGCAGGCCGCCATCGCCGGCCCGGATGAGTCGATCAAGGCCCCGGCAGCATCCATCACGCCGCGGGCGTCGGGTGCCACCGCGTCCGCGTCGGCCGGCGGAATCACGCCGTCGAAGTACTTGTCGATCATCTTGACCGTTCGGCTGAGCAGGTTGCCGACACCATTGGCCAGGTCCGCGTTGTAGCGAACCCGCAACGTTTCGCGCGAAAAGTCGCCGTCCGAGCCAAACACCACCGCCCGCAACAGGAAGTACCGGTAGACATCCACCGAATACTCGGCGCATATCTCGGCGATGGCCTCGCGCGAGACGAAGTTGCCCAGCGTCTTGGACATCTTCTTGCCCTCGCTGGTCCACCAGCCGTGAGCGAACACGCACTTGGGCAGCGGCAAGTCCAGCGACATCAGCATGCAAGGCCAATACACCGCGTGGAACCAGAGAATGTCCTTGCCGATCAGGTGTACGTCGCAGGGCCAATAGCCCTCCGCGGCCCCGTCGAACTCATCGCCGATTAAAGGCAGGCCGAGGGCCGTGTAGTAGTTGCTCAACGCGTCTATCCAGACGTATACCGAATGAGATGGATCGTTGGGCATCGGCACGCCCCAGCCGCCGAGCTTTTCCTGCTGGCGGGAGATGCTCAGATCATCGACCCCCATCCGCAGCTTGCTGAGCACCTCGTTGCGACGGGCATCGGGCTGAATGAAATGCTCGTTGGCCTCGATGTACTCGATGAGCTTCGGCACCCACTTGCTCAGGCGAAAAAAGTAACTCGGCTCGACGTAACGAGTCAGCGGCTTGTCGTTGATGGGGCTCTTGTATTCGTTGTCCCGGGCTGTCGACTCGGTGACGAACTCCTCCTGACCCTCATCATACCAGCCTTCGTACTTGCCCAGGTATATCTCGTCACGCTTGACCATCTCCGATACCAACGCCTGGACACGCTTCTCGTGACGCGGGCTGCTGGTGCGGATGAAATCGTCATTGGTAATCTCCAGGTCCTTCCAGAGTTGCTGAAAGTGAACCACCACGCTGTCGGCAAGTTGCTGAGGCGTTAGCCCCTTGTCAGTGGCGGACTTGACGATCTTTATGCCGTGTTCGTCCGTGCCGGTCAGAAAACGCACATCCCGCCCGACCGCACGGTAGTACCGCGATAGCACGTCGGCGGCGATGGTCGTGTACGAATGCCCGATGTGCGGGGCGTCGTTGACGTAGTAAATCGGTGTCGTTACGTAAAATGTATTACCCATGGTCCCCCTAGCATCCCGGCCTGGGACCCGAAAATCAACCCCCTTCTTGCGCGAACCGCTCCCCTCACCCATCGTCCAAACGCCCGCGCCGGGCAATCCGAACACCCATCGAACATGAAATATATCCCCAAAGCGCTCGACCACCCGGATAGCAGCCCGCGGCGACTGGTCCCAAGCGGGATGCATAAATACGAGACTCCCCGCCGACGGGCGGGTACACTATGATTGCGGAACAATACGCCCCGGCTGGGCGACCAATTGGTTGCCTCCGCCGCCAAGAGGCCAGGCTGACCTAGAACGGGAGATGAACGATGTCCGAAGACCAATTCAATCAGGATAGTCCAGACCAGCCCCCCACGCTCCAACCAACGCCTCCGGTGAGCCCCCCTCCCGCCGGCGCGGGCTGGGGCCCACCGCCAGGATGGCAGAACCAACAGCCACAATCCCCCTACCAACAGCCACCGACAGGCTCCCAACAGCCCGCTTACCAGCCCCGCCCGGCCAGGCGAAGCGGCTGGAGAAT
>CAZMBZ010000248.1:0-8197 GCA_964564285.1 uncultured Planctomycetaceae bacterium | reverse complement strand
GCCTCCGGCACGACTTCGTCCCAGATGACCGCGAGGCGGGAAAGCTGCCTGAACCGCTTGGAAAGCTTGTGCTTCATAAGGACAGCCAGAGGCTTGCCGAGGTGCGTGACGCGGTCGTTGAATTGACGCTGCTGCCAGACGGTTCGGAGTTGTGCGTCATCCATGTCCATACTCTCGGAATCTCCGTATTCCACGTTCGGCCGCTGGCCAAAACGGATTGTACCAAATTGCCGCCCGCCCGCTGGGGGCAAATACATCACCGCGGCAGGTCGTCACTCTCAACAACATCGCCTTGATGGGCGTGGATCCTACAGTGAATTTTGTCCGTCGGGTCAGCTGATTTCCACCGGCATGACCACGTAGAGAAAATCGCTGCCGGACCGAATAACGGCAGGCTTGAGCGAGGCAGACATCTCCACAGTGATCTCATCGGTGTCCACCACTCTAAGCGCGTCTGTCAGAAACGCCGGATTGAAGCCGATATCCATCGGCTCGCCCTCCAGCCGACATGGAATGGTTATCTCAGCCTCACCGGTTTCGGCGGCTCGGCTGGACAGAGTTATCTGCTTTTCGCCGAAGCTCATCTTCACACCGCGGGAGTCCTCGTTGGTCAGCAATGCCGCCAGGCGCACGCCGTGCTCGAAGTCCGAGGTCTTGACTTCCGCTTTGCGGTTGCACTGCTGGGGTATCACGTCGGCATACTTGGGGAAGTTACCCTGAACCAACTGACTGACCAGCACCGCCCGGGCAGAGCGAATCAGGATCTGGTTCTCCGCGATCTTCACCGACAGCATCTCCTCGCCGCCGACCACGCGCTGGATAAGCGACATCAACTTGGCCGGAACGATCGCCGTAACCTCGTTGGTCGCGGCCTTGGGCAGCGAACCCTTGGCTTGGGCCAACCGATGCCCGTCAGTAGCGACCAGCTGAATTTTCTTGTCCTTGGCCTCCCATAGCACGCCGCTCATGGCGTAATGGCTGTGGGCCTTTGCCGCCGCGAAAAGCGTCTGGCCGATCATCTCCGACAAGGCCTGGGCCTGAATCTCAAAGTCAGCATCACCCTCAAAATCCGCCACAACTGGATACTCGCCGGGATCGAAACCCAAAATCCTGAACTTGCTGGATGCACCACGGACGTGGCATGCGTCCTTATCCGTCTCGATAGTCAAACTGCCCTCGTCGCTCGACTCCCGTACGATGCCCGCCAGGCGGTCTGCCGGAACAAGCGCCTCGCCCTCGGCCTCGACCTCAACGGCAGTGATCTGGTATCGGAATCCAGCTTCGAGATCCGTGGCCAGCAGAGTCAGGGTGGATGTGTCGCCTTCCTTGGCCGCGACCAGCTTAACGCACTGGAGCACGGGCTTTGGCGTACGAGTGGCCACGATGCTCCCAGCCAAGCCAAGGGCTTCCTGCAACGCCGACGTTTGCGCGATAACCTTCATAGCCCACCTTCCTTATATCGAACCCAACAGTCTCCGGTCAATCGGAGGCACAAGAGTTGGTCCCACACGGCGCATCGGGCATACAGAGCCCGAAAACGCTCCACCCCGACCGCCATACGATCACACCGACCTTATACCCCCCCCGGCCACGCGCTGCAAGGGTCATTTCTTGCCATCGTCATCGACTTGGTCGGACGGCCTGTCAGGCTTGGGGCCCTTTACAGTACCCCTCCGCACGGCCTGGTTGCCGAAGCGGCGGACGATGTCGTCAAGCGTGCGGTCCAGACGCTCCATCTTGTCCCGCCCAGGCCGGCCGAAAAGCGGAAGCTGCCCGCCCGAAGCCACAAGCTGCGATGTGCCCATTCCCAGCAGCCGCAGCGCGGCCGGGTTCTCCGCTTGCCACGCGGCGAGCAGCTCCTGGGCCGCTGCCAGCAACTCGGCGGTCAGATTCGTCGCCTCGCCAAGCGTCGCCGAACGCGTCCGCGTGACAAAGTCGCCCGTCCTAATCTTCAGCGCAACCGTGCGGGCCTTGAGCTTCGCCCGCCGAAGGCGTCGAGCGACCAGGGAAACCTGTTCGACCAGTACGTCGCCCAGCCGGTCGTAGTCTGCCACATCCCGCGCGAAGGTGCATTCCTGGCTGATGCTCTGGGCCTGATGGTCCGGCACGACGGGGCGATCGTCCTCGCCGCGAGCAAGCCGCTGCAGATCCAGCCCGCTCTGGCCGAGAGCGGCCTTTAGAGTCGCCGGTGCCGCCTGGCGGAGCTGACCAAACGTCTGAATGTTCAGGCGATCCAGCCGCTTTGCCCCGGCCGGGCCAACACCCCAGAGCTTGCGAATCGCCAGCGGGTCGAGCACCTCGCAAACGTTACCCGCCGTGATGACGGTCAGGCCGTCGGGCTTTTCCAGATCGCTGGCGAGCTTGGCCAGAAACTTATTCGGCGCGACGCCCACGCTCGCAGCCAGGCCGACCTCGCGACGAATCGCCCCCTTGATGTCCCGGGCGATCTGCTCGCCATCGCCCATCAGCCGCAGGCTGCCGGTTACGTCCAGGAAAGCCTCGTCGATGCTCAGTGGCTCGACCAGGGGACTGTACCGCCGGAATATCTCGAAGATTTGCTCGCCGACCTCGCGGTATCGCTCGTGACGACCTGCCAGGACGATAGCGTGCGGGCAGAGTCGCAGGGCCGTTGCCATCGGCATGGCCGAACCGCAACCGAAAGCGCGGGCCTCGTAACTCGCCGTGCTCACCACGCCCCGACCGGCCGGGTCGCCACCAACGAGCAAACATTTGCCCACAAGCGCCGGATTGTCCAGCTTCTCGACGGCCGCAAAAAACTCATCCATATCAACGTGAAGAATCTGCCTGCCCATGCCAAACAGCATACCGCGCCGGCGATGAAAACAGGAGCTCCCCCGCCCTCTCTAATGCGGCCCTCTGGCCATCCTCCCATGCCTTTCGATTCAGATCGCTTGTGCGGCCTTCACTTGGTTTGGGATTCTTAATCGCTCTTAGCCGCTTCCGGCCTGATTGCGGCATCTTTATCAACGTCAACCCATCGCTCATCATCCCAGGCCATGCCGCATTCCTGCTTGTTCTCGATCCGCTTGATCCAGCCGAGGTCGATGTAGCCATACTCGAAAGAGTCGGCGAAGGGCTGGCTGATATAGAGCCACTTGCGGAACTTCGGCAGGGCCGACCGGGCGGCCGGACCCATGCTCAGCAGGGCCCGCACTGGGTCGCCGGAGATGTGGAAACTCTTCTTATCGGAAAGCAGTTCCGTCATCGCGGCGACGGCCTGGTCGGTGACCGGCCGAAGGCTGGCGAGGGATTCCATCGCATGGAACACCACCCGACTGTTGGGGTCCTTCAGCAGCCCCGCGAGGGCGGCTGCGATTTCCGGGGCCAGATTGGGGTCTCTGGCAGTTGCCAAGGCAGCAGCAGCCGAGGCCCGCACGTCGGAATTGGGATCGGCCAGCAGGGGCTTGAGCATGGCGACCCCGGTCGCGGTCGGGCCGATCTTGCCGAGCAGTTGAAACGCTTCGGTGCGGACTTCGGCCGGGCTCTTCCCGTCGGCGATCACGTCGCAGAGGGCCAGTTCCGCCGTGGCTTTGGCGGGGTCCATTTCGCCCAGCAGCCGGATGGCGGCGACGCGTACTTTGACGGTGGTATTGGCGTCGTCGATGACATCACAGATGGCCTTTTCGGCTCCGGCCACCGCCAAACGAGCACGAACGGCGGCCAGAGCCTTGCTTTTTTCGGTCTGGTATTTCAGGTTCTCGGCTTTGTCGGCGTAGACGCGATTGCCCTCGTACTGCCGCGGATTGGCGACGTAGCGGAGTGATCGGATCGCCTCCAACACAACAGCGGGGCGGCGGTCCTTGAGCAGCCGGACGAGGTCGGCAGTCAGCGGTGCGGCCTGGTCCACTTTCAGCTCCCAGAAGCAGGGGCTCAAGGTGTCGGTGGCGGCGGGACCCTTCGCCTTCAACTCGCACAGAACCAGCACGACGCCTTCGGGACCCTTTCGGGCCAGCGCCGAGGCCGCCCGGCTGCGGACATCTTCTTCGCTGTCGGACAATGCGGCGACCAGCGCCGGCTCGGCCTGCGGGGGCAGATTGTCAGCATCGCGTAACGCCACGGCGGCCTCGGTGCGGATCTTCGGGTCCCGGTCCTTCAGGGCCAGCAAGAGGGCGTCCACGACTTCGCCCCGCTTGTCGCCGGACTTGGGCAGGGCCTTGCCAAGCCCCGCCAGGGCCCGCATGCGCAGTCTGGCGTCCTTGCCGGCGGCGAGCTTCAGCAGCGTCGGAACGCTGGCTGGCGCGAGCTTGCCCATTGCGGCGGCGGCAGCGTAGGCGTTTTCGTAGCCCGCCATAATCCTGCTCAGCCCATCGAGTACCTTCGGCTCGACCCGGCCTATGGCGGCGAGGGCGTCGGCGGCTGGTCCGCAAGTTCTCTGGTCGTCGAGGCAGTCGACGAGGGCATTCATCGCCGGCTTGGCGAGCGGACCCATCTTCTCCAGGCTGTAAGCGACCATCCGGCGGACCTCCTTGTGCTCATCGTGCAGCAGGATTGTCAGGATGCCAACCGCGCCTTCCGGCAGGCATTTCATGTCGGCCAGGGCATAGGCGATATGGGCCTGGATCGCCGGTGGCGAGTCGGCAAGGGCTTGCTGCATTGGCCCGACTGCCGCCGGGCCAATGCCGACCAGAACACGCATATATGCATCCGCCGAGAGGTCGTCGGCCTTGCGCAAGCAGTCGATAAGCCGGCCGACCGCAGGAGCGGCCGCGGGACCCAGAGCGGCCAGTTGATCCAGCGGACACCCGGGCGACTCGGCTAGGAACTTCGCCATGTTGGCGTCGTTTGGCGCGAACTTCGCGATGGCGGCGAATACGGCTTTCCGCTCATCGTAGGTGTCGTACCCGGTGTGTTTCTTCCGCGCCAGGACCATCAAGCGGGGCAGGGTTCCGGGCGGGATATGCCCCAGCTTCACCAGGCCACCAGCCGACTCGGCCCGGACCCATGTGCCCTCGTCGTCCAACGCTCCGGCCAGCATCTTTGCTGACTCGGCCGGGTCGATTGCGACGATGCCCAGCGCTTTGGCAGCGCCGGCCCGTGCGGCTGCGGTTGGCTCCTGAAGCATGTCGGCCAGCACCCGCACGCAATCGTGGCCGTAGGATTTCAGCTCTTTCGTCGCCTGGGGCTTGACCTGCGGCGGCCATTCGCCCAGCTCGCGCATCGCCAGCACGCGAATGCGATATCGCAGGCCCGCAGGGAGCACCTCCGCCGATGGCAGGGCGGTGAGGGCTGCCGTGAGTCGAACGGTCTGCCCAGCCCGCACCCCCACGTTCGCCAGGTCGCCGGCGGCGGCCTTGTAGCCTTGCCGGACCGCCACGATGCGGTACTTGCTCGGCCAGACGGGAATTCGGGCGAGTCCGTTGGCGTCGGTCGATTCCCAGATGTTCGAGCGGTCCGAGCCGGCCAGGCCCGTCAGCCGAAGCATCACACCCGCGATCGGCCGGGCGGTCGCCTTGTCCGCGGTGCGAACTTCGATGATCCCGGCCGGGAACAACTCGACCTTTACGTCCGAAGCCGCCTGGCCTGCCTTCAGCTTGATGGTGCAGCACTTGGATACCCAGGCCTGCGTTGCCGGGCTGGCGTCGAAGATCGCGGGGCAGTATTCGCCTTCGGTCAGATCGCCGATTGTAAATCGGCCGTCCTTGTCGGACATGGCCCCGGGGTCCTCCGCAAACCTTGCCCAATACCCTCTGGACACTCTCAGCGTGATGCCGGCAACGCCCTTGCCTGTAATGTGCTCGACAACCTGCCCGGTGATCCGGCCTTCGGCGGCCAATCCGACTGTGGGCGGGTATTGCCCCGCGATGAAGTTCGAGGTGAAAGTTGTCGGCCGGCCGGGGACAGACGCGGCCACCACGACGCGTCCATCGATCGGCAGGTTGGGGATTCGGAAGCTGCCCTTGGCCTCGGAGCGGGCGGAGAAGAAATCGAGGTCCATCGGGTCACAGTCGCTCTGCCAGGCCCAGACGCGGGCACCGGACAGGCCCTTCTTGGATTCGTCGATGACTTTTCCCACAAGCGTTGCCGGCTCGCCGAGTTGCAAGACGAGCGAGTGTGCGGGCTCATCGATGTAGCCGAACTTATGGATCGTCCTGCTCCGGCAGCCGAAGCCTTCTTTCCAGGCGATGGCGGTCAGGGCGGAATACAAACTCGGCCCTGGCTGCCAGTCATGAGCGAAGCTGCCATCCGCACCGGTCGTAATGTGCCAGGACTGTTCTCGCCCGAGACGTCTGTATCCACTCCGCGTCCGCTGTTTCAGCCATATGTCGGCCTTGGCCAGCGGCTTGCCGTTGGGATCCTGCACCCGGCCTATGATCTTGCAGACGGTCATCCCGGATGTGGGTTGGCTCGCGGGGGTGGTCGTTATGCGAACAGAGGACTCCTGTGCAAAGCAAGGCATGTGGGCCAAACCGCACAAGATCGAAGCTACGGCACACGCGGCCGCAAAGCTCCAAGCCAGTCGATTCCCGATGGACGCCCCGCAGGTCTTGCCCTTCATAGCGTTATCTCCCTACCACCAATGAGCCTTCATTTATTTCTGACTCCAATGGTATAACGAACGACCGGGCAATTCCTTAGGGATCTGTTTGGTAGGAACGCCAGAATTGGGTTGGCGCGCATGTGGCTCGTTCCCACCCGCTCGCCCAACCGGTTGCGTTGGGCGGCCTAAAGCTCATAATGGCGCGGGCCGATGATAGTGTCAGGTCGGAGCTTCCAATCTTGCTTTCGGAGATGGCAATGGACAGGTTGATGGTCAGTGTTTCGGGCGTTCGGGGTATTGTCGGCGGAACGATGACGCCGCGTGTCGCGTGCGAGTTCGGGTGCGCTTACGCTACCATGCTCGGCGCGGGCAAGACCGTGACCGTCGGGCGGGACAGTCGGACGTCCGGGCCGATGATCCGCAACGCGGTCATCAGCGGCCTGCTCGCCGGGGGCGTCAATGCGGTGGACCTCGGCATTGCATCGACGCCGGCGTGCGCGTGGATGACACGCAAACTCGGTGCCGACGGCGGGGTTATCATCACCGCCTCGCACAACCCCGCCCAGTACAATGGCATGAAGTTTCTCCAGCCGGCAGGTACGGGCCTGGTCGCCGCCGACGCCGAGAGGCTAAAGGAACTCTGGCAGTCAGGGCAGTTCGCGCTGGCCGACCAGGACTCCCAGGGCGCCGAGCACAGCGACCCGTCCGGCCCGGCCGGGCACGTCGCGGCCGTGCTCGAAAAGTGCGACACTGAAGCGGTGAAGGCAAGGTCGTTCAAGGTAGTCGTCGACAGCGTCAACGGCGCGGGCGGACCCGAGGCGAAGCTGCTCATGGACCGCCTCGGCTGCGAGATGGTACATCTCAATGCCGAACCCACCGGTCTGTTCGCCCACAACCCCGAGCCCATCGCCGAGAACCTCGGCGGTCTCTGCCAGGCCGTTCGCGACTGCGGCGCGGCCGTCGGCTTCGCCCAGGACGCCGACGCGGACCGTCTGGCCATTGTCGACGAAAACGGCACGTTCATCGGCGAGGAATACACGCTCGCCCTGTGCGCCGCGTTCGTGCTTCGCAGCCGGAAGGGTCCGCTGGCGACGAACCTGGCGACGTCGAGAATGGTCGATGACATCGCCGCGGCCGCCGGATGCGAGGTGCTGCGCAGCCCGACCGGCGAGGCGAACGTCGTCCAGGCCATGCTGGCGGGAGGATGCATATTCGCTGGCGAGGGCGGAGGCGGGGCGATCGACCCGCGAGTGGTGCTCGTCCGCAACAGCTTCGTCGGCATGGCGATGGTGCTGCAATATCTCGCTGAGACGGGCAAGACGCTCAGCGAGCTGGTGGCAGAGATCCCCCGCTACGTGATGCTAAAAACCAAGATGCCCTGTCCGGCTGGGGCGGCCGAGAAAGTCGTCGCTCGCGCCAAGGCCCACTTTGCCGGGCGCGAGGGCGCGACGCTCAACGACGCCGACGGCCTGCGCGTCGACCTGCCAGGCCGATGGGTCTGCGTCCGCGCATCGAACACCGAACCCATCATGCGAATCATCGCCGAAGCCCCCGACCAGGCAGCGACAGAGGCACTGGTGGCCGAGGTGAGAAAACTCGCCGATGAGGTAATGGCCGGCGAGTGAGAGAGAAGAAGAAGCATTTGATGGGGATTACATGGATTATTGGATTACATGGATGAAAGCATCTGTTTCTTAA
>CAZMBZ010000247.1:0-8205 GCA_964564285.1 uncultured Planctomycetaceae bacterium | reverse complement strand
ATCTCGCTGGCCACGCTGATAATCGTCCTGTCCGCCCGGGAATCCATCGAGTTCTCGACGTTCCCGTCGCTGTTGCTGTTCATGACGCTGTTCAGGCTGTCGATTAACGTCGCTTCGACGAGGCTGATCCTGCTTCACGGCGACGCCGGACAGATTATCTACACTTTCGGCAATATGGTGACCGGGGGAGGCAACGAGCAGACAAAACTGATCATCGGTCTGGTGGTGTTCCTTATTCTGGTTGTCATCCAGTTTGTGGTCATCACCAAGGGCGCCGAGCGAATCAGCGAGGTCGCCGCCCGGTTCCATCTCGACGCCATGCCGGGCAAGCAGATGGCCATAGACGCCGACCTAAACGCGGGCCTGATCGGCGAGGAGGACGCCCGGGCCCGGCGAGACAAGATCGTCCACGAAAGCGAGTTTTATGGCGCGATGGACGGCTCGAGCAAGTTTATACGAGGCGATGCTGTCGCGGGGCTCATTATCACGGCGATCAACCTCGTGGGCGGATTCGCCGTGGGCCTTGCCGGGGGCATGAGCATATCGCAGTCCATGTCCACGTTCTCGATTCTTGCCATCGGCGACGGTCTGGTCTCACAGATCCCGGCCGTGATATTGGCGACGTCCGCCGGTTTCCTGATTTCCAAGTCTTCCAGCCGGCAGAATATCAGCCACGACCTGGTGCGGCAGTTCACCGCTCGCAGTCGTCCTTTGGGCATCGTGGCGTTCCTTCTCGGGGCGATGGTGCTGGTTCCCAGCTTCCCCAAGTTGCCGTTCATTGTGTTGGCGCTTGGGGCTGGGCTTGCGGCCCGGGCACTTCGCCGTCAAGAGAATGCCCAGCAAGCCACGCCGGCCCCGACCGCCACGCCGGAGTCCGAGGAAGCTCCATTGGAGGAGTTGCTTAACATCGACCGCGTTTGCGTGCAGGTTGGCACGAGGTTGATACCGATTGTGGACCCGCGCCGCAAGGACAGTCTCTCCAGTCGGATCGCGCCGTTGCGGCGGAAGTTTGCACAGCAACTCGGGGTCGTCCTACCGCTGGTTCGCTTGCGGGACAACGTGACGCTGGATCCCACGCAGTACGAGATTCGCTTGAACGACCACGTTGTGGGCTCCGGGCAACTCGATCCAGATAAGCTGCTGGCGATGGACCCCGGCGGCGTGGAGCATCCCATTAAGGGCATCGAGGCACTCGAACCGGTATTCAACTTGCCCGCGTTGTGGATACGTGTCGATCAGAAGGAGCAGGCCGAGCTTGCCGGCTACACGGTTGTCGACCCCGAGACGGTGCTGTTGACTCACCTGAGCGAAACGCTCCGTCGGCACGCGTACGAGTTGCTCAGCCGCGACGACGTTCAGAAACTCACCGACCGTCTCCGCGAGCTTCAGCCGGCGCTGGTCAACGGGGTGGTCGGCGAGACCTTGCCGATGTCCGCGCTTCATCGCGTGCTCCAGAACCTTCTCCGCGACGGGATTCCAATTCGCGACATGCCACAGATCATCGAGGCCCTTGGCGACCACGTGCATCGCACGAAGGATCCGGCCAGTCTTACTGAGTTTGCCCGCAAGGCCCTCGCGCGAACGATTACCGAGCAGTATCGAGAAGATGACGGTAGCGTATACGCGATTGTTCTGGACCCGCCGCTGGAATACGAGTTGCGAAACGCGATAACCGGCGGTCCCGATGGCGAGGCGTTGAATCTGCCGCCCGGCCGGGCGTTGGAATTTGGCAGGCAGGCGGTCGAAGCGTGGAAGTCGGCCATGGAAGAAGGCAGGAGCAAGGTGGCGCTTTTGTGCGATCATCGTTTGCGGCCTCACTTGGCAAACCTGCTGGCGAGGTCGGCGCCGCAATTGCCCTTGGTGGCGTACGACGAGGTCAAGGTTGGCACGCCCGTACGTCAATTGGCGAGCATATCTGTGGGTTCGGCGGAGTTGGCCGAGGCGAAATAATGGACCTGCCGGCAGGCAGGTTGAGCTATCGATATGAACATTCGACGAATGGCAATTATGATCGGCGGCGTTGGGGTCTTGGTGCTCGCGGGCGTGTGCTGGGCCTGCGGCTTGCCGGCTCACGTGTGTGCAATGCGTGCAGCCGCGGGAGGCGCCATGATTGGCGGGATTGTTCTCGTGGCGGGCAACATGGTTTTGCGAGTCATTGTGGACGCAATGGTTAAGGACGCATCGCGAGGCAGAGGTTTCAATGGATACTCCGACAACTCATCCGAGTGAAGTTCGACAGCCAGAGGTTTCGACCGAAGCCCTTCGCAGTCGGATCGCGCAGGCATACGCTGTTCAATCCCGCCAGAGCCGGCAGGAGCAGTGGATACTTGAGTATCTGCCCATGGTTCACCACGTGGTGCAGAAGCTTCGGGTTCATCTGCCTGATCGCGCGGACATGGAGGACCTCGTCTCGGCAGGCACGTTGGGGCTTGTCAAGGCGGCCCGGTCTTACGACCCGTCCCACAAGGCGGAATTCAAGACCTATGCGTACATTCGCATACGAGGCAGTGTGATCGACGAGCTTCGCAAGCGGTCGATGGCACCCCAGAACGTTCACAAGCAGATAAGGCAGATTCGGGAGGCGTGGCAGCAGCTCTGCAACGAAGCCGGCGCCCCGCCGAGCGACGAGGCCCTGGCGGACAGGGCGGGAGTCACGCTGGCGAAACTCTATCGGACGCTCGAAGAGGCCAGACGACTTCAGTTCCTATCGATCCACGGGTTTGGCGATGCAGGCCCCGAGGCGCCGCTGGCGCCCGTGGACAAGCAGCTCTCGCCGGTGGACCAGGTCTCGCGGAAGGAAACAATCGCCCGCCTGGCCAAGGCGATGAGCGAACTGCCGAAGCGCGACCGGACATTGCTTGTTCTCTATTATGAACGCGACCTGACGATGAAGGAAGCCGCCGAAGTGCTCGGCGTGACCGAGTCTCGCATCAGTCAGATGCACGCGAGCGCACTGTTCAAACTCTCGATGAAACTTCGGAGCCCATCATGAACAGCCCAGTGGATTCCATTCGTCCTACGACACAGGCCGAACTGCCTGCCCTGGCCCACGTGACAAGTCGCGAGGAGCAACGGCGGAAGGACCTTTCAAAGAAACCCGAAAAGAAGAAACGCCAGCCACAGGACCAGGCAACACAGGAATGCCCCCTGAACGAGTCTGCCCTGCCCAGGGATGACTCGACGGGCACGATAGACCTGCTGGTCTGAGCGGCAAGGAATCGGAATATGTCACAAGACACGCCAAGAGTAATCAGGAGCGGCGACGTGAAGCTCGCGGGCAGCCGGCGCATCGGCTGTGGCGCCCAGGCCGAGTCGCCCCGACAGCGCCAGGCCTCGGTCGGGGCACGGGTCTTCGCCGAGGACGCCTCGGGCGTGACGCTGGAGGTCATCTGCTCGTGCGGAAAGCGAACGTACGTGAGATGCGACTACCGTCGATCGCTGTCGCAACCGGGGGGCACCGAGCAAATCCCCGCCGGCGCGTCAGCCAGCCAGGAGAACCAGTTATGAACAAGCTCACGTGGTCCGTGATAGTCGCCTTCACCCTTGGCGGCGCGGGATGCCAATGGCAGCCGATGCAGATGACGCGTGTTTCGGATGGCAAGCCAGATGCCGCGAATCCGCCCGCCCCGACGCCGGCAGCGCCGGCCAGTCCGGCTGCGGCGCCCAAGGGTCCCGAGGGACCCAGTCCTATCGAACAGGCGCTGGAATTGTCGCGGAAACTCAAGCAGGCCGAGGAAGATGTCGAGCACCTTAGCCAGGAGAACAAGGATCTCACCGAGCAAAACGCAAAGCTTACGATGCAGACAGCCCAGGCCACCATGGAATTGGGCCAGGCACAGAAGGAACTCCAGGACGCCAACGTCATGCTGCGGGAGATGAAGACCGAACTGAACAACTGGAAGGCCAATGTGCTCGGCTTTCGCGATGAAATGCGAACCGCCCAGGCGGCACAACTTGACGGCTTGCGGCGGGTTCTCCGGCTTCTGGGGGCCGAAGAAATGCCCGCTGTCACCACGAAGCCGTCGAAGCCCACCACCATGTCCTCGGCCGGGGCGGGCGGAGGAAGCAAATGATCGCCCGCGCCGCCATGCGAACGTGCGTCCTGGCCGGTATCGCTTTGGTTTGCGTCTTGGCAGGGTGTGGCGAGACGCCGGCCGATATGGAGGTAATCCCCGCATACTCGCCGTCGCCGGCGTCGATCTGGCGGCTCAAGCGAGTTGTGCTGGTCGAACTGGCCCCCCGGGCCTCATCACCCGAGGTGGCGCGGGAACTGAGCGAGTCGATATACATGGCCTTGCAGGGCCGTCATATGTTCTCGGTGGATTTGGTGGCCAAGTCTTCGCCTCGCTACGTTTCCCTGCCGGAAGGCAGAGGTCCGCGGTTCACTCTCGAGGAACTTCATGCAATGCGATCCGCTCTGCGGTGTGATGCCGTAATCGTGGGCTCCGTGACCGGCTTTCAGCCCTATCCCGATGCCTGGATAGCAGCGCAGCTCTGGCTGATAGACCTTCGCAGCGGCAAGGTTCTGTGGGGAGTGGACCACGCCTGGCGGACTACCGATGGCGCGACAATGAAAAGGATGAAGCAATACTTTGCGTCCGAATCCGAGTGTGAAGGCGTCGAGTCGCTTCGGTTGGCGGAGATGAGCCCGAGGATGCTAAGCCGCTTTGTAGCCTGGGAGATGGCGAGGGCTTTGCCTGCTCGTTCGGGTGCTGTTGAAGACAGGCCAGGGACCAGCCGGGCGCGAAAAGCTTTAACAGTAACCAAGAAAATCTTCACCAATTGAAGGAAGGCCCTTAAGATTAGCATGAATCAATCGAGAATATAGCCGTAACGAGAACCACGAGGATTCCAGATGAGAATTGACGGCACATATAGACCTCAGTCGCAAGCCCCGAACTCCCTGAGCGATGCTCTTGACGCCGCCAAGACGGCTCCCAAGGGCTTGGCAGAGAAGAACGACCCGGGCCAATTGCAGGCAATCAGCGCGGATTCGGTGGCTTTTTATACGGGAAAAACCCGAAATATTCCTGACATTAACGCCGAAGCGGTGGCCGAGGCGAAGCGGCTTTTGGCTGTCGGCGAGCTTGACACTCCTGCGGCAATCTTACGGGCCGCCGAGGCGATGGTTGATGACGACATCTGATGCCTGTTGATGTAAGTTCTGTATTGTAAAGATATTATTGTGTGAACCATTCCTGCCGGGCCTTCATGGCCCGGTTTTTTGTTTCTGCCCAGCCCGTCAGTATGGCGTGATTACTCCTTGGATAAGATCAAGGCCGCTGGCAGGTTTATTTGTCCCAAAGGCACAAAATCACAAAAACTCTACTCTCAAGTTCTCAAGTATTTTCGGGTCCCTTCGATAATGGCGTTTGGATGCAGTTGCTGCGAGGACTTGGATGAGTTCTCGCGACATATGCACAAATGTGAATTGAGCCCCAAAAAACGATTTGGGGGAACAGAACGCCAGTAGTCCCAGGCCGGGCCGGGACGAACTTTTGAGGAGAAGAAGATGCTAGCGATTAAGAACAACCTTATGGCTGACAATGCTGCACGTACCCTGGGTACAAGCTACGATTCGCTGGCCAAGTCGGTGGAGAGGCTCTCCTCCGGTCTGCGCATCAACAGTGCGAAGGACGACGCGGCCGGCCTGGCTGTCCGCGAGTTGATTCGTGCCGACGTTGCTGCCCTGCAGCAGGGCTCGCGTAACGCGGGCGATGCGGTGTCCATGCTTCAGTCTGCTGAAGGCGGTCTGGGAGTTATCGACGATATCCTGATCCGCATGCGTGAACTGGCCGAGCAGGCTAACACCGGCTCGTATTCCAGCGACCAGAAGACGTTGATGAACAACGAATTCACTCAGTTGTCGGCCGAAATCGACCGTATTGCCAACACTACCGGTTTCAACGACAACAAGATGCTTGATGCCACCAGTGCAGCGGCCTTCTCCATCAGCTTGGGGTCCGGCACGGCCATTACTCTCAACAAGGCAGACATGACCGCGACGGGCCTGGGCATTGGCGGCGTCAATGCGTCCGGTACCTTCCAGACATGGGTTGCCGACGCGGATGCGGCAGCTTGGACTACCACCACCACTGGCGGCACCCTGAACTTAGCCTTCACCACCGGTGTTGATGAATATGAGCTGAACGCCGTTATAGGCATCGGGGCCTACAGCATGCAGGACATTGCCGATGCCATCAACGCCGAGAGCCGCGCTGATAAGGACTACAATGCGGCCACCATCGTCACCGACGTGTCGACTGGGCTTCAGAGCATCCAGGTCTCGCACATAAGCGGCGGCACGAGCGCCTTGGCCGTGAGTGTGACCGACGTGGTGGTAAGTGCTGGCGCTGACATGGATACTAACGCCAACTGGCTCAAGACCGCCGGTACTGGCACGGCCGTGGATATCGCCAGCGATGCGGGCAGCGCGATCACCGCGATCGAATCCGCCATCACCACCAAGGACACGTTCCGTGCCGAACTTGGTTACATGATGAACCGCCTCGAGTCGGCCGCGTCGGTTAACGACATCCAGGCCGAGAACCTCTCCGCTGCCGAGTCGCGCATCAGTGATGTGGACGTGGCGACCGAGATGGCGGCCATGACCCGCAGCCAAGTACTGGCACAGGCGGGCATCAGCATGTTGGCCCAGGCCAACCAGATGCCGCAGATGGCCCTGCAGTTGATCCAGGGATAAGCCTGAAAAAGGCAATACTGGGCGATAAACCCGGTTGAGATGCACCAAGCATCGTAGGCCGAGGGAGCCCAGGTGACAATAATGGTGTGGTCGGACCCGATCCTTCTGAAACAGGAAGGCGGGTCCGGCCTCGTTTTTTTGGGTGGATTCGCGCAACTTCGCTCAAGTTCCACCTCCCGGCTTCGATAAGGAAGGTGATGGAACATAATGTAGCGGAAAGGATCCTCCAATGGCGGTAACTGGCACAACAAGCCTTAGCGGAGTACTCTCGGGAATCGATTCCGAGGTATTCGTCGAACAGGCCCTGGCCGTTGCCCGCAAGCCGCTGGACAAGGTCCTGGCCCGGCAAGCCCTGACCCAGAACAGGCAGGTTACGTTTGAAAACCTCCAGAACCTCTTCACCAACCTGAAATCACAGGCCGACTCCCTGAGTGACATGGCTGACATTCGCGGAGTGACCGCCTCCACGTCCGACCAGGACGTCGTCGCCCTGACGGTGTCGACCGGGGCCATCGAAGGCAGCTACGGGATCGAGATCAATCAGTTGGCGGCCGCGGAACGAAGGGTCCACGCTGGCGTCGCCTCTAAGACTGACGCGATGGGCGCAGCGGCCCAGTTCGTCTACACCTACGATGGAACCACTCGCACGGTCTTGACTTCCGACACAACGACGCTTGAGGATCTGGCGGATCTGATAAATGATGATTCGAGCAATCCCGGCGTTTCCGCCAGCATTCTCCAGTATGACTCCGGCGATGGTTTGGCCTATCACTTGGTGCTTGGCGGCAGGAATACCGGCGCCGACCACACGATCACCATCGAGGCTGGGACCACCCTGCCCGATTTCGAGACCGGCGGGAACTGGACGGTAAGCCAGGCCGCTCGAAACGCCCAAGTCAGGCTGGATGGTTACCCGGTCGGGGGGTGGATCGAGAGCGAGTCGAACTCCGTCTCCGAGATAATCCCGAACGCTACGCTGGAGCTCAAGCAGATCGGCACGGCCAACGTGACTTTCAGCCGGGACACCAGTCAGGTCACAACCGGGCTGTCGAACCTGGCGAGCAGTTACAATGCGATCGTCGACAACCTGGACAGCATTGCCGGCTACGACGACGCAACCCAGACCAGCGGCGTATTCCAGGGCGATTCAACGGTCACCGGTCTGATCTCCGGGGCCAGGGACCTGTTGGTCCAGGTTGCTTCGGGATTTGTCAACGGGACGGATTCGTACACGACTCCGGCGTCGATAGGCCTGGAACTCGATGAGGAAGGGCATCTTGCGCTGGACAGCGACATACTAAACGAGGCCATGGGGGCCGACTACGATGCGGTTCTGTCGCTGATTGCCGCCTCCGGTAGCGGGACCGTCAGCAGCAACGACATACAGTTCACCAGCGCCCTGAACTCCACCACGCCAGGGTCATATCAGACGAAGCTCGTCTACGACGGCGATGGCAACATTGCCGAGGCCTACTTCCGGAAGAACGACTCGTCGGATGACT
>CAZMBZ010000246.1:0-8211 GCA_964564285.1 uncultured Planctomycetaceae bacterium | reverse complement strand
CCGGCACACTACCGGCGATGCCCGAAGCAATCGTTGCAGATGGGTGAAGTGTTACATATTAACATGAACCAGTATTTTAGATAGAAGCGGCTCTGGGATGCAACCATTCGAGGGCCAAATCCCCCAAATCCCAGTCTGATCGCATCTGCTCCGATGACGCCGAACATCTTTAGCAGGTACGCACGTTGATACGATCCTTGGGCTCGATTTCCCTTGTCTGCCATCTTTGCGAACGCCCTGGGCCGAGAGTGTGTCGTCGGCTTGGGGCAGTCTTGCTTTCCTTAGTCGTGGCGGAGCCCGAATGAAGCTACTAAGATCGAGATACACGAGGCAAGGCTTGGCCTCGCATCTCCAGAAGAAAGGGCGGAACGATGAAGAAGATGGCGGATCTGATCTGTCGATATTTCGACGAGCATGGCGTTCAGTATCAGCGAGTCAGTGACGATCGAGTGCGAGCGGGGTTTCAGTTGACCCACAGCACGTACATGGTGCATCTGCACGCCGACGAGCAGAACGGCCGGGTGGTCTTGGCGGCCACCATAGCCAGTCCCGTGCCCGCCGGTCGTCGCGCCGCAATGGCGGAATACTTTGCTCGGGGGAACTTCCAGCTCGCCGTGGGGAGTTTGAATCTGGACATGAGCGATGGCCAGGTCGTGTTCCGGATCCGGGTGATTGTTGCGGACGGCGAGTTGACCGACGGCATGATCCACGATGCGTTGGAGCTCGCGTTGACGACGATCGACACCTACTACCCAAGCATGATGGAGATCATCCACGCGGTCGCCTCGCCGGCTGACGCGATGCCCGAGGCGAAGGGGTCTCCCCTGGTCCTCTAAGCTTCGAGGCGACGTGTCAGATACACGCCCGCCGTCGCTTGCCGAATAGTATCGTCCGATGTGGTGCGTGCGTCACGCCGGACAGCCTTCGTCAAACCCATCGGCTGGCTCGACTCTCTGAAATCCACGGAGGCTACACGCATGACTGATGAATGCACCGGACGTAACGAGGGTCTTACTCGACAGGTCTCGTCGGGGCTGGCCGCCGGGGATCAGATCGATGGCCCTGCCTGGCTACGCGAGACTGTTCTGGGCAAGAACTTCGTTGTCGAGAGGCTGCTGGGGGTCGGTGGGATGGGAAAGGTCTACCTCGTTCGTGACCGCACTCGCGGCGAGCAGTACGCGGTCAAGCGGCCCAAGGTCTCCGCCAAGGCGAACTATCCCAAGTACCGTCAGTTCCTCTGGGAGTTGCAGACCTGGGTTGACCTTTCGGATCATCCCAGCTTGGTGGGTTTGAAGTTCTTTCGGACCCTTCCGGATGGCATGGCGATCTTCGCCGAGTACGTCCCAGGCGGGAGTTTGGCTGACTGGATCAGGGATGGCCGATTGGCCGACTGCTATAAGACAATTGCTGAAGGCCCCTATCCCCGAAGGCGGATCGACGTTGCGCGGGGCGACTCTCCTACTGCATGGAGGCGACGGACCATCGAAGACGCCGTATGGGAAGATTTCAGGGAGATGCTTCGCCCTCCCCTCAGGGCATTGGGGGTTTCGGAAGACCACATGGCTCACATCATCCCACCGCAAGGCCAAACGTTTCTGAGCTGTGGCATCAGTGATATCATTGCGTTTTCAGAGCTGTTAACCGCTATCGAGGCACCGTCTTATCGACATGCCGAAGGTCGATCGCGACAACCGTGGGTTTCGCGGGCAAGACGGTTCGAGCGGGTCTCCATGCTGGTGTTCTTGATGGCGTCTCTTTCACGGTCCGTGTAGTTCTCATAGGTGGGCGTCTCTCTCCCGCGTCCAAGTAGTACAAGGGCAGTGAGATCGCGAATGCTCCTTCGGGCCAGGAGGGAGTTGAACTCACTCCCCTTGATCTCCATAGAAAGGCGGCGCGAGGTCCTACCGACTCGTCCGCCCCGAGAAGACCGCAAGGAGTTGACCCATGATCCGCAATCCGACCAAGATCTATGCCGCCGAGAGCGTGGCGGCTTTCTGTTTGACGCGAGAGCAGTGGGGGGCGTTTAGCAATTTCCACCGCGGCTTCTTTCTCCGCGTCAATGGAGAGACGTTCCGGTCGTCTGAGGCCCTCTACCAGGCGTGTCGATTTCCTCGATTTCCGGAAGCCCAACTCGATGTGATGCTCGCAGAGACCCCGAAGGAATCCAAGTTGATCTCACAAGAGAACCAGGCCTGGGGCGCGACCCGTCCAGACTGGATGGCGGTGCGCGTCGCCATCATGCGATGGTGTCTTCGTGTCAAGCTTTGTCAGCACCAGAGAATCTTCGGCGGGCTACTGCTGGCGAGCGGCGACTTGCCCATCGTCGAAGTCAGTCGACGGGATCCCTTCTGGGGCGCGGCGCCGGATGGGTGCGGGCGCCTGGTCGGTCAAAATGTGCTCGGCGAACTGTTGATGGAGTTAAGAGAGGCGATGCGACGAATCGGGCCGCCTGCATCCGTCGAACCATTGCCGATTCCCGACTTCATGCTCTTGGACGATCCGATCAACATCGTCTGGGCCTCGCCAAGCATCTCGCCCGTTGCGAGCTGATCGCACGCTCCCCTTGCATGAAATGACCACTGTGGAAGAGAGCTTCCCCCGTAAGGAGAATCCCGATGTTCCAGGAAACTACGATGCCCCGCCCAGTCGCATGGGTGGGTGTGATGTTGCTTGCCGCCGGACTGGCCTACGGCCAGCCTCAGGACGCGACAGAGCAGATTCGTCGACACGTTCGCTAGATCGATAGCGCCAGACTCCAAGGCGCACGACGGATTCTCAGAGATGACCAGGCGATCGCCCGCTAGCAGCCCGTTTAGAAAGTCCTCTTGACACGTATGGTACAATGGCTGGCGTCACGGAAGACAAGTCATGGCAATGGGACGACGCAAGAAACAACGGCAAGAGGAGTTCTGGATTCCGGCCGACCAGGTGGTTGGGTAAAGCCCGCGGGGCTCGGGCTGGTGTTACAGCCGCGGCACGTACGACACGAGTTTCGTCATCATGGTGGCGATGCCCTGATTCATCTCCTTGGCGACCAAGTACTCCCACTCGTCCTTCCAGTCGAAGAAACCAGCCCGGGCCTGTTCGTTGAAGGGGACGAACCACGAGCGTTGAGAGTCAGTGGTTCGCTCGAAGTCCAGCCTCAACAGCTCGCGGTACACGTGAAGAACATGGTCGTAACGCCCCCGCAACAAGGAGGGGGTATCTAGGCGTCAATGGCAAGAGCGATAGAAAGCCACCGCCTCGGGATCTCGGGGCGGCGACCACGAGGGATGACCAGGGACTCGCCATCCGCCCCCCTGTCAAGTGTGCCTGAGCATGCGTCCAGGATGATGTTGGGCGTGCGATTCTTCTTCAAGGGTCCCGCCAACTGACGCATGGCAGGGAGCATGGGTGCGATGGAGAAACACCCCGAGTACCTCTTGGCCCCATCCAGTTTCTTGACAGTGTCCTGTATCTGCGAGAAGGTCGTCTCGCCGTCACATCCCGGTGCCACGACAATGTGGATCCATGGTCGGCCCAGGCTCGCAAGCAATCGCATCATTCGTTGGTCTCTACCCTCGGGGCCACTTGTGGCTTCAGTAACGATGGAGTCGGCCCCCGTGTCGACTGAGAAGATCATGTCGAACGACATTCCTCGCAGTTCAGCGGCGAGTTCCGTATGATGCTCCCGACCTTTCGGTAGTATCAGTATCAAGGGACAGCCCTCATCCCCCCTTGGGATACTCTGGTCTATGAATGTCGTGCCGTGCGTGCGCATGGCGGGAGAAAGGGCGATGCGGTCTTTCGGCACTCTCAGGATATGCTGCGACAGACAGTCCAAACCGTCAGGGATTTTGGTCTTCGTGTTGGCATAGACGAGCTTTGCCGGATCGCCGGTCTTCAGCTTCTCGGCCAGCGCGAAGGCGGATATGATGTCGCATCCGCCCCCAACTCCCACCACGAGAACGGTCTTGTCCTTGATGTCCGGGAAGACGAATGACTTGGCCAGTGGATCACTGCCGCCACACTTGGGCGATTGAGGACTCCCGGGGCGATCCGTCCCTGTTGTGCTCATGGTAGTGAGGTGTCTCGTTTTCATCGATCAATCCTGTTCATTCATGCGATTCAAGTTCGTCGTCAAGGGTAGCGCCCGGCGGAGTCTCCGTCGATGGCCTCATCTTATTCGGCGACCTGTCGTATCCGAGCCCTTGTTTCCATTAGCAGAACACCCAGCAGATTCTTGCCGAGTCCATCCCCAACGCTGCGGCCATCCCCGCGCTCTGGCCGAGGATCATGAAGACCGGCTCCAGGGTCCAGGCCAGTTGAATGGCGATATCGAGGATGGGCTGCTGCGCCGCAGCTAAGGCCAGCATCGTCCCTATCCGAAGGGCCTTTGCCTACAGGCCTGCCAAAGAGTCGATTCCAGAAGCCCATGCCAACACTCCTTATTCCGATCAACACGGACTAGCCGCGGCGTTTCTCTACGGCGGGGTGCCGAGCAGATCTTTCATCTGGTCGCCCGTCAGGCGTTCGTCGCAGATCATTGCCTCGGCCAGGCGATCAAGCTGGTCCTTGTTCTGGGTTAGCTGCGCGATGGTCTGGGCCAACTGTTCGGTGGCAATGCGGTGGGCGGCTTGGGTGACTTGACGGGCCAGCGTTTCATCGTTGAGTCCCAGACCGTTGGTGAGCTCCGAGAGGACCACCGGGCCGATCTCCTCGTCCATGCCGAATCGACAGGCCATATCCCTAGCCAATCGCGTGGCGCGGGCCAGGTCGCTGGATGCGCCGGTCGTCAGGCCAGCCCGGGGGCCGAACTGGACGATCTCGGCCGCGCGTCCACCCAGCAAGACGCGGATCTTGGCGGTGAGGTTATCGATGCTCAGGCAGCCCCGCATGGCCTCTTCCGGGTCGGGCGCCATGTAGCCGCCGTGGCTGCCGCGCGAGACGATCGTCACATACACCGGTAGGTGGCCGGAGTGGTGATACATCAGGGCATGGCCGGCTTCGTGGTAGGCGGTGCGGCGTTTCTCTTCGTCGCTACGTGGGCGCGTCTCGCCGTACTGGACCTCGTCGAGGCCGCGGTCCAGATGGTCGAACGCTAGCGACGTCTGCTCCCGCATGGCCAGGCGGCGGGCCATCTCCACGACCGCTTCCAGATCGGCCAAGCTCATGCCATAGGCGCGATCCGCGACAGCTTTGAGCTGCTTGGCCGCTATCGTATTGGCGACCTTGGCCTGGAGATACTTCAGTCGTGCGGCGTGATCGGGCAGATCGACGAGGATCTTCCGATCGAATCGTCGGGTCAATGCCGAATCGAGCATCTTGCCGGTTCGACCTTCCCCAACCACGTCATCGGCGTTGATGCGGGCGTTGGTGGCCGCCAAGACGAAGACGGGGCGTGTGGCCGATGGACTGGTGAATCCGTCGAGTTCGGTCAGCAGGGCGTTGAGCGTGTTTTCCTCGGATCGGCTGGCAGGCCCGCCGGTTCGCGAGCCGCCGATGGCGTCGATTTCGTCGATGAAAATGATCGCCGGCGCGTACCGTCGCGCCCGGGCGAACAGGTCGCGAATGCTCTGAGGGCCCGAGCCTTGCCACATGGTCATGAAGTTGCTGGCGTTGGTCGGGATGAACGCGACGTCGGATTCCCCCGCCAGGGCGCGGGCCAGGAGCGTCTTGCCCGTACCCGGAGGCCCGTAGAGAAGCACGCCCTTGGGAGAACGCAGGCCGTTGGCGGCGAATCGTCGCGGATCCTGCAGGTAGTCGCGGAAGAACGCCAGTTCCTGCTTGGCGCCGTCGGCGCCGATGACATCGTCAAACGTCACGTCCGGCCGTTGCACATCATCGAGGACGCTTCCGGTGTCGCCGCTGGTCAACGCTCGGACAAACTCAAAGTTCCGCAGGCGAATCTCGATCCGCTCGCCATGGTCGATGACGTGCGGAGCGGTCTCGAAGCGAAGGACTTGGTGTTGCTGGCCGAGGATGGCCGCTTCGGCTTCCATGACTGACTGCCGACCCACGGCGAGGATCTTCTCCGCGAGGTCATCCCGCCATGGCTTGGGGTCGGCGATATCCTCGTATTGAGTCACGATGGCGCCGCGGGCGCCGCCGCTGGCGATACTCGCTGTGATCAACTCGTCGAGATGTTTTGATGCCGATGATCCGAAGGACGCATCGTTCGATGAACCGATATCCAGCAGGTAGACCGGTGCGTCTGGGGCTCGATGGCGAATGCGTCGCAGAAGCTCTTGACCCGTCCTGAGGTCGCGGGCGGCTGGGACAAGGTGGTCAAAGAATTGCAGAGTATTGACGGCTGCATGGGGCGACCCGATGAAGATGTCCATCAGGACGCAGTCCACAGATTTCTCGGCCAGCAGACTGGTCGCCTCATCAGCTTGGCTGGCGAAGAGCCAATCGACGCCGGTCTGGTCGCCGAAGCTCTTCTGGTAGAGTTGGCACAGATCTGCGTCGGCGACGAGCAGGATTTGTGCGTTTCGCGTGGGCGACTTGCCGAGGATGTCATGGGCGTCGTCTCCCTCGACGAGGAAGCGAAGTTCGCGGGCCTGGTCCAGTTTTTCGGCCAGGGTGGTCGACTCCCACAGCCGACTGAGCTTGAAGATTTCGCCCTTGGCGAAGGATTCGCTCTGGGCCCTCAATATGCGAGCGTCGCAGGTGAGGCCTTCACGCAGGAGCAGGCAGGTGGCGACGTTGCGGTCAAACGTCACGTCCAGATCAAGCCGCTTGGAGAGCAGGGCACCGACGTGGTCGAGCTCCATTTGCGACACGGCCTGCAATTCCGCAATGCCGAGGCGATTGAAGAGGATCGGCCAGCCTGTCGCCAGGCGAGAGCAGATCGCTTGAGGGAACACCGGTTGGCCGGTCTTCGGGGAGGTCTCGTTGGCCAGGGCGTCGAGGAGGGTCTGGCGATGCACGTTGGCGTTGCAGGCCTGGACGCCGGTCTGGTTGGGGTCTTCGTACAGGGCTCGGCCAGCGTTGGTGGTGAAGATTACGATGCAGTCGCGGAAGTTGACTTCGGTCTTGGTGAACTTGTCGTCCAGTCGGCCAGTGTCCAGGAGTTGGAGGAAGAGGTGGATGGTGTCGAGGCTGGCTTTTTCGATTTCGTCGAATAGCAGCACCGCGTTGGGGTTGTCGGCGACGAAGCCCGTCAGGTCGCCCGCCCGCGCACCGCGGTACATTTTGGGCATGCCCACGAGGCCGAGGTGTTGTTCGGAGCCGGAGTAGCCGCTCATGTCGAGTCGCTTGAAGGGGCGATCGATGGCTTCGGCTCCGAGCGTGGCCAGGTAGGTCTTGCCGACGCCGGGGGGGCCAGCGAAGACGAAGATCGCCCGCGGCCCGTGGCGTTGGTCGTCGATATCGGCGACCACCTCGGCGTTGAACAGGCCATCGACAAAAGCATGCACGGCGTGGTCTTGGCCGAGAATCTGCTTCAGGAGATCCTCTCGCATGGTCTGTAGCTTGCAGGTAAGCGACTGGATGGCCTTGGGGCCGGTGTCGCCGTTGGTCTGGAGATCCGACGTGTTGGCGATCCCCCGGACGCACTGTTCGAGCACTTCCTTGACATGGGGCGACTGGCACACGGCCCACTGGAGATCCTCGGCGTCGATGGCGGCGCCATTGCGGACCTTGCCCGCCCGCTCCTGGGCGGACAGGATCAATTGCTTCAGCGAGTCCGAGGCCGGCAGAGAGCCGGCGTATCGCTTCCTGTCCTTCAGGGGAGGGAAGTTGGTCAGGAAGCCCTCGAACACCTTGGGGTATTCCTGACTGATCTTCAGACGGTGCTCGTCCAGGCCGATGAGCGACTGTAGCACGTGTTCAATCGTCAGTGTGTTGGACTTGGTCAGCGTGGCCAGCTTCTTGGCGTGCTCGATGATCTCGAGGGCGTCGTCGGTGAAGTGGGGCATTCGGTCTCCTTTGGTCATCCCGTATGTGTCGCCCGTTTCGCCCGGGATAAGGGCCGCGAGATCGTCGAGCGTTCGGATCGACTCACCATGCAAAGCCCAGACGGTTCAAACCAACGCGAGCGGGTCAGCATACTATGGAGTCTAATCCCATGACAAGGAGGTAGCAACGGATTTGCCGATCAACCTTACCATCTACTTAAGGCCTGGCCGGCGCATGGGTTCATCTCACTCCCCTTAACCCTTGCGTACACGAGCGGACAGGCCTATGATCGCGTATGATCGCAGGCTCATCGGCGGACGCAACAGCCTT
>CAZMBZ010000245.1:0-8259 GCA_964564285.1 uncultured Planctomycetaceae bacterium | reverse complement strand
GAGCTTTTCTTCGAGTTCGCCGATGGACTGCTCGACCGTTTCGACTTTTCGCTCTATTCGCTGGCGCTGCCGGGCTGCCTTGCGGGCGGCGAGGTTCTCCTGACGCCGGTTGTGCTGCTGCCGTTTTTCCGGTGGGGCCGTGGCGCTGGTGCCGGCGCGGAACTCCGTCCGCCATCGAACGTAGTTCTCCCACCCGCCTTCCAGCAGGTGTATTGCCCCGCCGTCCAAGGCCCATATGTTCGTGGCGATGGCCTCGATGAGGTATCGGTCGTGGCTTATGAAGATCACCGTGCCGGCGAATTCCTTGAGCATTTTCTGGACGATCTCCCGGCTGGGAAGGTCCAGGTGGTTGGTCGGCTCGTCGAGAAACAGCAGGTTCGGGCCGGTGGCGGCGAGTTGTGCCAGGATGACCCGGCTGCGCTGGCCTCCGCTGATTTCGGAGATCTTTTTGAACACCTCATCACCGGTGAACAGGAAGCTGCCGAGAAGCGTTCGCGCTCGTTCGGGCTTGAGGTCGATATCCACGCTCTGGAGGGATTCCAGCACGGTAGCGTCCGGCTTGAGGTTGTCGTGAGTCTGCGGCAGGTAGCCGGGCTCGACATTCGCGCCGAACTCGAACGAGCCTTCCAGTGGGTCGATGCGTTCCATAAGCGTGCGAAAGAGCGTGGTCTTGCCGACGCCGTTGGGTCCGACGATGGCGATTCGCTGCCCGCGCCGGACTTCCTGGCTGTCGATGGTGACAAGCGGCGCGGCCTGGTCGTAGCCTATCACCAGTTCGGACGTGCGAACCACAAGGTCGCCGGTGCGCTGCATCGGGTTTATCCGCACATCCACGTGCTGGTGGGACTGCGGGCAGGGGATGGCTTCGGTGGCCTTGAACCTTGCCAGGCGGGTCCGCCTGCCCTGGGCTTCTTTTGTCCGCTGCCCGGATAGATGTCGGCGGATGAAATCCTCGGTCCGTTCGATGAATTCCTGCTGGGCCTGCCACTGCTTCATGCGGTCGGCGAATCGCTCATCCCGCTGGCGAACGTATTTGCTGTAGCTGCCGCGGTAGACGTCGAGGTTGGCGAACGATATCTCCCACGTGCGGTTCGTAACACGGTCCAGGAAGTAGCGGTCGTGCGAGACGACTATCAGGGTCTTGCCGAAGCCCTGGAGGTAGCGTTCCAGCCACTCGACGGCCTCGATGTCCAGGTGATTGGTCGGCTCGTCGAGCAGCAGAACATCGGGGTTATCCAGCAGCAGTTTGGCCAGGAGCGCCCGTGTCCGCTGTCCTCCGCTGAGGTGGGCCAGTGGCATGTTGTGCTGGGTGGGGTCAAACTTCAGGCCGGTCAGGACGGTCTGAATGCGGTTGTCGATGTCGTAGCCGCCGAGGGCCTCGAACTTCGTATGCAGTTCGCCGTATCGCTCGAGTTTTGTCCCGTCAGGATCGTCGTCGAGTTGTTCGGCCAGGTTTGTGAACTCGGCCTGGGTCGCGTGGAGATCGGCGAAGACATCCTGCATGGACTCCCACAGGGTCGTGCCGACCATCGCGGGCGGGTCCTGCGGCAGGTATCCCACGCGAAGGCCGGTGCGGAACTGGATGTCGCCGACGGTGGGGCGGTCCTGCTTGCAGAGAATGCGCAGCAGCGTCGTCTTGCCCTGTCCATTGGGGCCGACCAGGCCAATGCGATCGCCCTCAGCCACCTGGAACCTTGCGCCTTGGATAACGTAATCGACGCCGAAACTTTTGCCGACGCCCGTACCTACTATCAACGACATTACCGCATCCGTTGGAGGAAAACCGCGAACACAGGCCATACGTAACAGCCTAATCCAGCCAGTATACCGGAATGTTGGCCTGGAGGCAGGGGGGTTCTTGAACGATCTCGGGTGGTGGTGGGTTATCGCAGCCGGATCGACTGGAGCATCGCCTTCTGGATTTCGGCGATCTGCTGGCGGATCTCGGCGGCCCGCTTGGCGAGTTGAGCCTGGGCCGCTGCGTTTTTCTGCAGGGCCTCTTGGGATGCTTTGTTCTTGGCCAAGGCCTTCGATCCGGCGGCCAGGGCGGCCTGTTTGGCCTGGACGTTCTTGAACTCCGCCGAGAGAGCCTTGAGTTTGGCGGCCTGCTCGGCAGTCTTGGAGGCGCGGGCTGCCGGATTCTTCACCGCAGGCTCTGCGTGCGGCCGGGTCGGCTTGGTTGTTGGGCTCTTGCGGGGTGTCGGGCCTGGCTTGGCCTGGCCGGAGGAGTCTGTGTTCTTAGCGACTTTATTTGTCGGTTCGGGACACGTGATCTGCATAATGTGGCCGATGAAGATCGGCAACTTCGGGCCGGGCTCTGTCTGGAAAAGAATCGTCTCGCCGACGAGTTTGCCTGTCACCGAGGTCCCGTTATGGAGCTTGATTACAACCTGTCCGAGGGCTCCATCCTGTGGGGTGGCAAGCTCGGCGACGTCGGCGGGGCTTACCGTCACCTTGCCGTATTGTGTTGCGATCGCCAGCGACTCATCGGTGATATGTCCGAACAGCACATCTTCGTTTCGCAGATTGATTTCGCTCAGTCCGTCCGGGCTCACCTCCTCGGCCGGAAAGAGGAACTGCGAGACGATCTGCCGGCGGCTGTCCAGAACCGGTCCCAGATCGAGGGTCAGTTTGAGCGACTCGGTCTCGAGCAGTCCCGACAGGACCGAGCCGTTGCGGAAGATCGCTCGATGCAGGCCACCGTCCGGTGTGTCGAGCTCCAGGCTGACCATGTTGTCGGCATTGAGGTCAACGTTGCCATAGAGCGTCTGGAAAGTCAGGTTCAGGTCGGCGGTGCGAAACGCTATTTGCTGGCCGCTGCGCAGGATGACGGTGGGGCGGCTGATCTTGATTTCCGCAGGCCGCTTGGGCGACAGCGCGAACGTGGCGGCCTTGAGCTTTTCCGGCGGCAGCGACATCTCGTTGCCGTTGGTCAACTTCAGCCGAAGCGGGGCATTGAGCAGCTTGCCCGCTATCATTTGTCCATCCAGCAGCACCAGTTGGACGTACGGGTCGTCGGCGGCGGGGACGCTCAGCCCGACCACTCGCGAGGCAGGCAGATCGATTGTTCCGAAGGAAGTCTCGACGTTGAATCGTTCGTTTAGGATCTTGCCTAGCAGCTCATCCTCGTTGCGAAGGATGGCCAGGTCGTGTTTGTCGTGGCGGGGCAGATCGATATTGCCCATCATCAGGCTCGCCCCGCCCATGTTCACGATAATCCGGCGCAGCGATGTGGACACCTTTCCCAGCTCGCGGCGCGGTTTGAATGCCTTGAGAAACGTGATGGCTTCGGCGCTGCTTTTGCGCTGTGCTTCGTACTGGCAGATGGCCACCGTCTTGCCGGCTGGCACCTTGAGGTCGTAGTTGATGTACAAGTCGTCCTGGCCGCGGTTGAGCCGCACGGACGGCTTCATCCGGGAACCCTTGTTCGTGAAGATGTGCGCGATGGCTGGCCTGGACGAACTCCCCGAGCCCGCCGTTACGAGGCCCCAGTCCTGCTTGGAAACATCCTGCTTACCGGTGGTCGTGGTCGTGACGGATATCGAGCCGCCGAGGTTCGAGTAGTACTGGACCTTGATGGTCTGCGCCGAGCTGCTGGTGTTCTCGAAGATATCAATCCATCGTGCGTAGCCAAGTTTCGCGTCGACGTACACTCTCCGCCAGATGCGGATCGAACCTCGGGTCCACGGGCCGATCTCCACTTCCCGCCCATCTTTGCTCCGTATGCCCTGGGAACTGCCCGTTGAGAAGGTTGACCCGCCGAGGCGAAGCTGCATTCCGCCGTCGTAGGCGTCGTTCGTGCCGTCGCTGACCTGCCCGTTCGATGAAATGTCCCATCGAAAGCCCGCGCCGTCGTTTACGTACCAGTTGAAACCCACCTTCTGCCCCGAGGACAGGTGAATGCTCGATTTCGTCTTACCCGAAGCCGCCCGTGGTTGCACAGGTACGGGTACGCCCATAGGCATTTTTATCGCAGCGATCGCGCCCGCCGTGCCAAATGTCAGGACCACGCAGCAGGCAGCCACACTCGATATCACCGCGGTTTTCACAATTTTCATGTTCATACGTTCCTGACGCTGCAACGCTGTCGTCTCATCTCGATGTCCGATTTGCCTACGTTTGCCTTCCCGCTCAACGGCGGATGATCATCCCCGGCGGCATTCCGTTCATGTTGCCCCCTCCTGGGTTCGCGGGGGTGGCCTTTCCGCCGAGTTTCTCGATAACGTCCTCGAGCCGCTGGCGGATCTCCGGGTCACTGGCTGTGAGGTGCTTCTGCAGGAGAGGCACGATGCCCTTGCCCATCTTTATAAGCCCTTTGCTGGCGGCCTGGCGGTCCTTGTAGCTCTCAGCCCCTAACTGCCCGACGAGTTTCAGCAGCTTGTCGCGGATCTCCTTGGGAGGCAGGGCCTGGTTTCGGCCTAGCTGGACGCACTGACCTATGTACAGATCGAGCGTCGGACCCGGGTCGATCTTGAAAGACAGCACCTCCTGCTTGCACTGGCCTCGAAGCACCGTGCCGTCCCAAAGCAGCATCGCGACCCGGCCGAGGTGGGTCGGGCTCAGCGCTATGACCTTGACGTTTTCCGGCTTGAGCTTGACCTGGCCGTATTGCGTCTGAACGGTCAGGTCTTCGGATACCAGGTGCCCGTACAACGCGTCGCCGTTGGACAGTTCCACCGAGTCCAGCGTGGCGTCGGGCTTCTCGTCGGCGGCGAAGTACATCTCCGATATCAGGTTTCGCGGGATCGTCAGTTTGGGTCCCAGCGCCAGTGTCACGGGCATGCTCTCGGGCTCAAGGAAACCGCCCAGGTGCGAGCCGTTGAGGAACGTTACGCGGTGAATCCCATTGCCCGGATTGTCCATCGTTATCGACATCAGATCGCCGGCCTTGAGGTCGATCACGCCATGCCGCGTCCGCAGGCGAAGCGCCACGGCCGAGCCCTGGAACGCCACCCTATCGCCCGTTCGCAGGATCATCATCGGCGACTTGAACGGGCTGTCCTCGGGCCTCTCGGGCGAGATACTATACGAGCATTGCTGTATGTCCGGAAAGGGCACTTCCAGGTTGCCTCCGGCAGGCATGGTCAGCTTGATTTTTGCGTCGGTTTTGACCGCGCCGGCGATGATCTGCCCGCCGGCCAGCAGTACGCGGAAACGCCTTTCCTCGCCGGGTATCGCCGCCATGCCGATCACCTGTTTCGCCGGCAGGGTCATCGGGCCAAACAGCGTGTCCAGTACGAACGACTGGTTCTCGATCTTCCCGTAGATGGGGTCGCCGTGGCTTGTAACGACGGAGTCCGTGGATTCAGAGCGGGTCAGTTCCACCCCGCCGATCCCGCCGCTTACCGGCATGTTGATCAGCATCTTCCGCACGGATGGCGGAAGGTCCTTGAGGACCTTGTGAGGCTTGAGAGTCTTCATCAACTTGACCAGGGCGTCGGCGGAATTGTTCTGGCTCTCGAAGTAGCACAGCACGGCCGTGCCGCGGGCAGGTACGGTGAAAGAATAGTTGACGTATACCTGGTTGCCCCGGATGTTGACCGTCGGGCGAAGTTTGGACCGCTCGCCGCAGACGTAGTGCATGACGGCCGGGGCGTTGCCCCCTTGGGTTCGGGTGACGAATGCGAAGTCTTTGTCGGTGAACTGGCCCTTGCCACTGGAATATCGCTGGTTTCCGATCGTCCAGTTCGTGTTGCTGTAGACGCGGATTCTCAGGGCGATTGCCTTGTCGGTGGGGTTCTCGAAGATGTCCAGCCAGCGCGCCAGGCCCCGATCTTTGTAGACCTTGATGCGGCGGTATACTTTGACGTTGTTGCGGCTTATCGGCCCGATCTCGACTTCGTCGCCGGCGGCATTTATCCAGCCCCGGCCGCTGGAGTGGATGCTCGATCCGCCAACCTGGAGGTACAGGCCGCCGCTGTAGGCGTAATTCGTTCCCTGGCCTATGGTTCCGTAATGCTGGATGTCCCAGCGGAAGCCTGTGCCGTCGTTCATCGTGTAGGTGAAGTTGACGCTTTTGCCCTGCGGGATGTGCAGGCCGGATTTGCTGTTTTTGACCGAGGTCGTCGGTGCGGCAGCGCCGCGTTGCATAACCACCCGGGCCGCTCGGGCTATCTGGGCCGGCGCCGTCGGCGTCAGCAACGCCAACACGCTCAGGCACATCGCAGAATTAACTAACTGCCTGGAAGTCATTACTTTGGCCCTCTTGCTTGAGTTTCGCTCCAGCTATTGCTTTCGTCAGTCGCTTTAGTCCCTTGCGCCACCTGCCGATATATCCCTTATGACGCCCGCGGACCCCCAAGGTTTCAGATCTTTTGTATTTGCCGCCCGCATAAAGGAGGATCGAAACGAATGGCGACTTCGCGCATTAATGCATTATTGGAAAAGGACCGTGCAAATGCCATGAAAATCCATCTGGTCGCCATCGACCTCGACGGCACGCTGCTGAACTCCGACAAGGAGATTACGCAGACCACCGCCACCATCCTGCGATCAGCTCGCGAGCAGGCAGGCGTGAAGATCGTCCTCGCCACAGCCAGGCCGCCGCGCAGCGTCATGCCCTTCTACGAGTTGCTGGACCTCGACACGCCCATGATCAATTATAACGGCGCGCTGGTCATCGACCCCACCTGCCAGCACGTTCTTATGCACAGGCCGATACCCGCGAAGATAAGCCGAGGCATTATTCACCTCGCCAGAAGGACCTACCCGGGTGTGCTCGTCTCGGCCGAGGTTATGGACCACTGGTTTACGGACCGTTTCGATCCGGCATACAACACCGAGACAGGGCGAATCTTCCCGCCAGACAGTGTCGAGCCCGTCGAGAACTGGGCCGACCAGTCCATGACGAAACTGCTGCTCCTCGGCAAGCCGCAAAGGCTCCGCGAGGTCTGCCAGGCCGTCCATCAGACATTTCCCCACCAGGTGAATATCGTCCAGACAGAGGATTACCTGCTCCAGATCATGCACGCGACGGTCTCCAAGGCCCAGGCACTCCGCGTCGTCGCCGGCGAGATGCAAATAAACCGAAGACAGGTGATGGCCATCGGCGATAACGCAAACGACGTGGGCATGCTGCAATGGGCGGGCATCGCCGTCGCGATGGAAAACGCTTCCCCGCAGGCCCTCGCCGTCGCGGATCACCTGGCCGGCCACAACGACGCCGACGGCGCCGCGCACGCGGTCCGCCAACTCATCCTCGAAGGACTCCCGCCGAACAAGGCGGGGCGGTAGTCCGTAGCCGGTAGTCGGTAGCTGGGAGTCGGGAAAATCGAACGGCCCAACCGAGAACCACGATACAGGTTTCTCGGTTCCTATTGCCCGGTTGGGCCTTCTTCCCGCGTTTGGCATTGAACATTCGAGCATTTGACATTTGCGGCCAAAGGCCGCCACCGTCTACTATGCGGGCATGAAAGCCGTTCAAGCCAAAGTGACACTCGTCCAGCACACCGCGGACCCCGAGGAGCTTATCGCCGCCGCGGGCAGGCTCTGCTACGCCGAACAGACCGACGCCATACTGGAGCAGGACCCCGATGGAGCGGGCAAGTTCGTGGCGATGCTCAAGAAGCTCGGGCACCTGAGTCCAATCGAGCATGCGAGCTTCACGTTCCTTGTCGAAGGTGTAAGCCGGGCCATGACGCACCAGCTCGTCCGCCATCGCCTGGCCAGCTATTCCCAGCGCAGCCAGCGCTACGTCCAGCACGCGGAGTTCGACTATATCGTGCCGCCTGAGCTGGCGGGCAAGACGGTGGACATTGACGGCCAGGCCGTCGACGCGGTGGAATACTTCAGCCAGACGATGGAACTGATCGCCGACCGCTACCGCAAGCTCAACGAGGCCCTCGGCGCTTCCGGCGAGGCCAGCAACCAGGACGCCCGCTACGTCCTGCCCAACGCCTGCGAGACGAAGATATTCATCACCATGAACGCCCGCGAACTGCTGCACTTCTTCGAGGAGCGACTCTGCATGCGCGCCCAGTGGGAGATTCGCGGTGTGGCAGAGCAGATGTTCGCCCAGGCCAAGAAGGTTGCCCCGAGCATCTTCGACGGCGCCGGCCCGAAGTGCATCCGTGCAGGCAAGTGCTCCGAAGGCAAAATGACCTGCGGCCAATACACCGAAATAAAACTCCGCTACACAGGGTCGGCTGGGGCCTGATCGGAGAAAGAAGCAGAGACGGAATTTTACGCAGAGGGCGCGAAGAACAATAAGCCCGGATTATTCACCACCCGCATGATTTCTTCCGAGGCGCAGCCCCGTTC
>CAZMBZ010000244.1:0-8262 GCA_964564285.1 uncultured Planctomycetaceae bacterium | reverse complement strand
GATCTTTACATCGCACTCGACGGTAAAGCGGAAACGACGAAGTATCGGCGCGAGCTCAATATCAGTACGGCGGTTGCTCGAGTCAGCTACCTGCGAGATGGCGTCGAGTTCGTGCGAGAGACATTCTGCAGCCAGCCCGATCAGGTTATCGTTTCGCGAATGACGGCAAACGCCAAGGGCAAATACTCCGGCCGGATCATGCTGGATGGTGGCCGGGAGGAGAAGACCTCTGTCGGCGCCAACCACATGACTTTTTCCGGCACGCTGCCCAACGGCATGGAGTACGAGGCGCGGCTGATCGTCGCCGTCGAAGGCGGGACAATCAAGCCGGATGGGGACGCCCTGGTTTTCAGCGGGTGCGACAGCCTGACCATGACCCTCGCAGCCGGGACCAGCTATGTCATGGACTACTCCAAAGGTTTCAAGGGTGTCAATCCCCACGCCCTGGTCACAAAGCAAGCCGAGGCGGCGGCGGGGCAGAGCTGGTCGACTCTGCTTGCCCGTCACGTCAAGGATCACCAGTCTTTGTACAACCGCGTGGCGGTCGATGTTGGCGGGACCGCCGATGCCCAACTCGCCATGCCGATCGACGAACGTCTGAAAGCGATTAAGGAAGGCAAGGCCGATCCCGACCTGGAGGAGTTGCTGTTCCAGTATGGGCGGTATTTACTGATTGGCTGCTCCCGGCCTGGCACCTTGCCGGCGAACTTACAGGGTCTTTGGAATCACGTCAACAACGCGCCGTGGCATGCGGATTACCACAGCAACATCAACGTTCAGATGAACTACTGGCCTGCGGAGGTGACCAATCTTTCCGAATGCCATACGCCTCTGTTTGACTTGCTGACGGCCTCGCTGGAACCGTTCCGCAAGGGGACGCGGAAGGCGTTCGGTGAGAATGTTCGCGGGTTCACGGTTCGGACCAGTCACAACCCGTTCGGCGGGATGGGGTGGAAGTGGAACCTGCCGGCGAGTGCATGGTATGCGAGGCACTTCTGGGAGCACTACGAGTTCGGGCGGGATAAGAAGTTTCTCAAGGCCTCGGCCTATCCGTTCCTCAAGGAAGTCTGCCACTATTGGGAAGATCGCCTGAAGGAACTGCCCGACGGTCGCCTCGTCGTGCCCAACGGTTGGTCGCCGGAGCATGGTCCCACCGAAGATGGCGTTTCGTACGATCAGCAGATCGTCTGGGATTTGTTCAACAATACCATCGAGGCGGCGGGGGAGCTCGGCGTGGACGCTGATTACAGCAAGAAGCTGGCGTCGATGCGGGACAAGCTTGTCGGTCCGAAGATCGGCAACTGGGGCCAGCTCCAGGAGTGGATGGAGGACAGGGACAATCCGAAGGATCATCACCGGCACATATCGCACATGTACGCCCTTCATCCGGGGCGTCAGATATCTCCGTTGACTACGCCCAAACTCGCCGAGGCCGCCCGGGTGAGTGTCAACGCTCGCGGCGACGGCGGGACCGGCTGGAGCAAGGCGTGGAAGATCAGCATCTGGGCTCGGTTGCATGACGGCAATCACGCCCACAAGTTGCTTACCGAGATGATTCGCAACAACATTTACAATAACCTTTTCGACACGCATCCGCCGTTCCAGATCGACGGCAACTTCGGCTACACCGCGGGCGTGGCGGAGATGCTGATTCAATCCCACACAGGCATCATTCACCTGCTGCCCGCCTTGCCGGATGTCTGGGCAACGGGATCCGTCAAAGGCCTGCGGGCACGCGGCGGAGTCGAGGTGAGTTTCGACTGGAAGGACGGCAAGGTGTGTGGCGTCAGTCTCACCGCCACCCGGGATGTAAAGATCACACTGAAGATGAACGGCAAGGTCAGTGAAGTTTCCCTGTCCGCCGGTGAGACCAGGCGACGGTAAAGCAGAGAAAGCCTAATGACCCGTAGATAAGGCCCACGCAATAATTGCGTGGTCTGTCCGCGCGGGCACGAGATCCAACTGGGATCCGTATTATCAGTGGAAACGAACAGGATCGAAGTATGAAACTGCCGAAAGTTATGTTGTTGGGTGACTCGATTCGAATGAGCTATCAGCCGTTGGTGGCTGACCTGCTTAAGGGCAAGGTGGAGGTGGTCGGCCCGAGGGTCAACTGCCGATTTTCACTCTTCACGCTGACGTCCATTCCGGACTGGATTGGCGAGTTCGGCAAGCCTGATCTTATCCATTGGAACAACGGGATCCACGATGCCGGGTACAATCCCGCACGCCGCCCGGTTCAGATCCCGCTGGAAGACTACGTGGGCAATCTCCGGCTTATCGTCCGACACGTGAGAAACAACATCACGGAGAAGCTCATCTTTGCCACCAGCACCCCGCCGCATCCCGACAGGCCGTTCAGCGAGAAGGAGTGGTCCTGGAAGCAGGGCGACATTGAACGCTACAACGACTCCGCGATGCAGGTGATGGACCAATGCCAAGTGCCCGTCAATGACCTGTACGGCATCGTTGGGGCCGATCCGGATCGCATGCTCGCCGACGATCAGCTTCACCTGAGCGAAGAGGGTGTGCTGCGCTGCGCGCGGAGCGTGGTGGACCATATCCTCACCCTGCTGGCCGCTGATGAAACGACGGCAAGGCCTGAATCCGACGCCTGAAAAGCGAAGTGCTCTAAAAACATGCTTTGGCGCCATCTGGCTCTTGACTAGGCGGGGCGGATATCGTAAATTACTTGGCCCGCATACGGGAGTGTGCCCGAGTGGTTAAAGGGATCAGACTGTAAATCTGACGGCTTATGCCTACGGAGGTTCGAACCCTCCCGCTCCCATCGAAAGAAGCCGACCTGGAAGGGCCGGCTTCTTTCATTCCTGCATGAGATATGAGATTTCAGATAAACGACCCAAGACGTTCTCCCCTAACAGTTAAGGGTTTTTCCAATGCCGCCCAGATTTGTCTTTGAAATGCGTGATGTCGGCAAGGTTTACGATGACAGGGTCATCCTGAGCAACATAAACCTTTCGTTCTTCTACGGTGCCAAAATCGGCATCGTGGGCGAGAACGGGTCCGGCAAGACGACGCTGCTTCGCATCCTGGCCGGGATCGATAAGGACTTTGAGGGCGAGGCCGTCCTCGCCAGGAACATGCGGGTCGGCCACGTCGCCCAGGAGCCGCAACTCGATCTGGACAAGACCGTCCGCGAGAACCTCCTGGAAGCCATCGCGCCGATTCAGGCGCTGGTGGATCGCTTCAACGCCGTGGCTGACCAATTGGGCGAGGACCCTGACGCCGACAAGATGGAGAAGCTCCTGGCCGAGATGGATGACCTCCAGCAGCAGATCGACGCCTGCGATGGCTGGGAGGCCGACCGCATGCTGGACATCGCCGCTGATGCACTGGTGCTTCCGCCGGATGACATGGTGGCGGGAGTCCTTTCCGGCGGCGAGCGGCGGCGCGTGGCGCTGTGCAAGGTCCTGCTGGAAAAGCCCGACCTGCTGCTGCTGGATGAGCCGACCAACCACCTCGACGCCGAGACTGTCGCTTGGCTGGAGACTGCCCTACGCGAGTATCCAGGCACGGTGATTATCGTAACGCACGACCGGTACTTTCTCGACAATATCACCAAGTGGATTCTCGAACTCGAAGACTCACAGGGAATTCCGTTCGAGGGCAACTACTCATCCTGGCTGGCCCAGAAGGCCAATATCCTCCGCATCCGCGAGAAGCGCGAGACCGACCGCCAGCGGTCGCTGCAGCGCGAGCTCGCGTGGATCAACACCTCCGCTCAGGGCAGGCGGACAAAAAGCCAGGCCCGCATCCGCCAGTACGAGCAACTGGCCGGGCAGGCGACAATCGACACCAAGTCCGACGCGGTGATCCAGATCGCCCCTGGCCCGCGTCTCGGCGAGAAGGTGCTGACGTTCGAAGGTGTGAGCAAGGGCTACGACGGCGCGGCGCTGCTGGAGAATTGCTCGTTCACGCTGCCGCACGGGGCGATGGTCGGCGTGATCGGCCCAAACGGAAGCGGCAAGACGACGATGTTCCGCATGATAATGGGCCAGGAAATCCCCGACGCCGGGCTCATAGACATTGGCTCGTCGGTTGTGCTTTCATACGTGGACCAGAACCGCGACGAGTTGACGGCCAGCAATACGGTATTCGAGGAAATCACCGGCGGGCGCGATCAGGTCGAGCTAGGCAGCGTTTCGATGAACTCCCGCGCGTACGTCGGCAGGTTCAACTTTCGCGGCCCGCAGCAGCAGAAGCTCGTCGGCGAGTTGTCCGGCGGCGAGCGGAATCGCGTTCACCTGGCCAAGCTGCTCAAGCGCGGCGGGAACCTGATCCTGCTGGATGAGCCGACCAACGACCTGGACGTCAACACGATGCGCGTGCTCGAGCAGTCGCTGATAGACTTCCCCGGCTGCGCAATGATCATCAGTCACGACCGGTTCTTCCTGGACCGCGTATGCACGCACCTGCTGATCCTCGAAGGTGGCGGGGCGGCGCGATGGTTCGCGGGCAACTTCCAGGACTACGAGGAATCGCTCGCGGCCGAGCATTCCGACCGCCTCGCCCACCGGCGCGGCAGGTACAAGAGGCTGACGTTGAAGTGAGCCGCCTGCGGTGACCGAGTTCGAAGCATCAGGCTCATTGCATTGCCTGAAGTGCTGACCACATCGGCACCGATATCGCGTAGACGTAGGTAACACCCCAAAACACAATTAGAATGAGTGCTAAGACATTGAGCCAGACTCGCACTTTTGGCGGGGTCAGGATCTCCTTCACGACGAGCAGCGTGCCAAGGAGACCGGCTGCCATGAAAATAATCATCGGATTGCAGTAGGTGAGGATTACTCGCGTGATTGTTGGCAGCGCCATGCCCATGTCCTGATAGACGGCAATTTGCTTCGGTGCATAGAATAAGGGCAAGCCCAGGCCCACCACGACGAGCACCATCAAAACGATATTGAGCATTACCAAGGATACGATGCGGTAGACTTCCCCTCGTACAGGGGTTATTACATCGGTTTCGTTCATTTCGTTCTTACTCCTCCTGTTTGGAACAGGATGTTAGTCATAAGTTTCTCGGCGGAGTCCGGGCTGTAGCCTTTTAACCGATACACTGGGATTCCCAGCAGGCCGGTGGTGATGTCCAGTTCGCTCAGCAGGACGACGGGGCGTTCGTTTTTCAGCACGACACGGAGGCGCGGGCGGGTCTTGTCGCTTTCGCCCAGTGTCTGGGTGTACTCGCTGCGGTATTGGACCTTGGTCAGCTTGTACGGCCCGGCCTGGAAGATCGGGTGCTCCTGGGCCAACTCGCCTGTCTTGTCTCCGCCGGCCTGCGGAAAGACCTGCTCGGTGACGCTACGTGCGAAGAGTCTGCTCCCGCCGCCGGCGTCGGCGACGAGCGTTCCCCCGGCCGCGAAGAACTTCCGCAGGGCGGTCTTCTCGGGCTCGGAAAGCTCGAACAGGTCCGTGCCGGTCATGTGTGCGATGGGGCGGTCGTTGGCGTCGAGATCGACGATGGGCATCGGCTCTGACACATCCAGCCGAACGCGGAAGCGGTTGTGGACGCGGATGGCCAGCCGTCGCCAGGCCATGGGTTCCGGGTCGCAGTTCCCGCCGTGGGTCAGGCGGGCAATGCGGACGGTGGCGACGGGGGCGGTCTTGTCGGCCTGGGGCCATAACTTCAGCTCGCGCGGATGGACGATCTTGCGGCCTGTGGCGTGGCTCCAGATGTTCGCGGCGATTTGGTAGGTCGGCAGTTGGGCATCGCGCGGGCCGAGCTGCCAGGCCAGGGACAGTTCTCGCGGCGAATGGATGGCCAGCAGTCGCACGCCGTTGGTCACACCGTAGAGGGCGATGTCGGACTTGCGATGGAAGTGCGCCGAGTACACCCCGTGCCCGGCGGGCAGGCGAATGAGGGGATACTCCGGGAATATTCTGGCGTACAGCTTGCCCATGTCGATGGTGAAGTCGCCGTTGTTGCACGCAGCCTCGCTGAGCAGCAGTCCACCGCGCAGGGCATACTGGCGCAGTTTGGTGATGTGCGCCTTGCCGAGCTCGATGGGTCCTGCCCCCGAGATGTACAGCACCGGCGCCTCGTGCCAGTGCTCGGGCGGGCTGTCGAGGGTGACTATCTGCCAGGTCATGGCCTGCTCGAATTGCCTGCTCATCCATCGCGACAGGTTGGCGGCATCGCGGGGCCGCGGATTCCATCGTCCGGGGTATTGCAGCTTGTTGACCAGCACGGGGCTTCGCCCGCGGAGGAGGAACATCAGCGCGAAGGCCGTGTCCGCCACGCAGTCGCCGTATCCGAAGCTGCCGTTGGAGTTCTGGCGAGCGATCAGGGCGGCGGCGCCTTCGGCGAACCAGTCATGCTCGCCGAGATACTTGTGCCCACTGGCCTGGCCGACGCGGGCGACGCAGTACAGCCAGTAGTGATACCACTCGACGCCCTTGGCGGGGTTCTCGCGGGCGTCGAACTTCTTGCCCAGCCAGTTCAGGGCCTTGACGGCAGATGGGTTTTCGCCCGGCGCTACGCAGCGGATGAACTGTTCGGCGTGGAGGTTGTCGAAGCAGATGTACAGGCTCGCCAGCCCGGCCGCCGTCATCGAACCGTAAGTCCGCGGATGAGGTATGCGGGGTGTGGTTAGGTAGCCCCAGCCTCCGTCGGGCTGCTGCTGGGCGAGCCAGTGTTTCTGGACCGTGCGAAGGTATGCCGGGGGGACTTCCACGCCCCGCCCGATCGCGGCGGATACTCCCAGCAGGGCCAACTGGCTGTTGGAGTTGTCCCAGATATCGGAGGCCTGGCCGTTGCTGGAGGTGTAGGTGTAGGCCCCTTCGGCGTTGGCGGCCCGGATGAGCCACTCGGCGTCTTTTCGCAGCAGGGGTAGGGTGTTGGGGTCCTTCAGTCGTCCCCAGACGCATGCGCGAAGCGCCACGGGGTACGTTCCGGTCAGGCGGGCCTTGCCCAGCCAGTTGATTGCCTGGGCGAGCTTGGGGCCTGTGGAGGTGTTCGCCCGCGCCCATAGAAGCGCCTCGACCAGCAAGGCGGTCTTGCCTCCGTAGCGGCTGTTGGCGGGGTCGGTCTCGCCGGCGCTTCGGCCATCGTCCTGGATTTGCGAGATAAGGAACCGATCTGCCGCCGCGATGGCGCGCTGGACCCTCTCACTGGACGGTGCGGCCTTCCCGGCGGCCTGGGGTGGCGCAAGCGTAATCGCCGACACTACGCAGGCCACGGCCAGCGATGCCTTCAGGGCGCGGGAGGCGGTGATGGTTTTTCGGGCTGTCACTCGGCCTTCCAAAGCATCATGAATCGCGGTGTCTGGAGCCGGTCGATAAGTCCGGCGTCGATCTTGAACGACGCATCGGATTTGCCTTCCAGCATTTGCTCCATGAAGGTTCTTCGTCTGGCATACCTGACGACCTTCGGGTTGGACAGTACCGCAATCGCCGCCGCTCTGTCTATGGCGGCATCCTGGTATCCGATCTGGTCGATCAGGCCGAGGTTCATGGCGTCGGAGGCGAGATATATCTTACCGTTGAACGGCTCGGTGTTGGTGTGCGTGTAGGCCTTGCCGTCCTTGTGGGTAACCACCACCTTTTCCTGGCGGGGCTTGAGCTTCTTGCCTCGCCCGGCCTGGACTACTTCCTCGAATCGCGTCTGCATCTGGTCCAGCACGCCCTGGAGGTGCTTCAGTTGATAGTCCTGCGGCTGGGAGGTGATGCTCATTTCATCCTTCCACGTTTGGGCGTGGCTGGACTTTACGGTGATCGGCTCGGCGCCGATCTTATCCAGCGTGCCCTTGAGCACCACCCATCCGGCGATAACGCCGATGCTGCCCGTGATGGTCGTTTCCTCGGCGAATATCTCGTCGGCAGGGGCGGAAATATAATAGCCGCCGCTCGCCGCGAGAGAGCCCATGGACACCACCACCTTCTTGCCGGATGCCTTGATCTGCTTGACCATGTTGCATATCTGGTCCGATGCGGTCACGCCGCCGCCGGGGCTGTCCACTCGCAGCACGATGGCTTTGACGTCGTTGTCGCCGATCACGGAGTTGTAGAACTGGCGGAACTGTGACACGGCCGCACCGTCGATGACGCCCACGACGTTGTAGACCGCGATGGTTTGACTGCCTGATCCGCCGCGAAGGGTAGTGGTGGACATGCCGGCGGCATCGGGGCCGCTGAACTGCTTGCCCACGACCACGAGAAGCGCCAGATTCATCAGTATCGAACCACCCAGGATCAGCACGAGGAACAGCCAGAATACGATTCTCCAGCCGCTTCGCCTGGCCG
>CAZMBZ010000243.1:0-8354 GCA_964564285.1 uncultured Planctomycetaceae bacterium | reverse complement strand
GGCTGCATGGCGGCACTGTTCCTGATGTCCACCGGCGACGACGCCTACATGCCCAACGTGCAGAAGTTCACCTACGCAATGGCCAAGCAGGCCCAGGCCAAACCCACCGGCAGCAGCTGGCACCTGGGCTACCAGTTGATACTCATGGGCGAGTACTACCTGCGGACCGGCGACAAGAAGGTCCTGCCGGCGATGCGGGTCCTGTCAACCAAGAGCCTGCAGGGGCAGATCGCACGAAGCTGGGGCCACAGCATGACCAACACCTCGGTCGGCTACGTGCAAAGCGGGCAGATGAACTCCGCCGGCGTGACGGTCTTTCTGGGCTTGTGCCTGGCTCGCGAGTGTGGGGTAACCGAGGCTGAGACACCGTTCATCAGGGCGATGAACTTCTTCTATCGCATGCCGGGTCATGGCAGCATCTGCTACGGCGACCACCGTGCGGAAATCTACGTTGACACCAACGGCCGAAACGAAGCCATTGCCTGCGCGATGTCTCTGCTGCAAGGACAAGTTTACCAGATGGAGGCCAAGCATCTTGCGATGCTGGTGGCTGACTCATACTTCGCTCCCGAGGCCGGGCACACCGGCGGTGGCTTCAACATCATCTGGCGTGGAATTACCATTGTCCTTCTCGATGCCGACCAGCAGAATCGCTACCGTCGGCACATGCAGCAGATGAAGTGGTACTACGACCTTTGCCGCCTTCCCAATGGCAGCTTTAAGATTCTACCGTCGCCCGCGACCCGCTACAGCGGCGAAGACTGGGGCTACCAGGTTGGCCTGACCTACACCGCCCCGCTGAAGAACCTTCGCATCACGGGCCTAGCCAGGACCGAGCACAGCGTAAAGGCCCCGGCCCTGCCGGCACTGCCTTGGGGCACGCCTCGAGACAAGGTATTCCTCCAGAGCGACTACTGCCAAGGCTACGGCACCGAAGATGAGCCGCCACACGTGATCTACGAGAAGGTCCACGGCAGGGGCGCAATCAGTGTCGAATACGCCGCCAGGCAAATGCGACACTTCAGCCCGATGATCCGCACATGGGCAGCCTACAAGCTGGCCGACATCAAGAACGATGAGGCCTACGACGCCATCTCCGAGGCCCTCAACCACACCGACCCGCGCGTCCGCCGCGCCGGCTGTGATTCCATCAGCAGCTATAAAAACTGGGGACGCAGCGGCATCTGCAAGCTTCCCCGCGAGGTGGTAACCGCCCAATTCGTGCCCGCAATCGAGAAGATGCTCAACGACCCCGATGCCGCCTGGTGGGAAATCGACGGTGCGCTTTCGGCCTTGGGTTGCGCCGAGGCGGTCAGCATCCGCAAGAACATGGCTACGATCAAAAAGTTCGCCGTACACCCCGAATGGTACCTGCGCGAATCGGCCTACTGGGCTCTCGTGGGACTGAACTCGGAAATCACCGGGCCGGAACTGATGTTCCTGGCCGACATGTACGTCAATAGCCGCCACGTCTACGCGAGAAGCTCCTACGACGGCGGAATCGGCAATCTGCTCAAAGCCAACAAGGGCAGCTTCGGCGATGAGTTGAACGCCCAGTATGTCCGCAAGATCGGCAAGTCTCTGCACAGTGCCCTGCTTGCCAGCGGTTACGACAAGCAGGCCGCCCATCACGAGGCGACGCACCGCATCATGATGACGCTCAAGCGATTCAAAAACCCGCCGTACAAACTGCTGATTCCCGACTTCCTGAAGTACCTTGAGACCTGGACACCGGGCTTCCAGCACAGTAACTGGCTCATCACGGGCAGCGGGTGGCAGGTCGGCCTGTGCAAGGTGCTCACGGACCTTGGCGCCGACGGCAAGCCGCTGGCCGATGCGTTGCGGAAGTGCCAGGCGAAGGTCGCCAACGCCGGACCGCGCGATCGTTCAGGCACCGCAGTCCGCGAAGCGCTGACCAAGACCCTCGCCGAGTGGGACAAGAAGTACGGCGGCAAGTAGACCTGCCGACAAGCAGTTGGTCACACGAAACCTGCTCGCTTAAGTAAGCAGGATTCGGATGCCAAATAAGAACGGCCCAATGCCCTGATATTCAAGAGCATTGGGCCGGTTTATGCGCTGCGGATCCGAATCAGTCACCAGCCACCCGCCTACCGATGCTCGATGCGATACAGGTGGGTCTTTGTCCGCACGAACAGGGTGTCGCCGCTGACGGCTGGCTTGCCATGCAGCCGGCGTCTAGTTTGTTGGTCGCCAGAACCTTCATCTCGCTGCCGCCGGGGGCGATAACCGTGCATTTGCCCCGGTCGTCGAAGAAGTAGATCCGCCCCGGCGCGATGATCGGACTTGCGGAGAACCTGCCTCCAAGCCGGCCTCGCCAGATGTGCTCGCCCGTCTTGCCGTTGTGGCAGGCGACCATGCCGCCGTCGTGCAGAAAGTAAACCATCCCGTCGACGACAGCGGGCGAGGGCTTGTTGGCACCGCCGCGATCGAGCGACCAGGCCACGTGCGTCTTGGTCACATCGCCCTTGCCGCCCGGGCGAACCGCCAGAATCCGCGGCCTGTTGTAGCCGGAATTGACCAACACCAACCCCGCGACAACGACCGGCCCGGACGCCGTCGAATAGCCCCCGGGATAGTTTGCTCGCCATATCTCCCGACCGGTGGCAGGGTCGTAGGCCATCGAGAACTCCGCGCCGCTGGCCACGAGTCGCTTGCCCGCCGGCGTGTCGATCAGCAGCGGCGTTGAAAACGCCTTGTGGCGATCGGGGTCGGCGCTGGTGAACTTGACGTTTCGCGGCGTCTTCCAGACGGTCTTGCCCGTGGCGGCGTCCAAAGCTATGACGAACTGCACGTCCATGCCGTCGAAGATCAGGTACAGCTTGCCATCATGCAGCACACCCGATGAACCGGGTCCCTGGGCATGATCGCAATGCAGGTCTCGCCGCTGCCAGATGGTCTTGCCCGTGGTCGTGTCCAGGCAGGCCGTGCCATAGGTGCCGAAGTGTACGTAAACCCGCCCCGCCTCGATGCACGGCGTCGGCGAGGCGTAGCTGTTGAGCGGGTTGCGGTGCTCGGGCTTGGCGTTTTCAAAGAGCTTGATATTGTGGACAATCCGCCCGCTGTCGGCATCGACGCAGACCGCATACATCACCTTGCCATCCAGCGTCGCGGTGGTCATCCAGACCTGCTTGCCCCATACAACCGGCGACGACCAGCCACGATGCGCGATGGGCGTCTTCCAGGTTATGTTTCCCGTTTCCGACCACGTAAGCGGAAGGGCCGCGCTGGCGGTCGTGCTGTCGCCGCGAGCCCCGCGAAACTGAGGCCAGTTCGCCTCGGCCTGGTCCGCCCGCACCGTCGCCGTCGAAACCATCGCCAAAAGCACGGCAAGGACTCTCATCGCATTGCTCATCATTCTCGCTCCATTACGGCGACCAAGGACGGCCCGTCGCGCTGCCTGGCGCGAGGACATGGGCCACTGTCAATCTTATAACCGCCGCCCGCGCGTTAGGGTACGGTCTGGACGGGGATTCCAATTCGCGGGCCTGGCCGGTAACATGATCAAGCATGAGAAGAGACTGCATCACCTTGCGGATTGTGGTTCTCTGGGCGTCTCTGGTGTCGATCTGCGGGTGCGGCCAGGAGGCGCCTACTCCGCCGGCCGAAACCCAGCCCGCCAGGGCCGCACCCCAGGTGCCAGCCAAAGCGCCCCTGCCGGCCCCCGCGCCTCTGCCGCCGCGTGCGCCGCGGACGTTTAAGGTTGTCCATGTATTCGTCTGCCTGTGCGATAACGCCAACCAGGGAATCGTCAGGGTCCCTGATGCCCTTGGCAACGGGCAGGACCCAAAGAACAACCTCTACTGGGGCGCTATGTACGGGACGAAGACCTTCCTGTCGCGCAGCAGCCACTGGCGTGTCGTGCCGGCAGGAGGCTTGACGATCACCCACGACGAGACGGATGCCAAAGCCGTGCTGGACCGGGCAGTATTCGAATCGACCGACGGGCCTAAAACATACATCCTGGCCGAGGCGTACGATGGGGCACACATGGCCCTGGCGCTGCGGCGGTTTATCGAGGCCTCGGCGGGAACGCTGGAAAGGACGGTCGCGACGGCCTCGGGCGTCGGAGGCATCTCCATACAGGCCGGGGGAAAGGCGGACCTCGTCTGCTTCGTCGGACACAACGGGCTGATGGACGCCCCGCTCACAATCGAGCCAAAACCCGCCGCCGAACGCCCTGCCGGGGCCGTCGTGCTCGCCTGTAAGAGCCGCGACTACTTCTCCGCGCCGCTGAAGGCCGCCAAGTGCCCGCCGCTGACCCTCACGACCGGATTCATGGCGCCGGAAGCCTACACCCTCGATGCCGTCATCCACGCCTGGGCGGCGGGTCGGTCTGCCGACGCAATCCACCTCCGCGCGGCCGAAGCCTATGCCAAGTATCAGAGATGTCGCCTTTCCGCCGCCAAGCGATTGTTCACGAAGCGTGCGCCTTAAGGAGTGTTCCGCGGGGCCGGGATGGTCATGCCCCCAGGGCCGACTGCTCGGCGGCGATGCGATCCAGCAGCGCCGTCCTGACCGGGTCGGCGCGGTAGCCGTCGGCGCGTTTTCGCCAGTGCTCAGCCGCCATCTGCATCGTCTCGTCCAGGCCGAATCGACAGGCAAACTTCCCCGCAACCCGCATAACCTTCGAATTGTCGAACATAACTGACCAGGCCTTGTCGCCCAGTAGCGGCCCGGCCCAGTCCTTCTGGTATCGCACGAGCGTGTCGATTGGCACGTGGACGATCCGCGGTGCCTTGCCGACGGCCCTGCCGACCGCTTGGAAAATATCATCCCAGGTGAAGGACTCCATGTGCCGCGTTATGTGAAACGCCTCGCCGAGGGCACCGGGATTGCCCAGCAGGTTGCAGAACACCGCCGCGAAATCGGCGCTGTGGGTGAGCGTCCAGAGGCTCGATCCGTCGCCCTGTATGATGACGGGCTTGTCGCTCAGCATTCGCCACGCCCAGTCGTCGCCGTTTGTAATTCCGCCGGGGAACCGCGACCGCAGCGTGTGACTCGGACGGACGATCGTTACCGCAAGCCGACCCGAGGCATGTTGGGCCAGGAGGTATTCTTCCATGTCCGCCTTAGCCTGGCTGTAGGGCCAGTATGGGTTGCCCAGCGGAACGTCCTCGGTAATCACATAGCCCGGCGGCGGCTTGCAATAGGCCGATGCCGACGAGATGAAAACGTACTGCCCGCACCGGCCCGCGAAGATTTCCGCGTCGGCGCGAACGCGTGGCAAATCGAAACCGAGGAACTGACAAACTACGTCCCAGTCCTCCCGGCCCAGGGCTTCATAGGCGGCCTGGTTGTTGAGATCGCCGGTGACCTGTCGGACATCGGGCAGCAGCGGCTCGCCGCGCCTCGCACGGTTGAACACGGTCACGCTGCGACCCAGTTCGACATCTCGCAGGACGCACTCGTAGGATATCTCACCCGTGCCGCCGATATACAAAACCTTCATGGCTCGCCTCAGACTCTCAAAGATGTTCAAAGAAAGATTGCATAAGGACCGATAACCATGTATACTGCTCGACAAGAAAAAATACAAACCGTCCGGCATCGGGCTGGGCAACATAAGCAGAGTTTGCGGAAAAGAGAATCCTTTGAGTTTTGACAATTTTGGGCTCATTGAGCCATTGCTGAGAGCCGTCCGCGAGGAAGGCTACACCCACCCAACCCCTATCCAGTTAAGTGCGATACCCCATCTGTTGGAAGGTAAAGACCTCGTGGGCTGTGCGCAGACCGGAACGGGCAAGACTGCCGCGTTTGCCCTGCCGATCCTGCATCGTCTGGAGACTACCGGCCTCGCCAGAGAGGGCAAGCGGCCCATCCGTGCGCTGGTGGTTACCCCCACGCGTGAGCTTGCAGCCCAGGTCGGCGAATGCTTTGCCACTTACGGCAAGTACACGCACCAGGAACACACAACGATCTACGGCGGCGTAGGCCAGCATCCCCAGACCAAGGCCCTCGGTCGCGGCGTGGACGTTCTCGTCGCCACGCCGGGCAGGCTGCTGGATCTCATCGGCCAGCGGCACGTGCATCTGGGGCGCGTGGAGGTGCTCGTGCTCGACGAGGCCGACCGAATGCTCGATATGGGCTTCATCCGCGATATCCGCAGGATCATCGCAAAGGTGCCCGAGCAGAGGCAAACACTGCTATTCTCTGCCACCATGCCGTCGAGCATCATGAACTTCGCCCGTTCAATCCAGACCGACCCCGTGGAGGTCCGGATCGCCCCCGAGACGCTTGCCGCCGACACGGTGGACCAAACCGTCTACTTTGTCGAGCGACACCACAAACAGGACCTGCTGCACCACCTGCTCGCCGGCGAGGAGATCAGCCGGGCACTGGTCTTCGCCCGAACCAAACGCGGCGCCGACCGCGTGGTGCTGCACCTCCAACACGCCAAGATCACCGCCGAGGTGATCCACTCGGATAGAACACAGGGCGCCCGCCAGAAGGCGCTGGAAGACTTCAAGAAAGGCCGAGTGCGAGTGCTGGTCGCAAGCGACATAGCCGCCCGCGGCCTGGATGTCGATAACATCTCACACGTGATCAACTACGATATCCCCGACGAGGCGGAAACGTATGTCCACCGCATCGGCCGAACCGGAAGGGCTGGACAGGCTGGGCGAGCGTTCTCGTTCTGCGGGCTCGACGAGCGGAGCAACCTTCGAGCTATCGAACGCCTGATCAAGCGTCAACTTCCCGCAGCCGAGGAACATCCGTTTAAGTCCGCCGTGCCCCCGAGGCCCGCAGGCGGCGTCAAAACCAGCCCCTTCCCCACCTCATGGCGAAAGCTGGGACGAGGCCGGGGCGGCGGCCGATCGCTGGGCTGGACCCGCTAACAGTATTGACATCACCCCTGTATTGGCGTATACTTGTAAGACTATGCTCACCACCATGGAAAGCATGACGGTTGCATTCCTGCTGGCCGCGACGGCCGCGATGCGCAAGCTCCGCGCGGTCAACTGGCCGATCGCCGTCAGTGGCCCTCTGGTCCAGGCCGCCTGAGACATCCAGGCCACGGCTTCAAAGCAAACCGTCGCGGCAGGCAGGCGAGCTTCCAGGCCTTCTTCTTCCCAGATTTACCAAACCGCTTTTCGCGGGAGAATCCCATGACCCGACAGGACATCCGTAATATCGCAATTATAGCCCACGTCGACCACGGCAAGACGACCCTGGTCGACCAACTCCTGCGCCAGAGCGGCCAGTACCGAAAGGGCGAACTGAGCGGCGACTGCATCCTCGATTCCAATCCGCTCGAACGCGAACGCGGCATCACTATCCTGAGCAAGAACTGCGCGATCGACTACACTGATCGCAAGGGTCATCACTACCACATCAACATCGTTGACACGCCAGGTCACGCTGATTTCTCCGGCGAGGTCGAGCGCGTGCTGACGATGGCTGACGGCGCTCTGCTATTGGTCGACGCCTCCGAAGGCGTCATGCCGCAAACCCGCTACGTGCTGACCAAGGCGCTCGCCCAAGGCCTCAGGCCTATCGTGGTGGTCAACAAGATGGACCGCCCCGAAGCACGTCCGCACGAGGTGGTTAACGAAGTCTTCGACCTGCTGGTCGAGCTCGGCGCCGACGATCACGCACTGGATTTCCCGGTGGTCTACGCCTCAGGCCGCGATGGCCTGGCCGCGCTGGATCCCGACGGCATGTCCGCCGCGACGGACGTCCACGATTTGTTCGACGCAATCATCAAACACGTACCCGTACCGGACCTGAACCCGGACGCACCATTGCAGGTGCTTATCACCACCTTGGACTACAACGAGTACGTCGGGCGAATCGGTATCGGGCGCGTCTTCGCCGGCACGCTTCGCGCCAAGAAGGACGTATGCGTGATCGAGCGGAACGGCGAGCAGAGCGTTCAGCGGATCGGCCAGCTTTTCCAGTTCGACAAGCTGGGCCGGCGCGAGGTCTCGCGAATAGACGTCGGCGATCTGTGCGCCGTCGTCGGCCTGGAGAAGGTGGATATCGGCGACACGATTGCCGATATAGACAACCCCATAGCCCTGCCAACCGTGCCCGTGGACGAGCCGACGCTGCACATGACCTTCCGCATCAACGATGGTGGATTCGCCGGACGCGAGGGCAAGTACGTCACCAACCGCCAACTGCGAGATCGCCTGATGAAGGAGCTTCAGTCCAACGTGGCGCTTCGCGTGGAAGACCGCGGCGACAAGTTCATAGTCTCCGGCCGGGGACTGCTGCACCTGGGTATCCTGCTGGAAAACATGCGGCGAGAAGGTTACGAGCTGTGCGTGGGCAAGCCGGAGGTCATCTACCATCGTGACGAGCAGGGCCATCGGACCGAGCCCGTAGAGCGT
>CAZMBZ010000242.1:1605-8399 GCA_964564285.1 uncultured Planctomycetaceae bacterium | reverse complement strand
TGATGCTCGACATTCTTGCTCGCTCTCGCTGGCGGACCCATTTCTAAACGGGTTGTTAGAGGTCCCCACAGGGCTCCTTACTATACTGCCCATCTCATCGAAAAGCAAGGAACTCGTGAACGGGGCGTTCTGCTCGGCCCAATTCCGGGGACGCCTTACGGATTGTGCGGTGAGGTGGCAGTCCGGCCACGGTCGCCAATCCGAACGTCGAGTACGCCTACGAGGATGGCGCTTCCGGGGCGGACCTGGACGCAAACTACGCTCGGCAGGCTTGGATCGACGGCCTGGTGGAAATGCGTCAGGAGCGTTAAAATAAACCCCGGATTGTGCGGCTACTCTTCTTTTTAGCGGGGTTCAACAAATTGGCTGCCATTGTGCGGCCGCTTTTTGGTGCGCAGGAGAGCCATCGATGGCAGGCAAAGTCGTGACAGAACCTGACGTGGAGCCCGCGGTCGAGCCCCCGGCCGAACGTGAGGGCATAATCGCCGAGGGCGCCGCTGATATTCTGGCGGTCCAGGCGCTCGGTGACGCCTACAGGTCGTTGACGGAGCAGTTGGCCCGTGTTGTCGTCGGCCAGGAGCGGGTTGTCGAACAGGTAATGGTCGCGATGTTCTGCAAGGGCCACGCGCTGCTGGTCGGCGTGCCAGGTTTGGCAAAGACGCTGCTGGTCAGTACGCTGTCGAACGTTCTCCATCTGAGCTTCAAGCGAATCCAGTTCACCCCGGACCTTATGCCCTCGGACATAACCGGTACCGATGTGCTCGAGGAGGACCGCACCACCGGCAAGCGGGTCTTCCGGTTCGTCCGCGGGCCGATCTTCGCGGGAATGATCCTCGCCGACGAGATCAACCGAACCCCGCCCAAGACCCAGGCCGCACTGCTCGAAGCAATGCAGGAACACAGCGTCACCGTAGGCGAGAAGACCTACACGCTTGACGAGCCGTTCTTCGTGCTCGCCACGCGGAACCCCATCGAGCAGGAGGGCACGTACCCGCTGCCCGAGGCCCAGCTCGACCGCTTCATGTTCAACATCAGGGTTGACTACCCCTCGGCTGATGAGGAACTGGAGATCATGAAGCAGGTGACCGGCACGTATCAGGTGGACCTGAAACCGGTGCTGACGGGTAAGGATATTTTGCGCCTCCAGCAGATCGTTCTTCGCGTCCCTGCCGCCGGGCACGTGCTGAAGTATGCCCGCGACCTCGTCCGAGCTACCAGACCGCGATCGGACGAGGCGCCGGAATTCATCAATGAGATGGTCAACTGGGGCGCCGGGCCACGCGCGAGTATCTACCTGACCTTGGCCGCCAAGGCCCGGGCCATAATTCATGGCCGATACCACGCGACCACCGAGGACATTCGCGAAATGGCCCTGCCGGTGTTGAGGCATCGCGTGATCACGACGTTCAACGCCGAGGCGGCCGGCATAAGTTCCGATGAGATAGTTCAGCGGTTGCTGGCCGAGGTCAAGCCGCCCGCCGAGAAGAAAACTCGATAAGGCAGAGGTGAATATGCGAATAGGCGTATGTGCGGAACTGGGCGAGGTCGTCATCCCGCCGGCGGACTTGGCTTACATCGAGCCGAGAGTGTCCTCCTTGCTCATGTGCGACAAGGACGAGGTGGATTTCGCGCCGGTGGCCTCCGCGGTCCAGGCCGCGACGCTCAAGCCCGAAGCCGTGAACTGCTTCTTCCCCAACAGCCTGTCGAACACCGGCTCCGAGGTCAACCCGATCGCCCTCGACGCGTGGGTGTCCATCGTCTGTCGGCGAGCGGCGGCGGTGGGTGTGGATATTATCGTCTTCGGCTCCGGCGGCAGCCGGCGCGTGCCGGAGGGTTTCTCTCGCGACAAGGCCCGCGAGCAGATCATCGATAACCTTGTTCGGTACGGTCCGATCGCCGCCGCCAGTGGCGTGATGATCGCACTGGAATCCCTCAATGCGGCCGACTGCAATTTCATCACCACCGTGGATGAGGCGGCCGACATTGTGCGTTCGGTCAACCACCCGAATATTCGCGTCTTGGCGGACACTTACCACATGGCTACCGATGGCGAGGGGCCGGGCTCCATCAGTCGGGCCGGCGAGTTGATAGTCCACGTTCATTGTGCCGAAGCTGATGGGCGTGGCCCGCTGGGCACGGTGGGCGAGGATCAGCGGCCTTACTTCCGCGCCCTCAAGGATATTGGCTATGACGGCAGGATCAGTATGGAGTGTTCATGGAAGGACCTGTCCGCCCAGCTTGCCGGCGGCACTGCGGAGTTGCTGAAGCAGTGGCAGACGGCTTGACGGCGGGAGCGGTCTGTCCCAAACGAGCGAGAAGCGGCGATGGTTGGTCCGGGCGCAAAATCCGATGGCATGCATATGCTGGCCCCGGAGTCACTGGCGAAGGTGCATCGCCTTGAGCTGTTGGTTCGCGGCGTGGTGGAGGGGTTCGTGGCTGGGAGGCACAAGAGCCCTTACAAGGGCTTTTCCGTCGAGTTCGCCGAGCACCGCGAGTATGCGCCCGGCGACGATTTGCGCGATCTGGACTGGCGGGCGTACGGGAAATCCGACCGCTATTACGTCAAACAGTACATCGAGGAGACGAACCTGCGGGCGACGATCCTGGTCGATGCGTCCGGGTCGATGATGTATCGGGGCAACCTTGCCGCCAAGGCTGACGGGCGGATGCTCAGCAAGTTCGAATATGCGAGGCTGCTGGCTGCTTCGCTGGCACATCTGACGATCCACCAGCAGGATGCGGTTGGACTGGCGACGTTCGATACGGGCATAAGGAGTTACATCCCCCCCCGTAGTCGCCCCAGTCACCTGCGAGTGCTTCTTGGCGAACTCTGCGACGCCCGGTGCGGTCAGGAGACGGCCATCGCACCAATACTGCACGATATCGCCCGGCGGTCGCGCCGTCGCGGGCTGATGGTGCTTATCAGCGATCTGATGGACGACCCCGAGGAAATCCTCCGAGCGCTGCACCATTTCCGTCATCGCAAGCACGAGGTGATAGTTCTGCACGTGATGGCTGAGGAGGAGTTGACGTTTCCGTTCGAGCACCAGAGCGAGTTTCGCGACCTCGAGCGGTCGTCGCACCTTGCGCAGGTGGCCCCGCGCGCGATCCGGGCGGAGTATCTCGACCACCTCCGCCGACACGTTGAAATAATCGAGCGGGGGTGCGGGCGGATGAAGGTAGATTACGTCGGGCTTTCGACCCGTTACGACTTTGACGAGGCTCTCAGCCGATACCTGGCGCGGCGCAAATGACGTTCCTCAACTGGTCAATCCTGCTTGCCTTGTCGGCGATGGCGATACCGATCGTCATCCACCTGCTCAATCGCTCCCGGGCGAAGGTGGTAGACTGGGGGGCCATGCGGTTCCTGACGGCCTCGCTGGCAGCGAGAAGCAGGCGGATAATGGTCGAGGAGTTGGTTCTGCTGGTCCTGCGATGCCTGGTGGTGGCGTTGGCGGTTCTTGCCGTGGCCAGGCCCTTCCTGCCGACCAGGCCGACGCTGATGCTGGCGGTGCTCATCCCGGCCGTGCCGGCTGGGGCTGTTTGCGCAGCCGTCGCCGGGGCGATGTGGTCTCGCAAAGTCCTCCGCTTGCGACTGCTGGTTGCCGCCGCGCTGCTGCTGGTGATTCCGCTGGCCGGCGGCGCTTACGAGCAGTGGTACCAGGCCAGCCGATGGAACTTTGGCGGCGGGAGCAAGGACGTGGCGATTGTTATCGACGGGTCCATGTCGATGACGCTTTCCGACGGCGCGGGCGAGACGAACTTCGATCGCGCCGTCAGAGAAGCCCGCGCGGTTGTCAACAGTTGCGGTTCGGGCGACGGCATAAGCCTGGTGCTGGCCGGTGGCTCGCCCAGGGCGATCATTTCCAGCCCGACCAGCAAGCACAATGATGTGGTCGCGGCGCTGGATGAGCTCGAACCGACGGGCGGTTCGATGCGTGCGGCCCGGGTGCTTCGCCTGGCGTTGGGGACGCTCGTCGGTGGGGCCAATCCCGCCAAGAAGATCATCCTGATAACCGATGGCCAGCAGGTCGGTTGGGATGTGCGAAACAAGTCGCCATGGCGGATGCTGGGCGCGGCGATCAGTCGTCAGCCGACGACTGCGGATGTGATCGTCCGCACGCTGCCTGCGCCCCGGCGGCTGGCGAACGTCGCGTTGGCGGGCATAACGCTGGGGCGCGGGGTAATCGGCACGGACCGCGAGGTCAGCATCGACGTCCGGGTCAGTTCGACCGGCACCGATCCGGTCAGCGACGTGGCAGTGAGTCTGCTTGTCGATGGCGTCCAGGTCGGGACGAAGGGCGTTTCTCGCGTGCCGGTCGGAGCGGATGAAGTGGTACGGTTCACCCACCGCTTTGCCAAGCCAGGCCGGCACGTTCTGACGGCGCGGATCGAGGCCCAGGATGCCCTTGAGGGCGACAATATCGCCAGTCGGGTGGTCAGCGTCCGCTCGGGCCTGGGGGTTTTGATAATCGACGGCTCGCCGTCGCCGCGTCCGCTTTCCGGCGCGGGGGATTTCCTGGCCATCGCATTATCTCCCCCGTTGGCCCCGACAGGCGAGGCTGGCGCTACGCCGGCAGTTGGCGGCGGATCGCTGCTGGCGACAACGGTGGTGGCGGCGCCGGATGTCGCGAAGCTTACGGATTTGGACGACTATGCGGTGGTAGTTTTGGCGGATGTGAGTCTGCTGGGCTCGTCGCTGGCGGGGAAGCTGGCAGCCTTCGTTGCCGGTGGCGGTGGCCTGCTGATCGCACCCGGCCCGCAGTGCAGGCCGGAGTTCTACAACGCCTGGCGCGATGCCGCCGGCAGGCAGATTGTCCCGGCCCGGTTGGGGCAACTGAAGTCCGTCGTCGAATCGCCGGCGAGGCTGTCGCCGAGCACGTTCAGCCATCAGGCCCTGGCGCGAATCGCCGCCGACCCAGCCTGCGATGCCGGGCGGGCGACTTTCACGAGCTACTGGAAATTGCAGCTCGATCCGGGTGACCGCGACGCGGGGGTCGGCGGACGGCTTGATACGTCCGATCCGATGCTGGTTGAGCGAAAGTGTGGAAAGGGCGTGGTGCTGATGCTGGCTGGGCCTCTGGACGTTCGCTCGACCAATCTGCCGATACTCAACTGCTTCGTGCCGCTCATGCACGAGATGGTATGTTACCTGGCCGAACCGGGATTGGCCGAGCCGAACGTGCGCCTAGGTCAGGACGTGATGATCGAACTAGCCGGCGCCGAGAAGCTCCTGAAAAAGGGCGGCAAGCTGGAGGTGGTCCTGCCCAGCGGCGCCAGGCGATGGGCGACGGTCACGTCCGTCCAAGGCCGCGCCCGGGTGCGGCTTAGCCGGGCCGACGAGCCGGGGCTCTACCGGATGTTGCTGCCCGACACCGTCGCCAAAAGCTGCCCCGCCATGAGCCCCGACGGTAAGGGCGTGCCGTTTGCCGTTTTGGACGACGGCTCGGAAAGCGTTATGGCAATGCTGACCGATGCCGACCTCCAGATCGCTCGAAAGCACATGAGAAAAGCCCCAGGCCGCGAGGGATCCCGGGCGGGCAAGCTGCTGTTTTGCGTCGAGACGACCGGCGAACTGTTGGCGGCTGTGTCAGGCGGAATCCCGGGCTGGGAACTCTGGCGGATACTGGCGGTGGCGCTGGTGGTGGCGCTTCTGGCCGAGGTCGGCCTGACTCGATGGATCGCATGCCAGCGACGGGTTTCCCCAGGCCGGGCGAGTCGAGCCTGCCTGCCGGTAGGCAGGTTCGGCGACGCTGACGATGCAACAAGCTCTCGCGCCCGCGACCGGGCGATATTCGCCCCGTCTGCCGGGCACGTCCCACGAACCCCGAAGGAATAACGCAGCGCAACTATGACAATCGCACAGGCACAATCTCACTGGATCTTGCCCCCCGGCATGCCGACCGCGGTCGTGGCGGGCGTCTTCCTGGTGACGCTGACGGCATGGCTGGGCCTGCGGGCTGTCAGCCGTCGCGCCGGGGTCGCCCGGCGAGTGCGGGCTGCGATGTTCTTGGTGCGAGTGGTGGCGGCTTTTGCGTGCCTGCTGGCGGCGATGCAATTGTCGATGCGGTTCGTCCTGTTGACGACCGACTGGCGACTTTGGATGATCGCTCTCGGGGGCGCTCTGGCGGTCGAATCACTGCTGAGCCTCTACGACCTCGAACGCCGAACAGTCAGCCGCGGGGCAGGGCTGAAAGTCGCCGGATTGCGCGTCCTGGGTGTGCTGCTGGTCGTGGCCATGCTCTGCCAGCCGGTGGTGAGTTGGGAACTGACCGAGCAACTCGACCGCCACGTGGCGGTGCTGATCGATACATCAGCTTCGATGCAGGTGCGAGACCCTCAGCGCGACGGGTCCGACAAGCTGCGCCTTGGCGAGATGCTCTCGCCATCGGCGCCGCGCAGGCCGGTTCGGCTGGAGCACGCACGCCGGGCGACGGGTCTGCTCCGAAGAAGGCTTGTCGCGGCGGCGGAAGATCTGGCGGTCCTGGCCGACCTCGACGGCGTCGCCCGGGACCGGCAGCTCGCGGCCAGGCGAGAAGCCCTCCACGACGACCTAGCTGGCGCGCGGAAGGATGCCGACGCCCTTGTCGCGATGCTCGACGCGGCGCGGGTGGGCCAGGTCCAGCTCGATGCCGACACGGCCGGGCGACTCGGCGAGGCCAAGGCCCAACTCGTCGTCGGGGTTGCCAATAGGATCGACAAAGCCCTGGCCGTGACCGCTCCCGATGCCGCCAGCCGACTTGCCCGACAGTATGAGCCGCTGGTGAGGTACCTGCGCGGCGCGACGGCGGCAC
>CAZMBZ010000242.1:0-1505 GCA_964564285.1 uncultured Planctomycetaceae bacterium | reverse complement strand
CTTGCCCGACAGTATGAGCCGCTGGTGAGGTACCTGCGCGGCGCGACGGCGGCACTTTCGAAACTCGCCGCCGAGATCGAGCCCTTGCGCTCGCGATACGACGAGCTCTTCTACGCGTCCCTGTCCGATGTTGAGAAACGCACCGTCGATGCTATCACCGACCGCACCAGACTTGCCCTGGCAAGGGCTCTGCTGGTTGCCCGCACTTCGGATGCCGACGGTGCCGATGCCGCGAGCCTTCTGGAAAAGCTCCAGTCCGGCTACAAGGTCCGGTTGTACGAGTTCGCCAGGCATTGCGCGGAGACGGACGCGGAGTCCGTATACATCGAGGCTGATGCGGCCTTGCTGACGAGCGGCCCGCCGGCGCTGGGGGTTGATGGGCCGACGACAGCCGCCGCGGATGTGGACCCTCTGTCGCCAGATGCCCAATCCACGGATCTTGCCGGCGCCATCGAGAGAGTCACCTCCGATATTCCGACCAGTCAGTTGGCGGGCATAATCATCCTGACCGACGGTCGGCACAACGCGCCCGCTGACACCGGGCCGCTGGCTGCGCGCATGGGCCTTGCCAGGGTGCCGATCTGCTCGGTGGTGATGGCGCCGTCGGCGCCCCCGTGCGATGCGGCAGTGCTTGCCGTCGATGCCCCGCAGACGGTTGTCGTGGGCGACAGCCTGCTCATCCAGGCCGAGTTGAAACTTGACGGCCTGGCTGGGCGCGCGGTCGAGGTGACGCTGCTGGACGGGACGGAGCAAGTGGCCCGGCAGACTGTCCGCGTGCCGGCCGGCGCTGCGAGCTATCGCACGCGAGTGCTGTTCTCCGAAGAGCCCGACGGCTTGGGTTCACTTGGCGGGCGGGATGTCCTTCACGACTACACCGTGCGGATCCAGCCGCAGGCCGGCGAGGTGTTCGCTGCCAACAACGATCGACCCCTGACCGTAAGCGTCACAAGCCATCGTACGCGGGTGCTGCTGATCGACGATCGCCCGCGATGGGAGTTTCGCTACCTCAAAAACATGTTTGACGAGCGCGACCCCAGCGTGAAGCTCCAGTACGTGCTGCTGCATCCCGACAGCGTAGAAGGTGCCAAGCCCAGGCCGAAAACGCACGCCTCTGCCGCCAGACCCGACGGGCAGACCGAGGCGACGGCCCTGCCTGCCAGCGCGAACGAGTGGATGAAGTTCGACGTGATCGTGCTCGGCGACGTTCCGCGGAAGGCGATGAAGCCTTGGCAGCTCGATGCGTTGCGGCGTTTTGTCTCCGCCCGCGGGGGAACCCTCGTCGTCATCGCCGGGCCCAATTTTATGCCTCACGCTTACGGGCGAACCTCGCTGGCGGAGATACTCCCCGTGCGATTGAAGCCCGGCTACAAGCACCTTGACGCCAGCTCGCGAGCCGGGCTGCGAATCGCACTGGCAGCAGGCGGGCGCGACCATCCCATCATGTTCCAAAAGGTTAACCAGGCCGACAACGAAGCGGTGTGGGCGTCCTTCCCGCCGATCTACTG
>CAZMBZ010000241.1:0-8413 GCA_964564285.1 uncultured Planctomycetaceae bacterium | reverse complement strand
CAGCTTGGTGATGCGGAAGGTAATCACCTGCCTTGCCCGGTCGGCCGTGCGCATGGGGCCGGCCAGGGCGCGGACCGATCGGGCGTACGCGTCGTGGTTCATCATCAGTTCGACGTAGTACTGCGCGCCGACCGTCAGGTCCTGCGCGATCATCGGCAGATCGCGCTCGTAGCCAGCCAGGAAGCGGAACTGGCTGTTGTTGACGAACGGGTCGTCGCCGGTTCGGTCGTCTTGTGAGTCGTAATACCCCACCTCGATATTTCCGATGCCCGCGCCGACCTGCCCTCGCACGGAAGCGCCGTAGACGTTCAATCGCGGGAACGTCGCCCGCCCCGCGACGGGATCGAAACCGCCCGGGCTTTTCCAGTAGCCCCAGTACCCGTACGCAGCCAGCTCGTAGCCGCCGATGTTTTTTGACAGGCGCGCGGCCCACTCATCATCGCCAAAGCAATCGTCGCGATCGCGGGTGCGGGCGACGGCGTCTCGCCCGGCGATTCTGTCCAGCGTCGAGTTGTAGTAGCTGATCCGCTCACCGGTAATGAATCGGTCGGAGTTGAATCGCGGCGTGTAGACTACGTCGAGATTGGCCAGGTCGGAGAAGAAGCTCATCTTCACCGCGTCGGAGGGGGCCTTGAGATACTCGACGTCGCGCCCGATGAAGAACGCCTGCCAGTCCTTCGGGAACAGGTCGTTGACGAACAGCAGGTCGCCGGTTCCCCACGTGAGGATCTGCCTGCCGAACTTGACGTCCAGCCAGGACGCCGGGCTGAGCGATACGTTTGCCTGGCGAAGGTCCAGCCAGCCCTGCCCGCGCCAGAGGTCGATATCGTGATCCTCAGCCACGCCGTCGGCGATGAAGTCCGCGACGACCTTGAAGGTGACTTTCTCCCACGTTTTCTGAAAGTCGATCTGCCCGCGGACCTCTCCGAGTGATGCGTGTTTTTCCCGCCTGTCATGCTGCGTGCGAACGCCGGCGCGGAAGTCGAGAAATCCGCTCAGCCCCGCCGCCTGGAGCCAGTTGCCCGTCTGTGACTCGGGATTTTCGACACCGGCCGTGGTGGGAACTTTGGGCGGTTCGGGTTCGAGTCCCGGCGGCAGGGGCGGTTCATCATTCGCCGGCGCGCCCGCGGGCAGGCCCGGCTCATCGTCCGACGGCGCGCCGAAAGGCAGGTCGGGCTCATCGGATACCGCCGCCGGCCTGGTCGCAGGCGCGCCGACAGGCAGGGGGGGCTCATCGTCGCCATAAACAAAGGGCGGCGCTGCCACCGGCAGCACAAAGCAGATGAGTGTCCATATAACGATCCGAATCCTTGTCTTCATTCGCGTGCTTCCGGGGTCTGGTTTACCTATCGAGGATCAAGTTTCTTCTCGGTCGTTCGTACCGGCCCGCATCAGCGCGCTGGCCCGTACGTGAGAGCCTTCCAGCTAAAGAAGGCTAAAGCCTTTTTCAAGCGCGCCGAGGCGTGCTAAACAGAAACAACATAAACAGCCGATAGCCCCAGGCCTGAAGGCCTGGTCTACACCCGCCTTCGGCGGTCAAAGCCCCGTGAACGGGGCTAAGGACAATACCGCTATACACGTACTTCGATCTGCCCTGGCTCTCGGGATATAGGACCACTCCCAGGTCAAAGCGCAATGTTCGCCGTTTCTGTCCCTATTACCTGTTGCCCGTTACCTATCACCATCACTTATTACCGTTGCCTCTCCCTCACTTCAAATAACTTTGCGGTGCGCGGCGGAGGTAGCGTTCGGTGAAGACATCTTCGCCGATGCCGGTGTTGTATCTGATGTTGTCGTATTCCAGCACCGTCATGCCCTTGGTACGCAGGTCGGACATCTGGCTCTTGGTCACCGTCCAGTATTCGCCGATCTGTTTCATTCCGAGGGCCTTGTACGTGCGATACTTCTTGCCATCCTTATCGTAATAGTCCTGCATGACGACCACAAACGTGGTCTTGTGTATCCACGTGACGTAATGGCCGAACTCGACGCCCTTGGCGTCTTTCGGGGTGGACTTGAGCACGTAGTACGTATTGGTGGTCTTGGTCAGTTCGTGTTTGTCATCGTTTATGTTTCGGCCTGACACATCCTCGTAGAAATAGTTCGAGCCGACGAAGCTGGTTCTCTTGTCGGCTGAGCTTATGCGTTTGACCAGATCCAGCCCGGGCAGGTACAGCCAGCGGTCGTCCTCGGCTGTCAGGTGCTTCCAGACGAGAAAGGCCATCCGATTAACATCGGCAGGGCGGTGGAAGTAGACGTAGAATTTCTGGTCGCCGCAATACTCATCGGCCTTGTTGGGGTCCTTCGCGGCCGCGGGGGCAACCTTGGGTGCGTTGGGGTCTACCTGGTCCCATCGCAGGATGGTCATTTCGCGGTTTCTGGTTCTGCCCTGGCTGTCGGTGATGGTCATCTTGACGTCGGCCCTGCCGTCGCGGCCCTGGTAGTAGGCAACGCGATTTGATTTGCGCACAATGTCCATGGCCGTAGGTTCGTCAGCACCCATCACGGTTGGGATGGTGGAAAGGGCGGCAAGCAGGGCGACGCTCAGGCTAATCGTATGGAGGTGTTTCATTGGTTTTCTCCTTGGTCGGACAGTTTGCATTTTCGTCGTCGGGAAAGGATGCCGCACAGCACCGCGGCAACCGGCACGAAGGCTGCGCCAATTGCTGTCAGTGCCGTCCAATGCCATGGCACGTAGTGCTTGATGCCCATAACGATAACCGCCACGGCTGCGATGGCGCTCACGATGCACACGCCGCAGTTGCAGCCCGCGGCCATGGGCGCCTTTGCGGTGAACAGGCGGCGCTCGAGCACGCGGATAAGCGCGGGCAGGAGCAGCAGCGTGCAAGCGCCGCTGACGAGCAGGATAACCGCAAGCAGGATGCCCACGGTCTTGTAGGGCATCAGCGGCGCCAGCAGCAGCGGCAGGAAGCCGGCCGCGATGACTACTATGTTCCGCGTGATGGCGCGGGCGGGCTCGCCGAAGATGTGCGGCAGCGTCTTCTGCCACGATCCGTACCGCGCGTGCATGGTTCGGCTGCGGGCGAGGAAGTGGATCGCGAAGTCCACCGCCAGGCCGAGCGTCAGGCTGCTGAGCACGGCCGTGGGCATGTCGTAGTCCTTGCCGACCAACCCGACCGTGCCGTAGATCGCCGCGATGGTGACCGTCAGCGGGATCATGCTGAGCAGGCCCCACAGCACCGAGCGGAACAGGATAACCATCAGCAGGAAAACCACCAGGAAGCTGCCGCTGAACGCCTCGATCATGCCGGTGACCATCTTGTCCTGCCATTCGACGTTGATGTACGTCAGGCCAAACCAGCGGACGTTCATCCCCACGGGCGCGGGGTCGCCGGCCAGGAACTTATCGACATCGGCGACGACCTTCTGCATGTCGCGGTTGTCGCCGCTGGTAAGCTGCACCCAGATGCTCGAAAGCTGGTAGTCCGGCGTGACGAAGTGCCACAGGTCGTCGGGGCGATGGCTGTTTCCGTACTGGAGAATGCACTGCCCGACGGCCTCGGCGCTGACGGGCACCCGGTAGGCATCCTCGTCGCCGTCGCGCAGGTCTCGCTGCACGGTCTTGACCATGTCGGCCAGGGAGTTGCTCTTGCCGACGGTTCCCGTGTCGGACATCGCGATCTGGAGCCGCGCCATCCACTCGAGAACATCCGGGCGCTTGAAGACTTGCGACTGCTGGCGGATCTCGTCGATAAACAGGCCCACCGCGTCGGCGGCGATGGCGGCGTAGACGTCGGCCTTGCCTTGTGCGGCCGGGGCGGTCGGCAGACCGATGGCTGGGAGGTCCGGCTCGTCGGCGGCGGGGGATTCGATGGTGGGCAGGTCCGGCTCGCCGCCGGGGGCCTCGGTCGGCGTGTCGGTCGCCTTTGGCGCTACCGCGGGCCTGGCCGGCACGGGCGCCTCGGTGCCCGAGAACCTTTGGGCCAGCGCCGCGAGCATTTTGTCCCGCGAGCCTGGCCCGGATGCGGCCACCTCGTCTACGAGTCCGTCGAGTTTTCTGATGTTATCGGCGAACCGTTTCGCGTGCTGGACCGCGATGGCGGTTAGGGCCTGGGCGTACTTCGGGCCGTCGAATTGGCCCGGCTTGCCCGGTCCAGGCGTGAGCCTGTCGGCCTCAACGTCAAGGAATCTGTCCGGGACCTTCCAGGCACCAAGTTGACGGCTGGTGGCGGTGAAGGAGTCCGGGCGAACGCTGCGTTTGAGGGCGGCGAGGAACAGTTCGCTGTTGCGGTTCGCAGGTACGCCCGTAGCGCCAAACTGGACTGCGACAGAACCTAGCCGGGTCATCTGTTCAGCCGTGTCGGCGGATCGTCGGGCAAGTTGCCCGTGCAGGTCTGCCGCGAAGGCGTTTGCGTCGAACGCCTCCGGCTCGTGCTGCATCGCGAGGTAGGCCATGTACGTACCGCCGAAGTACCCGTTGAGCACGGTGTCGGCCTGGCGAATCGGGTGGGCGGGCTCGAACCACTTGACGGGGTTGTCGTTGATATTGATTCGACTGATGCCGTAGCCCGCCACAGCCAGGACCACCATCGTCACCGCCAGGATGGGTTTCGCTCGGCGGTAGGTCATCGTCGCCACCCATCGCAGGAGTCGCCCGAGCGCGGTCTGGTCCATCGCGTCGTCGTCGGCTGCGTGGGTTGCGCCGAAGTTCGCCAGCGACTTCGGGCTGATGAACATAACGAACGCGGGTATGAACGTAACGGTCAGCAGCCAGGCGACCATGATTCCCACCGCCACGAATATGCCGAACACCTGCACCGGCGGGATGGGCGTAAGTGCGAGGCTGGCGAATCCCGCCGCGCTGGTCAGCGAGGTGTAGAGCATCGGCGAGAACAGTTCATCCATAACGGTGCGGATGGTCTTCTCGCGGTCGCGCGTGGCCTGGTAGCGCTCGAAGAACTCGCTGATTATGTGGATCGAGTCCAGCACGGCGATCGGCATGATGAAGATCGGGATCATGCTGCTCATGATATGCACGGGGAAGCCCGCGATGATAAGCGATGCCATGGTGAAGATCACGCTGACCAGCGCGACGATCATAGGCGAGACGACCACCACGAGCTTGCGGAAGAACACCAGCATCAGCAGGAATATCACCACCATCGCGGCAGGGGCGGAGATGGCCATTTGAATGAACATCTCCACGCCAAACGTGTCCTCCGCCACGGGCAGACCGGTAACGTAATACTGCTCCGGCCCGCCGAGCTGGGCGGTCTTTTCCTGGAGCTTTACGTACACGGCGTGGCTGAGGTCCTTGCGGGTCAGCGGCAGGTATATCGTGATAGCCTTGCTCGGCCCGGTGATATCCTTGCCTGGCCGGGCGGGGTCCTTGTCCGACAGCATCGTTCCAAACAGGAACGGTATGCGGCGCGCCTTTCGCCAGACCTCCATGGCCTGCGCATCATCGGCGGGCGGTTCCTTCATCAGCCAGTCGAAGCTCACGCCGCCGGCGGTCGGTTCCATCGCGTCAACTGTCGAGGGCGCGAGCAGGTCCACTTCGACAACGCCTTCGTCGCTGCCTTCGGGCTGGCCTATCGCGGCGCCCTTGAGCGTCCGGGCGTACTCAGCCAGCGCGTGGACCTTCCCCAGCGTGGCGGCATTGAACACGCCGTTGGGGTCCCGGTCGTTGACGACGCCGACCACGACCATGTCGTAGAGGTTCAGCGTGCGCTTCATGCGATTGTGGAAAACGCGGACAGGTTCGTCGGCTGAAAGCATGTTCTCCGGGTCGGTGTCCACCGTTACCGGGTTCATGAAGCTAAGCGCGTCGGGAAAGATCGACGGCGCCCCGGCCAACACTGCCAGCAGCAATGTCGCGACGACCACGATCCACGTCAGGAGTTTGTAGTGCTTGACGCTGCGGGAAACGATTTTCTCGCCGAATGACATTGTTAGTCTTCCTTTAGCTTACCGGTCGGGTGCGACCTGGTATCCAGCCGCCTGGGCCGCCCCGTTGTCCATCGACAAGAGTATATGCTTGCCGCCACACGGATTAAGCGATTTTTCCAACACGCGGATCAATTGTCTCTCGCCGGCACCCGGCGGTCAGACCGGCAGGGCCAGCGCCCGGACGATTGCATCTTTCGGCTGGAGGCCCACCATTCTGCCAACTTCCGTGCCATCACGAAGAATCACCAGCAGCGGAATGCCCTGCACCCTGAACCTCGCGGCAAGGTGGGGCGAGTCATCCACGTTTACCTTGGCGACCGTCAGTTCCTCGCCAAACTCCCCAGCCAGCTCATGCAGCACCGGCCCCATCATCCGGCAGGGTCCGCACCACGGTGCCCAGAAGTCCACCAAGGTCGTACCGGTGACGACCGCAGCGTCGAAGGTCGATTCCGTAAGATCGAGAACGCTATCGTTTTCGCTCATGACTACTCTCCTTTTCGGTTTGATTCCCATTTTCCTGAATCCGCAATACTTTGCGTCTTCGCCATATTAATGCAATCGCCGTGCCACAGCGGAAAAGCAGAATGGTATCGGACCCCAAGACACTTTTAGATACAAGCTTACGCAGCAATCATGGTCCTGGTCGAGCCATGATATGACAGGCATACCAAGCGCATACTATGCGCTTACTATGCGCATATTTAGATGCGATGGCCTTGTTGAGATGCGGGTAACGTTGTCGTGGCACGGGAAGCTCGGGACGTTTACAATGGGTGCCATGAAGGACATTCGCCTGTGGGGCATTCTGATTCTCGCACTGGCTGTGCGATCGGTATTGGTGATGTCCGTCTTCGCCGATGGGGAACGGGCGAAAACGCCGGATTCGTATGATTACGAAAAACTTGCCAGCTCGCTTCTACAGGATTCGGATTACAAACAGTATTGGTCCCTTGGAAACATATCCAGACCGGAAATATTTCGTACGCCGGGTTATCCGGCGCTGCTGGTAGGGGCTAGCTGGCTTGCCCCGCAAACAGATTTGGGTCAGTCTCCGTGGACTGGGCCGGGTATGTTCGTCGATCCAGCGACACCTGCTTTGAAAATCATCCTGTCCTTCCAGGTCCTGCTCGATCTGCACTTGGTGATGCTGACGTTTTTTCTTGGCCGATCACTGGCGGGCCACGGGGTCGGGTTGTTGGGTGCGCTGCTCCAGGCCGTCTCGCCGCTCGCGGCGGTGGCGAGCTGTCGCATCCTCTCGGATGGCGTCTTCGCATTCATGCTGATCGCGGCGGTGGTGCTGCTCTTGCGACACTTCCGCACGGGCGGGTGGTGGTCACTTCTGTCGGCTGCACTGATGATGGGCGCCGCATGTTACGTCAGGCCGGTGGGATTTGCCTTCTCGGCCGTGATGGCGCTGGTGGTGTTCTGCTCGCGCCGTAGCACGGGCATCTTGCCCGTGAGTACCAGGGCCGTCTCGGCCCTGTCACTGAAGCAACGGACCACGGGCGAGACGCCCGTGGAACTCATGGGCGAGACGCCCATGCCACGGCCAAAGACGCGTCCAAGACGCTCGTTCTGTACGCTCGCCTTCGCGGCCGTGATTGTCTGCTGCGTGACGCCGTGGGTGGCTCGCAACGCGATCGTGGCGGACTACTGGGGCTTTTCGAGCTTTGCTACGGACAGCATCTACCTGTACTCAGCCGCGGAAGTCGAGGCCCGTCGGCAGGGCGTGCCCGTCGAAGATGTTCGCGATCAGTTCAACTGTGCGGAAGGCTGGGACCACTGCCTCTGGGACATCGCCACCCGGCCTGAATTGAGCACTGCCCCATGTTTCCTCACGTCGGGCGGACTGGCTCGGTATCGCTGGGCCAAGGCGCGCGAAATCATCTTCGCCCACCCATGGCAGTACGCGGGCATTCACCTGCGAGGCGATGTGGCGTTCTGGCTGCCGGGTGCGACGGATGCGCTGGAGGTGATGGGCTACACCTCGGGCGGCAAGGGCACGCTGGACGTGCTGCACCGGCAGGGACTGGTCGCGGCGGCGAGGCACTACTTCGGCGGCGACACGATGGCGATGGTCCTGGCCGGGGTGATGGTGGGATTGCTGCTGGTCCGCTACGTGGGCGTAATTCTGTGCGGCCTGTGGCGGCTGCGGGGCAGGACGATGATGGCGGGGGGCTGGCTGTGCCTGCTGCTGGTGCTGACGGCATGCCTGCTGCCTGGCCCAGCCAACCATCCGCGCTTCCGCGTGCCGGTAGAGCCGATCCTCTCAGTCGCGGCCGCGATAGGCTACCTCAGCCTGCTTCAATGGCGCCGGCGGCGCAAAGCTGCCGGCAGGGATGCAGGGGATAAAGAAGAAGCATAAAAGACAGCAAAGATGAACGCGAATAAACGCGGATAGGAAACAGAACATCCTGATGCCTGTCTTTATCGGCATTCATCCGTGCGCAACAGCTTTGTCTTCATCCCCTGAATCCCTGCTGAAACATGTGGGCGTCACTTG
>CAZMBZ010000240.1:0-8443 GCA_964564285.1 uncultured Planctomycetaceae bacterium | reverse complement strand
CCTAGGACACCGGGTTTTCATCCCGGCAACCGGAGTTCGAGTCTCCGTGGGGTCATGCTTTGCGAGCCGGTACAGAATCGCCTGTACCGGCTCGCGTTGTTTCGCGGCAGCCAAGGCAACTCGGACCTCGTTCATGCTTCCGGGCGCTTTTGTCGGAAGCATGCTCCAACTTCTTGGCTGAGTTCCTTTCCCAAACCGATTCCCCTCCCGAACCGATTCCGCGTGTGCTTTAGCCGCACCGTTGTTCACCGGCGTCGCAGGTACTCTGGACTCATATGACTTCCTGTTGGCGTTCATGTCGGCATTACCGCCTGAGGCGTTTCCCAGCCGTTCCACTGGGCATTGGTTCGCCGCCCGGTGAATGCCAACAGGATCTCCCGGTTCTCGCGCTTGGGATGTCTGCGCATGCACAGGTTCTTCGACTCCTCAGCGTCCGTCAGGGCCTGGGTAAGCGGTTTCAGATAAGTTCGTTGGAATTCCTGCGCAGGATCCGGTTCGACTGCCAAGGAGGCCGAAGCAGGCGATGCCGAAGCATCGTCAATGCTGGCCGACGCCAGCAGGCGGACCGGAGACCAGCAGGAAACCAACAAGACTTACCTGAGGCCGCTTAGATAGCGGCCTCGACAATTGCCTTCTCCCTGTCCCCGCAGGATCGACACGCGAAACTGTTGATGTCGGACCTGCCTTCCGGCATGCAGGCGCCTTATCCCAAGCCGGTTTATCCCGGCACTTTCGCCGACGCCAATGCCCCGCACGCTCCGCGAGATTCATTTACAGGAGCGTGGGGCTGGGAATAACGGCGGTTCTGGAAGAACTGGGAATGTCCCCGAGACCGCGATCGGTTATAATCGCGATGCTTCGAGCTTGAGTCGTTTTCAGGCTCGACGCAAATGGGAAAGATTGACGTGGAGGCCCCGCGATGGTCGCGTCAAGAGCGATTGTAAGGTAGCGGCGTAGGGGGTCAGGGAAAGATGAGCCCAGAAGGAATGTGCGAATGCGGTACTGGCGGTTGGTGGTCTGGATAGGAGCGGGTTTGATCGTACTGTCGGCCGGGGCGGCAATGGCGGCGACTTCGGTGGAGGTTTCCCGGCTGGTGATGCAGGTGCGGGGTACGGATTTGGACCAAGCCCGGGCGGCACTGGAGGAGTTGCTGGCGGCGGGCGAGCCGGCAAAGAAACAGGCTTTGGGCACGCTGGCTGGCCTGGTCGCGCAGCGACGCGGGCAGCGCGACAGCGCCCGGCGGCACCTGGCTGCGACGACGAGATTGCTCCAAAACCCCGCACGCCGCAAGGTGGTAACCGAGGCGCTCGACCTTCACGCCAAGGCTGCCGCGGAGGTTTTGCGATTCGCCTTCGACGACAAGGAGTACCCGGTGTCCGCCAAGGCCCACACCGGGTGGTCGCCCGGGCGGGATTACCAGAAGGGACAGATCCCGCTGGAAGGTCGTATCGAAGTCGCCATCGGGCGGTTCAACCAGGCCGAGACGAAGCTGCTGGGGTTGTTCGGCTATTCGCTGCCGTTCAAGCGTCCGGGGGGAGGTGGATTGGGCAAGGCGTACCTGGCGGATAAGCTTCGCGACTCAGGCAAGCCGCTACGGGTGCTGACGTACAACATCGTCGATCCGGGAGTGGCTTGGGCGAAGGTCGGCGCGAATCTGGCCGATCGGGTGAAGGCGTTGAAGGCCGCGGAGGAGGCCTACCACAAGACGGCCGAGATGGCCCGGCAGACTGGCGTGCCGATCGAAGAGATCGATCCCCCACCGGTCAGCACTGCGGCGGCGAAGCCCCAGGCAGACGGGAACATTCCCGCGCTGGCGCTGGCGGCAGGAGCGTTGTTCGCGGGGGAGTACGCCCAGGCAGCCCAGCTTCGGCCGAGCGAGGAGGCCGACGGGCGGCTGTTCGACTTGCTTGTGCGGCGGTGCGTTCTCGTTCGCGGCGCAAAAAGACGCGGCGATTGGACGCGATCGGAGCAGGAGGCCGTCTATTTGCTGAACCTCTACCGCCTGAGCCTGGATTTGTGTCCGCTGATGACCAACCCGAAGATCTACGCGGCATCTTCGGAACACAGCCAGTGGCAGAACCGACACAACCAGATGACTCACACCAGGCCGGAGAAGGACAAGAGTTCGTTCAGCATCCGGCTCCGCGAGCAAGGTTACCTCTGGGGCAGTTCGGAGAATATCGCCGGTGGCAGCGGCAAGGAGGCGATCTGGTCGTGGCGTGCAGACGCGGGGCATCATCGCAACCTCATCAGCGCGCGCCACCGTGCCTGCGCCATCGCCCAGGCCGGGCGGTTCGTCACCTACAACTCCGGTACCAAGATAGAAGTCGAGGGCCTGGGCGACCTGGTCCGCTGACCCCCGCTCCCTTTTCCCAGGGCTCGCGGTCGGTTGTAATCACAGCACGTCGAGTTTGGGTCGTTTCCAAGATCGTCCCAAATGGGAAAACACGGGTCGGGAATTGCCGCAAGGTTTACAAGAGGCGTAACCCATGAATAACCTACTAATCAATTGGTCGAATCGACAAGCGGTTCGCACTGCCGTCTTGCTCTTGGCAATATGCTTCACACAAAGCATCGCATTGGCTGTGTATGAGAAAAAGGATGGCTATCCGTGGAACCTCAAGTTGCATGGCTGGCACGACCGGGCCATCGCGGAGAAACTTGGGCAGGGCTGGTTCCTGAACGTCGGCCCGACCGGATTGCGTGCCAGGATCACCCACGAGCACCCGGCCTACTTCACCATCAAGTTTGTCTTCGACAACTCGCCGGCTGCGGGAAAGATCAAAGCAGGCGACATCGTGGTCGGCGCCAACGGGAAGATCATGACTGTGCCTCACAAGTTCGGGCGTCGCGATCCTTCGTGGCAAGGCCCGATGACCGGGATGGCCCAGTTGATCGAAGACAGCCAGGGCAAGGACGGCAAGCTGGATTTGATAGTCTGGCCGGGCGGCGACAAAGCCAAGAAGAAGACCGTCACGTTGCAGATCAAGCCTGTTGGGCGGTTCTCGCCCACGTATCCGTTCGACTGCCCGCGCTCAGACAAACTCATTACATCACTCTGCGACTTCCTGGTTGGCGAATACAAGCGGGATGGGAGGTTTCTCAAAAACGTTCACACCCATTCGACATGCGTCCTGGCCTTGATGGCCAGCGGCGAAAAAAAGTACTGGCCGTTGGTCCAGCACATCGTGTCCGGGTACCGCCAGAAGCGTTACAGCCCCGACAACGGGGGCGGGTTTCCAACCTGGGGTTGGGGCTATGACGGCATCGTGATGGGCGAGTACTACATGCTGACCAAAGACCGATCGTTGATCCCGGCGGTGGCTTCGCTGGTCAGAGCTTACGAGTTGGGTATGGACTATCGCGCGGGGAGTTTCTCGCACAAGCCGTTTCCGTTCATTCAGAATCGCATCGCCGCCGGCGGCCCCAAAGGCTACGGCGCGATGTCCCAGCCCGGTGGCATGGCCATGATCGCAATGAGCATTTTCGAGCAGGCTGGATTGCCCAATTCCACCCGTGCCCACAACAGGCTTCACCAGGCCTACCTGCATTCATGGAGCCCTGGCGGCGAGATCGGTTACGGGTTCAAGAGTTGGGATTACGCCATCATCGAACTCAAGGATCCTAAAAAGTCACCCGCCCACAGCAAGCACGGCATCGGGTACATCTGCCCGACCGGCATGAAGGATATCGGCGAGTACACCATCACCTGGCCCGACAAGAATGAAAAGCGTGCCGGGATGACCTCGCTCGATACCAGGTGGGTCAAGGCTGAGGCCGACACCAACATCGTTTACCAGAGAGGCGGCGCGACGCGATTGGTGATTCGCAATATGACCCATCCTGAACCGAAAGGACCGTTCAATATCACCGGCAAGCCGATCGGCCACTATGGCCGGGCGGGCCAGGGGGCGTTGGCTCATCTAATCGGCAGCGCTTCCAGGAAGTCGTGGAAATACATCGGCGACCATCACGCCAATGCCTGTGCCAGCAGCCCGAATGACATTCTCAGGGGGCACGCTTCAACGCTGATGGGCACGATGTGGGGCTCGCTCGGTGCCGCCAGAGCCGAGAAAAAAAGATTCCGCGCCTACATGGACCAGATCAAATGGTGGTTCATTATGGCCCAAACGCACGACAATGGTTTCGTGGTTATGCCCGGAAACGATTACGCCTCGACCGACCATGTCTATGCGACTCGCAATCTTCCATCGGCGACCGCGGCGCTCATTCTCAGCGTCAAGAATCGACGTCTTCAGATAACGGGAGCGGATTCGCCAAGCGGTTCCGCGAACAAACCGCTCTCTGAGAATGGGACAAATCCGCAGGCGAGCGGCGATTCCAGAGACGCCTCCGCGCTGGCCGAGGCCGAAAAACTGATCGCCGAAAAGCAATACGTCAAAGCCGCCACGATACTGCGCAAATTGGCCGTCGCCAAGCCCGGGACGGACATCGCCAAGAAGGCGGCTGAGCGACTCAAGGCTCTGCAAGACGATCCCGCGATCGGCCAGTCGATCGTCGACGCCGAGGCCGACTCCTTCGAAGTCCGGTGCGTCGCGGCCAAAGACAGGAAGGACTACGCTCTGGCGATCGGACTTTATGAGCAATACGTTGGGCGATTCCCCAAGGCGTCGCGTTTCGCGAAGGTCAAGGCGACCCTCGATTCGCTGAAGTCCGACGATACGATCCAGGCGACCATCAAGAACTCTCAGGCGGAATCGGACTGCAAAGGATGGATGTCCCTGGCGGACCACTACGTCAATCTGGGGATGTACAAAAAAGCTCGCGAGTACCTCACCAAAATCGTCGACAATTACGGTGACACCGACTGGGGAGTCAAGGCCCGCAAGCGACTGGCCAAGATCCCGAACCGATGAGCCGCCCGAGCCCTGGGAATCCGGGCATATCTGGCTGGCCAGGACATAAATGGAGTATTGCCCCAAACCGCCCAAGTCGCAGGACAAAGCCAAATCCTGCCCACTAATTGCCGGGTCTTGCTATGAATGTACTTTCGGAAAAACCCTTCAGTCTACGCAAGAAATTTCGGCTTTATGTATCCGATATTGCGGCAGGTGGGTTGGTCATGGGAGTTTCAACGGGCGTTTTCTCGGCGGTTTTCTCCCGGAGATTTCTCCCAGGTACCACGTTGTCGGGATCCGCGAGAACCCCCGCCCGGAATTTTCCGACCTTTACGGCGGAATATGCTGTTGACACCGGCGGCGCTTGTGTCATAATGTGCGGCTCTTTAACAGCGGTTTCAGTGCGGACAGCAGACGGAGTAGACGGGTGAATGTCAACATGAAGACGTTTATGGCGAAGCAGGGCCAGGTCGAGCAGAAGTGGTACGTCGTGGACGTGACCGACAAAGTGCTAGGCCGTGTGGCGACTCGAATCGCGATGATCCTGATGGGCAAGCACCGCCCGCAATACACTCCTCACGTTGATACGGGCGAGTTTGTTGTGGTGGTGAACGCGTCGAAGGTTCGATTTACGGGCAACAACAAGCTTGCGCAGCGGACCTACCAGCGGTTCAGCGGCTATCCCGGCGGTCAGAAGGAAACCACGCTGGGTGAGATGATGGACAAGAAGCCCGAGAAGGTCATCAGCGAGGCGGTTCGGCGAATGCTGCCAAAGAATAAGCTGGGCACGGCGATGCTCAGCAAGCTGAAGGTCTACGCCGGCAGCGAGCATCCCCACCAGGCGCAAAAGCCCGAGAATCTCGATATTTGACGGCCTCCGACGAGAAGAACGTTTAGGAAATATCATCGATGGCAGAAGATCAAGCAAACGCCCCGCAGGAAGAGTCGAAAGTAGAACCCGCCGAGGTGCCCAAGGCTCCAAAGGCCCCCGCGGCTGAGGCCCCCAAAGCCCCCAAGGCCGAGGCTCCCAAAGCCCCCGCGGCTGAGGCCCCCAAGGCTCCAAAGGCCGAGGCTCCCAAAGCCCCCGCGACTGAGGCCCCCAAGGCTCCAAAGGCCAAGGCTTCCAAGGCCCCCGCGGCTGAGGCTCCCAAAGCCCCCAAGGCCGAGGCTCCCAAAGCCCCCGCGGCTGAGGCCCCCAAGGCCGAGCCCCCTGAAGCCCCCAAGGCGGAGACTCCTGAGCCCGTGGCTGCTGAAGCACCCGAGCCAGAGGCTGAAAGCAAGCCCGCTCCGGCGTTGACGTCGGGCAAGCAATACGTATGGGGCACAGGTCGGCGCAAGTCGTCCGTGGCTCGCGTCCGCATTCGTCCGGGCACCGGCAAGTTCACGATCAACAAACGTGACGCGACGACGTACTTCGTACACGAAGCGCACCGCCAGGCAATCCTCACCCCGCTCGAGGCAGCCAATATGCTCAAGAGCTGGGACGTGTTCGTCAACGTGGGCGGCGGTGGCTACGGTGGCCAGGCCGGTGCCGTGGTGATGGGCCTTGCCCGAGCACTGTCCAAGGCCGCGCCAGAGGTCGACCAGGCCCTTCGCGATCAAGGCATGATGACCCGCGACGCCCGTATGAAAGAGCGTAAGAAGCCCGGACAGCGTGGCGCACGAGCTCGCTTCCAGTTCTCCAAGCGTTAAGCGACTTTTCGAACCAAGCACACCGGCCCCGGCGCTTCGAAAAGCGCTGGGGCCGTTTTTCGTCCCGGCCCGCCGTCGCGGGTTTCAGGCTTTCATGGGAGATCCCAACGCAATGTCCAATACAGATCAAAACGTCAGCAGCAGTGATACTTTCGGTAAACAAATCCGCGTCGTCCTAGTCGGCGGCAGCGGCTATACCGGATTCGAGGTCATCAAGATCCTCGCCAGGCACCCCCGCGCCGAGCTTGTCGGAGTATTCGGGCCCAAGAGCGAACTCGGGCCCATGGAGGGCTTCTACCCCCACCTGTCCAAGCTCTGCATGCTCGATCAGGAACTCTTCGAGCCGGCGCGACTCAAGGATATGGGCGCCGATGTCGCAATGCTCTGCGTGCCCCACAAGGTCGCCATGAGCTACGTGCCAACCCTGCTGGACGTCGGACTGAGGGTTATCGACTGGTCAGCCGACTACCGCATCCGCGACGCGGCCGAGTACGAAAAATGGTACTGCCCCCACACCGATCCCGAACACCTCGCCGAGGCCGTCTACGGCCTGCCGGAATACTTCGCCGAGCAGATTTCCGCCGCCCGGCTGATAGCCAACCCAGGCTGCTACCCCACCTGCACCGCCCTGGCGCTGGCGCCGGTTATCAAGGCTGGCCTCGTCGAGCCGACGGGCATAATCTCCAACGCCATCAGTGGAGTCTCGGGCGCCGGCCGAAAGCCGAACCCAAAAAGCCACTTCCCCGACTGCAACGAGAACTTCGGACCATACGGCGTGGGCAATCACCGTCACATGCCGGAAATGGAGCAAACGCTCTCGGACCTCACCGGACAGGCCGTCGAATTGCTGTTTCAGCCGCACCTGTGCCCCATGGACCGCGGCATGCTGTGCAGCATCTATGCCCGTCCCACCGGCGACGTGACCGAGGCCCAGCTTACCGAATGCCTCCAGGCAGCCTACGCCGACAAGCCCTTCGTCCGCGTTCGCACCGACGTGCTGCCCGCGACGAAGTACACGGCCTACACCAACTTCTGCGACATCGCCGTCCGGGTCGCCAAGGGCCGGGTCGTGCTGTTCAGCGCTCTGGACAATCTTATCAAGGGCGCCAGTGGCCAAGCTGTGCAGAACATGAACCTGATGTTCGGCCAGGAAGAGACGGCCGGGCTTTTCTAGCTTGAAAAAAGGCTAAGAGCTGTCTTGGAGTGAGGCACATGAGCAGAGTTCGTCACATCACGTTGCCCGGCGGTTTTTTGGCGGGTGCGGTTCATTGCGGGATCAAGTCCACCGACCAGGAAGACCTGACCATCCTCGCTTGCGAGACTGATGCGTCGGTGGCGATAATGACGACCACCAACCAGGTCGTCGGCGCGCCGGTGCTCTGGCTGCGGCGGATCCTCCCTCGCGGCGCGGGCAAGGCACGCGGCATCGTCGTGAACAGCGGATGCTCCAACGTCTGCACGGGCCGACGCGGCATGGCCGACGCCGAGGCCATGGCAAGGCAGACGGGCAAGCTGCTGGGATGCCACGCCGAGAAGGTCCTGGTCGCATCGACCGGCATCATCGGGCAGCGCCTTCCGATGGCCAAGGTCCGCAAGGGAATCGCCGCGGCAGGGAGCCGACTCGGCTTGCGTCATGACTCAGCCGTGCTTCGCGGCATGATGACGACGGACACTCGCGAGAAGTCCGCCGTCGTGCAGACAACCATCGCCGGCAGGACGGTCACGGTCGCGGGCATCGTCAAGGGCTCTGGCATGATCGCCCCGTCAATGGCTACGATGATCTCGCTGATAACCACCGATGCCGCCATCTCGCCGACGAACCTCCGCAAGGCCCTGGTACCCGCCTGCGCGGGCAGCTTCAACGCCATTACGGTGGATTCCGACACATCCAC
>CAZMBZ010000239.1:6679-8451 GCA_964564285.1 uncultured Planctomycetaceae bacterium | reverse complement strand
GGCTTGGCCTCCGGCGCGGTGGCTTTCATGGCCACCAGGGACACGACGGTGGCAATGGCCAGGATCGCGGCGGCGAGGACCACGCTCAGGCGGGTGATGGCGCGGCGATTGCGGCGGCCGTCGAGGATGGCCAGCCTCCGGCGATCGAGCTGGCTCTTGCGGGCCATGGCCACGTCCACCGGAGACAGGCAGCGGACCGAGTGCAACGACCGGACGACTTCCAGCAGGTGCTGGGCGTAGTTGGATGCCTTGCAGCCGCTGGCGTAGATGATGTCCATGATCTGCCGCTTGCGGCGGCTGAGCTGCGACTCTGGCCTAGTCGTCATAAGTACCCCTTTCAGCCGATTAGACGCCGGGGCCCCGTGGCGGTTCCCAGCATGTAGCTAAATCATTGGCACAACATGCCCCGGGCGTCAACGCAAATATTAGAGAATTGGCACCCACCCCTCACAAGACGCCAAGATCCAAAACTGGCCCGGGTCCGTGCCACATACCAAGATACAGGTACTGACATGTAAGGAGAAAGTTGATTCCGTCGGCTGAACGCTCATAGTATGATGTGACCCGCCGATGATGCGGCAAAAAATTACGATACCCGCCCGCGATGCCATCGAGCGTTCTCGGAAGTCGGCGGGCAATCGGCGCGTCCTATTGAATACGAGAGGCTCTGCGACAATGTGGTACAAACCATACGGCAAGACAGGTAAGGAAGTTTCCGCGATAAGTTTCGGCGGGATGCGTTTCGCCGACCCGCAGGACATCGACGGTTCGGCCGAGGTGGTCATGCACGCATACCGCAAGGGCGTGAATTACTTCGACACCGCCCCCGGTTACTGCGCCGACAAGAGCGAAGAAATCATGGGCGCAGCCTTCGCCCAGATGAAGCCTGGCACTTTCTACTCCTCCAGCAAGTGCATGAGCCCGGACGGCGATACACTGCGGTCCAGCCTCGAACGTACGCTGAAGCGATTGGGGCTCGAGCGAATCACCTTCTTCCACATATGGTGCCTGGTCAAGCCCGAGCAGTGGCAGCAGCGAAAGGACGGCGGCGCCGTCAAGGCCCTGCTGAAGGCAAAGGAAGAAGGCCTCGTCGAGCACGTCGTGGTCTCGTCGCACTTGCCGGGCGAACAGCTCAGCTCCGTACTCGAAGAGGGCTGCTTCGAGGGCGTAACGCTCGGCTATTGCGCGATAAACTTCCCATTCCGCGAGCACGCCATCCGCACCGCAGGCCGGCTTGGGCTGGGCGTGGCCACAATGAATCCGCTCGGCGGCGGGCTCATTCCGCAATTCCCCGAGCGATTCGACTTCATCAAAGGCCAGGCCGACAAATCCGTCGTCGCCGCCGCGCTGCGATTCAACGTATCCCAGCCGGAAATATCCACCGCCCTTGTCGGCTTTACGACCACCGACCACGTGGACCAGGCGTGTGCGGCCGTGGAAAACTTCAAGCCGTATGACACCGAACATGTCCAGGCCGTCAGGGATCGCATCGGCGAGTCCTTCGACGGTTTCTGCACGGGCTGCGGCTACTGCCTGCCGTGCCCCAAGGGCATCAACATCCCGGCAATGATGGACGCCTACAACCATCGCATGCTCCAGGGCGATGACCCCAAACACGTGCTCAACCGCCTGAAGTGGCATTGGAGCGAGTCCGCCGACCAGGCCGCCGAGTGCATCGCCTGTGGCCAGTGCGAAGCCCGTTGCACCCAGCACCTCCCCATTGCCGACCGAATGAAAGAAATCGCCGAAATCGCCCAGACTCAAGAGGAATA
>CAZMBZ010000239.1:0-6579 GCA_964564285.1 uncultured Planctomycetaceae bacterium | reverse complement strand
CCGGCCGTGTGCGCGGCATGCGGGCGAAACCTCCCGCTTGATCACGGCCTCTGCCAACAATGCCGCATCGAGCTGCTCGCGCTGGTGTCCGCTTCGAGTTGCCCGCGTTGCGGCGGGTCGCTGGGGCCGAATATACCCGCCCGATTCGATGGCTGCGGACAGTGCCAACACACCTTGCCGCGTTTTTCCCGCGTACACAGGTTGGGTCCGTACACCGGCTGCCTTCGACAAACCATACGCGACCTGAAGTACCGCCGGCACCTGCGCCTTCGAGGCCGCCTTACGCACCTGCTGGCCCAGCGCATCCAGGCCGCCAGCGATGAAGGCGGCGGGGCCGACCGACCCGACGTCGTCCTGCCGGTTCCCATGCACTGGCTGCGCCGTCTGGGGCGCGGCTTCGACCACGCCCGCGCCATCGCCAAGGGCCTGGCGCGAGAACTGAACCTGCCGCTTGGCTGCGAGCTCGTCCGCATCCGCAACACCCCGCCGCAGGTCCACCTGCCCCGCACCCGTCGGCTGACGAACGTACGCGGAGCGTTCGCCGTCCGCTCGCCCGGCACCATCGCCGGGGCACGGGTGCTGCTGGTCGACGACGTCACCACCACCGGCGCAACCGCCGACGAGGCCACGCGAACACTGCTCGACGCCGGGGCCGACCGGGTAACGCTGGCCGTGCTGGCAAAAGCCGAACCGCCAAGAGCATACGCCCACTGCCGTACATAGCCCCCAGCGACAGACTGCGCAGTTTAAGCAGCCCGTTTAGAAAGCTGACCTTGCTGCGAGCGACCCGAATGTCTGCACGTCCGCGTCAGAAAACCTCGATATCTTGGGAATTGTCGTGTACACTTGGTGAACCGTCACGAGGGGGAATGTCCTCGCGATGGTCGGGGCGAAAGCCACAAGACTCACTCATACTGACCTTAAAGGAGCAACACATGGTAAACGAAAATGAAAACACACCTCCCGAAAGTCACATCGAGGAGCAAGCCCGCGAGCAGACAGGCCAGCAACAGGTGCAACTCCGCGTCGACGAGACCGCCATGGGGACGACCTATGCCAACGCCTTCCGCACGAACGGCACGGCCGAGGAAGCCATCCTCGACTTCGGCCTCAACGTTGTCACTCCCCCAGCCAAGCCCGACGCCAACCCGCAGATCCTCTTCAAGGTCAACCAGCGGGTGGTGATGAACTACTACTCCGCCAAGCGTCTGGCCATCACGCTCAGCCAACTGATCCGCCGCCACGAAGAGCAGTTCGGCGAGTTGGAGCTGGACGTCCAGAAACGCCGCAAGGGCAACTGACCCGACCGCACGCTGAATCATCATCCACGCACCTGTCGGGCAAAAGCCGGCAGGTGTGTTTTTTATAGCTCGCATGTCCAAAGGCCAGTCAAAACCCGAGCCGACCTCCCCGCCGACGGATGAGCCGCGGCGCGGGTGGGTTGTCGCTGCCGTTGTCGCGCTGGCTGTCGCGGCCGGGGCGGCGGTGTTTACTGAACTCTTCAACTACGACATCTTCTGGCACCTGGCGTCGGGGGACTGGATGCTCGCTCACGGGCGGGTGCTTGGGACGGACCCGTTCAGTATTGAGCCCATGGGCCAGTGGGTCAACGTCCACTGGCTGTTCCAGGTGATAATCTCCGCCCTTCACGCCGTGGGCGGCTTCGCGGGGTTGGTGGGGCTCAAGACGATCCTGGCGATAGCGACGATTGTCGTTCTCGCCTTGGCGTGTCGGCGGGAGGCGCCGGTGGCGTGGATCATCTTGGCCGGGCTGCTGGCGGTGGTGGTGCTGGAGAGCCGCATGCGGGTTCGGCCCGAGGCGTTCACGCTTTTCTTCCTGACCGCTACGATCGCGCTTGTCGAGTCCGTCCGGCGCGGCGCGGCGGCGAGGCGGCTCTGGCTGCTGCCCGCGATGATGCTGCCATGGGCGAACATGCACGGTATGTACATCCTGGGCCCGGCAGTGTTCTGGTCCGCGCTGGCCGGGACGGCCATCGACCGCGCACTGGGTCGCGCAATGGGAGGCAACCTGGCGACCCGGCGGGCGATGTGGCCCATGCTGGCGGCCTCGGCGGTGTGCTTCGTGACGCCCTGGCCAATCCAGGCCGCGATCCAGCCATTGCTGCTCTGGACACGCATCTCCGGCGAGACCGAGGCGTTCACCTACGGCGTGCTGGAGTTCATCCCCACGTGGCAGTCTGGTTACTTCCTCTACATCGCGATGGCATTGCTGGTGCCGACCGTCATCGCGTGCGTTCTGAATTCCCGCCGCGTGCCGATGGCACACCTGCTATGGCTGGCGGCCTTCGGGGTCCTGGCGATAATGGCACGCCGCAACGTCGCATTGACCGCACCCGTCTGCGGGTACCTCCTGACCATCCACGGTGGACAGGTGATCCGAAGGTTTTTTGCCGCAAGTCGCGCACGGTCCCTGGCCGGCGCTGCCAATGTCGCCGCCATCGCCCTGGCGATGGCGGTCGCGGGCGGATGCGCCACCGAACTGCTGTTCAGACTTCGCGGCTTCGACCGGCGATTCGGGACCGGACTGTATCAGCCTTACTTTCCGATCGACATAGCCTCGCGCCTTGGCTCGCTCGAAGCCCGCGGCGATATCCTCTGCGACAACTGGGGCGACGCCGGGACGTTCATATATCACAGCCGACCACGAAAGCTCTGGATGGATGGCAGACTCGAGGCGCACACGCTCGAACGCTTCAAAAGCCAGGGTCGTATCGCCGAGGCGCTGCGGGAGACGGGCTCGGCCTCCATCGTAGAACTGCCTCCCACGGTCCGATTCATTTACGTTCGCGGCGAGTCTCGCCGGGCCGTCACTGCCATGGCGAGAAGCGGGCGATATCGCGTGTTCCGCGTCGATGAAACCGGCGTATGTTTCGCCCGCGCCGACTATCCGGACCGCTTCGGCGACGAATTGCCACCGGGCGACAACCTGGCAGACTTCGACCGCCCGCTGACAAACCGAGGCGATATCGAAGGCCTGCCCGCCAACGTGCGACATTGGTGGCGACAGAATCCACCGTCGCGATACTATCCCATCGGAGCAACGATGCTCTGGCTGGCGTGGCGTCCCCCCGCCGTCGGGGTCGAGCCTCATGACCGTTTGCGATCCCGGGCAGGCCCACTTGCCGTGCGATACCTCGAAGCCGCCCTCGCCGAGGGCATCTCGCGCCGGACCACGACGCTAGGAATGCTCGCGCAGGCCTACCAGCAACAGGCGATTATCGAGGACATCACGCCCGGCGAGACCGCACCGATCGACTTCTGCTCAGCCCGTGCGCTTTACCTTTACCGACAACTCGACCTGCGCCGCCTGGATAACGAGGATGTCCGTGCGTTCGCCGAACAGCACGTGGATGCGCTGGTTCGCGCCCGCCGACTCGACGCGGCCGCGGTAGCAGCCAAGGACATGCTCAGCAATGCTCCATCCGACCTGCCGGCCGACAAACTCGCGACGTGGAAGGGCATCCACGACCGACTGGAAGCGCTGGTGGGTATCAGCCGGCAACGGGCTTCGGACCTGCCAGCCAAGGGCATCTCGCGAATTCGGCAACTTGCCTCGCCATCGGTCGGCCTGGCCGACCAGGCCATCGCGGAACTGGTCGGCGGATCGCGAACACCGGAGGCAGAAACTTTGCTGGGCGATCTGCTACTGAACGCCGGGCGGGTTGACGAAGCGCGGGACGCGTACAGCCGGGCCGGGGCGAAAGCCGCCTGGCGAGTCAGCCTGTGCGACTGGGCGGCGGGGCTCTTTGTCGGCACCCTCGAAATGCCCGCAAACTCGCCTGCGTCGGCCAGGCGATACGAAGCCCTGCGACGACGGCTCATCGGCACCGAAACCTCGTCCCAGTAGTCCCAGGAAGCTCATCCCACTTCGACGAGCATAGGCTCAGCGTTCATTGCCGATAGCCCGAGGGCCTTTCTTGCACCGCCACCGCCCTATCAGTCCTCGTCAAGGTCGGTATAGCCCATCGCGGCGTCTTCGGCGCGGCGTTTGCGTTCGACCAGGAAGTACACCAGTAGCACTCCGAGTTCGAAGAGCAGCCACATCGGAATGGCCAAGGCAAGCTGGTCCAGCGGACTAGGCGAGGTAACGAAAGCCGCCAGGATCAGGATGCCCACGATGACGTACTTGCGATACCGGCCGAGCGATTTGACGGTCACCAGGCCCATCTTGCCCAGCAGCAGCACAGCGATAGGCATCTGGAAGCAAAAGCCGAAAACCATCATCATATTAGTCATAAAAGTGACGTTACTGTTCATCGTCACGATCATGTCGACGTCCATCCACTGGTTGAAAACGTTGAAGGCCCCCAGAAGCATGCGGCTTATGTAAAACAAGAAGAACGCGGCACCGCCAATGAACAGGGTGACCGAAAACGGCACGGCGTAGACGACGTACTTTCTTTCGTGCTTGTAAAGCCCTGCCGCGATAAACATCCATATCTGGTAGATGATCCACGGCGAGGAGATCATAAGACCCATGTACAGGGATATCCGCAAGTACATCGTGAACGGATCCATCATCTTGGTGGTGGTAAGCTTCTTGCCTACAGCTTCTTCGAAGGGACCATTGATAATCTGAATGGCAGGTTGGCTCAATATCAGAGCGATGACCATACCTATAAACAGGCCCAGCAGCGCTCGAATAATCCGCGAACGAAGCTCATCGAGGTGCTCGATGAGCGTCATCTTCCGCTCGCCGTCCTCCTCCTCATCATCCTCCTCATCATCATCTTCCTCGTCTTCGTACTCGTCGTCCTCGTACTCGTAATCATCCTCGTCTTCGTCGGGATTGTCGTCTTCGTCATCCTGGCCGTAATCGTAGTCGTCCTGGTACTCGTCGTCCTCCTGGCCAGGCCAGTAGTCCTCGTCAGATTGCTCGTCCTGGCTCTCGGACTCTTGCCAATCCTCCTCGTACTGGCCGTACTCGTCGCGATCAGAATCGTCCCCGGCAGGGCGGGCGGACTCGTCCGAGTCGGCCTCGGATCCACCGGGCGCAGCCAAACCGGACTCGTCGCGCTCGGGGCGTTCTTCGCCGCCATCGCTCCCGTCGCCATCCGGCGAGGCGGGTTCGTCCTGATTTCTATCGCTCGGTGATTCAGCCATTACTCTGCCTTCCAGCTACGACCAGCCCGAGAGTATACCATATTCAAACCCGCCGTCGAGACTTCACGGGTTCCTCCGATTTATACTGACCTTCAGGCTTATTCGCCCAAGCCACTGGCGAGCCCCCCAGCGCAACCAGACACTGGCTTCTCCAGCCACTCCCGCCAGGCAAAATGTATGAAAACTATTGCTCCAGTTTTGCTGCCAATCGTCCGATAACCAAAAACAGAAGCGGCAAATGCGCGGTTGCTGCCGCATGACTTACGGCAATAAAGCAGGACGCGACAAATGACGACACGAACTCTCAGCCTCGTAAAGGGCGGACACAAGTACGTTTTCCGCTACGGGTCCGGATGCGAGGATCAAATGCTCGATGCGATCATGGAACTCGCCGAGAACGACCATAGCCCTGTCGATTGGCTCGACGCGGCCACTCTCAGCTTCCAGGTAACGCAGAACACAGCCGCCGACTGCGTCGAGACACTGAGCCCAAGCGACGAGCAGGTTTTCTGACATTGCCAAATCTGCCAATTATCAGCAGGTTCCTGGATTACATCGACGCCGAGCGTAACTTCTCCCCCCATACCGTCCGATCGTACTCAGCGGACCTTGTCCAATTTGCCCGATACCTCGCCGCAGGGGCGGATGAGAACCTGACGGCCGACAACCTGCCAGACGAAGAAGAACTCGATTGCGGGCCTATCGAGCAGGCGATACTCGACACCGAACCGCTCGACATTCGCGGCTTTCTGGCGATGATGCGAAACAGCGGCTATTCCAAGGCCACCGTAGCCCGCAAGCTGGCATCGTTGCGAAGCTTCTACAAATACCTTGTCCGCGTCGGAACTGTCGAAACCTCACCCGTAAGCGTGATCCGCACACCTCGCCAGGACCGACGGCTGCCGAAGTTCCTCGACATCCAGCAGATCGACGCCCTGCTGAGTACCCCCGACACGACCACTCTCCTGGGCTCCCGCGACCGGGCCATACTGGAGACCATATACTCGGCCGGGCTGCGAATCAGCGAGTTGACGGGGCTCAATATCGAAGACCTTGACGAATTGGGCGAGGTGCTGCGGATTCGCGGCAAGGGCCGCAAGGAACGCCTTGTGCCTCTGGGCGCAAAGGCACTGATGGCCATCGACTCGTACATCGAGTTCCGCAAGTCCGAACTCGGCATCGAGCCTCGCGGGGCGCTGTTCATCAATCGGTTCGGCAACCGCCTGACCGACCGCTCCATCCGACGGAAGTTCGACCACTACCTCCTCGAGGCCGACATCGACCTTGACATGAGCCCGCACGTTTTGCGGCACAGTTTCGCCACGCACATGCTAAACGCCGGCGCCGACCTGCGCAGCGTGCAGGAAATGCTGGGCCACGAGAACCTCTCAACCACACAGATCTACACCCATATCACCAGCCGGCACTTGAAGGCAGAATACGACAAGGCTCACCC
>CAZMBZ010000238.1:0-8479 GCA_964564285.1 uncultured Planctomycetaceae bacterium | reverse complement strand
TCACCCCCGAAAAGACGGGCGATCAACTATGCCGGGATTATTTTGGACAGCAGTGATGCGAAATCAATGACCTGCCAAAGGATATATTCCTTAAGACGGTGAAAGAAGAGTAGACTGGGGAAAACTGGGGGTCGGTCCTGAATCTTTGGGCTTGGCACGCCGACTACCCGGACGCGGAGAACTTCCTTCAGCTCTTCTACTCGCCCAACATCGCCAGGGGCACCAACAACTCGAACTACTCGAACCCCGAGTTCGACAAGCTTTACCGGCGTGCCAGCGTCATGCCCGATTCCCCTGAGCGGCGCAAGATCTATGCCCAGATGATTCACATGGTCTGCGAGGACTGCCCCCCTCCTGACGCTCAGTGAGCCGCAATTCTACCTGCTGCACGACGACTACCTGCACAATATGAAGCCGCACCCGTTCGGGTACGGGTACACCAAGTACCGCCGCATCGACCTCAAGCGCCGCAAGGAGATCGTCGGGAGATGAGGCCACGCTTAGGTTCGTGATATGCAGGCTCTTCCACGCGGTACTGACGGTCTTCGGGGTTGAGAAGGTGGCCTATTGACCTGCCAGACACGGAAGATGCGCGAATGCAGTTATCCGGCGGCGCGCACCTGTTCGATACCCCGCGTTTAACAGCGGGGCACCCCTTTTCGGACGACGTTGTTAACCTGCCTTCGTCCTTCGACAAGCTCAGGACTACGGCAGGCAGGCCCGCAACGGCTCTCGGCGGTGAGAGTCTGAGAGCCTGCTCCGCTGAAGCTACGCAGGCCAAGGTTCGGGTTTGCCTGCACACCCGACATGCCGTCGGAGACGTATGCAAGCCGGCCCGAAATGGATGCTCTGTGGGCGTTACCGGCCTTGTCGCAGGTACACAGTTGCGTCGTCACGGTTGGTCTTTGGCTGGCGGCGGGGCTTGGCAGCTTTGCCTGCCGCTATCGGCGCGGGTGGGATTTTCGTACCAGAAGACACCCAGGTTCTGTATTTCTTCGCAGGTGAGGATGTCGAGGTCGCCGTCGTTGTCGAGGTCTTGCAGGACTACCAGGTCGAACTTCACGCCGGCGGGTCCGGACACGTTGTGGGCGGTCCATTTGCCGGCCGCAGCGGCGCCGGTGCGGGACATCCACATCACGCCGGAAAGGGAAGGCTTGGCGTGCTCACAGGAGAAGACCAGGTCGGACCTGCCGTCGAGGTCGATATCGCCGATAGCGACAGCCTTGGACGTGCCCGTGCCGGCGGGCAGGGCGATGGTGCTGGATTTCCAGGTATCGCTGCGGGCATCCTTGCGGCGGAATACGATGAGGTCTCGCGGCTTGGCGGTGGTGACGACATCGCGTCGCCCGTCGCCGTCGAGGTCCGCGTAGTCGAGGAACAGGCATTCCCTGTCGGTTGCGCCGACGGTATGCACGGCCCACGGTTTGACCTGGGACCCGCCCGGGCCAGGGTTTGCCAGCCAGAATACGCCGCGGTTCTTGCCGTATCGGTCAGAGAAGAGAATGTCTGGCCTGCCGTCGGCATTCATGTCCGTCGCGATGATGGACATTATCCAGCCGGCGTCGCGCAGTTTGTGATACTTCCACGAGTTCGCATCACGCGGATTCGGCGGTGCCTGGAACCAGCCTACCGATGCGCCTCGGTTTTTTGACCCCGCGATGAAGTCCAGTCCATCCCTGCCGTCGAGTTGGATCGGGACGATGAACATCCAGCGTTGGCCCAGCGAAGCCCCCAGGGCGGCGGTGGTCCACTTGTTGGCGTCGGCGTAGTCGTCTCGGTTCTTCGGGGCCCAGTGTATGGAGATTCGCTTTGCGCCGCCCTCGGCCGCGGAGATGACATCCATTCTGTCGTCGCCGTCGAGGTCTGCGAAGACGGCGTCTTCGAGGCTGGGGACCCTGGCGATGGTGAAGCCCTGCCATTTGTCCCTGACCTTTTGATAGCCAGGATGGAGGCAGATGCGGACGACCCCGCCTTCCTCCCATCCTGTGACGACATCTAGCAGTCCATCACCGTTGACGTCGAGAATCTTCGTGCCATCGGCGCCGCGGGATGAATCGTCGATCCTGTGGCGCTTCCACGCCTTGCCCGAAGGCGGGGTGACCGCTCCGGCGGCCTGGGCAAACGCGGCGCACACGAAAATTGTGCAGAAAAAGGCCAAGTGCGGGAATGCGGGTTTCATTTGCGGCTCCAGCGGATGTGCGCAGATTATCGCTACATGGCAGCGTTACTTCTTCGCGGGCTGCTTTTCCCTCAGGTATGTGTATCGTTTGGTGGGGGTGATGTAGTTGACGGCGGTCTCGGATTTCTCGGTCACCATGCGGATGTCGAAGGCCTCGCGGACGAGGCGTTTGACGGTCGCGTGCTGGACTACGATCATGCGGCGCGGGTCGGTCTTGTCGTTGGAGGCCTCGGACAGGACGGCGATGTTGACGAGTTGCTCGCCTTCGATCGGCGAACTGCTCGACATGCGGATTTCCCGCAGCGGGCCGCTTGCCAGCGGGATAGCCAGCGCTCGGACCATGGCGTATATCGCGCCCTCGTAGCGGATTTCCACGGCCCCGCCTTGCTTGCCGGCCTCGAACGCGACAACCGTCTCGCCGGCGCCGGTCGCGTCTGGTTGGGCGATGATGCGGGTCGTGCCCGTTAAGACGATTGTCGGCATGCCGGTGACGACATCGGCGATGCGGACAGGCGGACCCGGTTTTACGGCGATGGTGGCGCCCACGGCGGTTCGGCCCTGGCGATCGAGCATCTCGACCGTGATGCTGTCCATGCGGTTCCATTGGCTGAGAAAAGCTTCCATAAGGCCGATGACCTTCGGCCCCCACTTGAGCGTGGCCTGGACCATTCGCTGCTTTCCGTCGCCGCGTGCGGGTGGGGCGGTGACGATCCGCTCGGTCAGTCGGGTGGCCAACTCGGCTTGGAGCGTGATGGTCGGCAGGTCGCCTCGGTTTCGCATCATCTCGACGATCTCGCGGCGAACCTCCGCCGTTGCCGTCTTGCCCGCGACCTCGAAGCCCACTTGCACCATCACGCCGGCGAGCACGTCGCGGAGGCGACCCTTCTCGGCGGTCGAAAGCTCGCTGAGCAGGCCGCCGCGGGCCTGCTCGTTGAGGTACATGGTGATCATGTGCAGCATCGGCTGGGCTGCCGCGCCCGAGGGCTTGGCTGCCTTGGGCGCGTCCGGCTCGGTTGCGCCCGGTTCGGTCATGAAGGGCCTGCTGACGGCCTCGGCCTTGACAAGCGCCGCCGCCAGGGCCGCTGCCCACTGATTCTTGCTGGATCGCCCGGCCGTGTCGATGACGTCTTCGATCCGGTCCAGGCCGGCGCGGATGTCTTGCAGGACTGTCAACATCACTCCGGCATCCGCGTCGCTGATGGAGAACTCGATCTCGTCGGTGCCTTCGCGGAGCTGGGCCATTGCGCGGTCTATGGTTGCCTCGGCGCGGGCGGTGTTGGCGTCCTGGCGGATAACCCACCTGGTGGGCATGCGGAACCCCTCTGCCGCCTTGGGGACAACGGGCCTGGAGTCAGTGGCCATGTCCGTCAGGAGCCAGTACCGATCGAGATCGCCCTTGCCCAGGGGATAGCTCGGGACGCACCCCGCCATCGCCGTCGAGGCCAACACAAGCATTATCAGTGTACGTTTCACGCCGCACCTCCGCGCTGTTGTCGTCGTTTCAGTTGGCCGGGGCCGAGGACGCCTGGGCCATGTCCAGCAGATGTTTCCGCGCCGCTTTTGGCGGGTACGATGCCCCGTCGAAGAGGGCCTTTTCGACCTGGTCCCAGCCGGTCACCACCTGGGCCTTGTCGCCGAGCGAGTCGAGTTTTTCCGCCATTTCCTTCAGGTCTTCCAGGCGGTTCGGCTTGCCCGCCGGTGGAATGTCCAGAATCACGATCGCCCGCATTCCGTTGTCGAGGTATGCCTGCCCGTCGGAAATCTTGTCGCCGATGCCGATCTCGATCTTGGTGAACGTCTTTCGCAGTTCGGCGATTCGTCCGGCCTTGAAGGTCTCGCTGCCCTTGAGGAACCCGCCCAGCGTGCTCAGCAGCAGCGGGCCGCGAGGAAAACCGTTTTCCTTCAGCCAGCGTTTGGACTTGGGGCCGAAGTAGTCCGGGCGGTGCGTCAGGTATATGATGCTTCGCTCGCTCGCCAGACGCGCCAGCACGCGCTGCGATTCAGCCATGGGCTTGGCCGTGCCGAGCAGAACCGCCTCGAACCCCGACGCCACGACCGTCTTGTCCATGTCCACCACGACCATCGGCGCATCAGGTGCCCTGCATGTCACAAGGAGCGTCTCCGGGTCGGGAGGCATCTCTCGCAAGCCGGCAGCCGCGACCTGCACGACAAACTCGTAGTCGCCCGGCGCATCCGGGGTGAAGGTTACGACGGCCGCGCCGTTGGTGCCCGTCTCTGCCACCTTGAACAGCCTGCCGTCCCGGTAGAACCGTACCGCCAGGCCGGGCTGGCCTCGCAGGAAATCCCCGCCGCGGACCTGCACGCGAAGCTGCGTCTGGACCCCGGGTGCAGCCACGGAATCCATGACCGTAAACAGGTAGTCGCCCTTGGTGCCCAGCATCAAGTCGCGTGCTCCGCATCCGCCGAGCACCAATGCCGAAACCAAAAACACCGCCATTACCGTAACATGTTTCATATCGCATCCCCAAGTAGTGTATTTGGCTAAGTCTATGACCTTCAAGGCCGGGTTTCAAATCCAATGTCCGCGCTATTTTTCGCCACCGCCGCTTTGGGCCCTCAAATAGAGATTCCCAAAAGCGATGGTTGCAGAGGCTCGTCGGGCGACATAGCATTACACGAACGCGGGCTTTACGCACTCACTTAACCGGAAACTTAAGGACAAGGCCATGCAAAAACTCACATCCGCCCTCGCCGTCGCCGCCATTTCGGTTTGTTTTTCAGCCGCCGGATGCGCGCCTCCGGTCGTCAGTGTACACCACAAGCTCCCGGCCGCGCTGCCGCTGCCGACTGACATCACCGGCCTGAGGGTCGGGCAGTTCATCCTAGCCGAGTCCCCGCAAGCCGTCGCCGGGCAGGGCACCCAGGCGGTGAAGGTAACGCCCGAACTGGCCTCGCTGATGACCGACGGACTCACCAGGGAACTGACGGAGACTCTCCCCGCCGTGGCGGACGGGCCGGGCATCGTCGGCGGCACGCTGCACCTTGCCATCACCGACACGCGCGGCGTGCGGACCGTTCTCCGCATGGACCCCGCCGACAAGAGCACAACGCCCGTAAAGGTCGCCACGCTGGTTCGAACCGTGCGGCTGCGAGTGGACTTCGCCGTCAGCCGTGCCGCGGGCGGCGAGGGCATGGGAATCGCCGAGGTGGTGCGCGAGTACGACTCCGCCGCCGACGCTGCCGTGCGGGGTGAACTGGGCCTCGAACGCCCCGATGACCCCAACCGAGTCCCGCCGGTCGAGACGATCCTCGACGGCCTGCTCGCCCAGTGCGCCCAGGCCTTCACGCGAATGGTCACCCCCACGCCCGCCGATGCGGAAATCCCGCTTCGCTCCGCCGGCGGGGCTCCTGCCAGCGAGGCCTTCGACGCCGCCCGCAAGGGAAATTGGCCCCAGGCACTGGCGGCGTTCAGCAAGGCAGTCGCCGCCGATCCGGAGAACCCCACCCTGCACTTCAACCTCGCCGCCACCGCCGAGGCCGACGACCAACTCGACCTCGCCGCGCGCCACTACGAGCAGGCCCTGAAACTCTCCGGCGAAAAAGACATCGAAGCCCAGGACGCCGCCCGACGCTGCAAAAGAGTCCATACCGCCAGAAAGAACATCACCCCAGGCGCGACCAAATAACCGCCGCCAGGCGGCCTACACAACGCCTGCCGGCGCGCGGCCCCTGCGCGGAGTCGTGCGCCGTGGTCCCGGCCTGGATGCCCGCCAACCCCCGGCCGGGATGTGTCACTCCATGCCAATCATCCACCCCTTACCGATCGTCGCGGTTAGCGATTGCTCGATACGAGTCCGACCATCGAGTCGCCCATTGACTTGCCGATCAGGTAGAGGGTTTCCCAGTTGCGGTACCAGTGGTAGTCCTGCCTGGAGGGCGACTCGGCACGCGCTCTCTGGAAGCCGCGAGTTTCGACGCCGGCCACGTTGCCCTTGAACTCCGGGTACTTCTTCGCGTCGGCCAGGGCGAGTTGGGCTACCATCAGCTTTTCGACCTTCTTCTTGTAGCGGGCCGTCTCGGGAATGTCCCATCCGCCCATGCCGGTATTGGCGATCACGACCGGTAGCTTCGCGATGCCCAGGTCCTTGCGGATATCATTTACGAAGTTGACCATGTTCTTTTCATAGACATCCACCGCCGGCTGACTGATGCGGTCGTTCCAGCCCTGGTGCCATCCGAAACCCACGATCTCGAATCCCTTGCCCTTATAGCCCGGATAGTACTTCTTCAGATTGCCGGTGATTTCCTTGACGTGCCGGAGGACTTCGGCGTACTGAAAACCCTTATCGCCATCCTTCTTGGGCGTCGGGTATTTCGCCGAACTCGGCGACAGGAAGTTATGACACAGCGACCTGCCACCCCATGCGGATTTGATGATCAGCACCGGGTCGTCATAGTAGTCGCCCATCGCAAAACCGAACCCGTATTCTGGACCGATATGCGCATCGCTGCCGCCATAACCCGTCGTCAGCCAACCCATCTTCTCCTTGCCCGCATAGGATAGATTCACTATCCAGACATCGTTGCGAACCACCGGCTTGCCGCTCTTGTCAACCAGCTTGCCGTAGTCCTTCGGATTGCTCTTGACGTAGGTCTCCATCGTGCCGGGGCTGCCCTTGACCTGGCCGAACCCGACCATGTTCGACTGGCCAGACACGATGAAAATCTTCAACTTCCCGTTGGCCTGGCAGGTCGTCTCGCCGGCCGACAAATCGGAAACGGAAATCAACATCGCCGCAAACACGCTCAACACCAACAACGATCTTCTCAACGTCATAGCTACGCTCCTATCAGGGATCCTGTAACATTCTTCACGAAGTCTTACATTCCAACACCGCCGCGACTGGGCAACCCGTCGGGCCGCCCACGCAGCATTTCAACACCCTAACGCCAGAAGTGTTCCGAAAACACCCCAAGGGCGAACAACGCGACAAGACCGTGCCGACTGGTTCCGCCCGTTCGCCAGATTATCTTGCCGTGGAACGGGAAAGGTGTTCGTCGGCTTTGCGATCGGTGGTAGACTCGACGGGAAGGCCGACGGTGGCGGTTGGCTGGAGCCTATATAGGAAATCCCGGTTCGAAGGTCAATAAAAGCATGGACACAATCACGCTGGACGCCGCGGCCGACGGTGAACAATTCGAGCACAATTTCAACAAGGTCATCGGTTCGGGGCATATGGGTCTGGCCCTGTACGAGCGGACGTTGCGGCACCTTGAGATGGCGCGACGTGACCTGGGAGTCCAGTACTTGCGATGTCACGGCCTGCTGTCCGGTTCGCCGGATCTGTGCTCCTGGGCCAATCAATCCAAGGCCGGGCTGAATCCGGACCTGGGTTTCGATCCCGACCAACTAGCCGGCGAGGGCGACATCCAGGTGAACTTCGCCTTTATCGATCTTGTGATCGACCGTCTGCTGGATATCGGGATCCGCCCGTTCGTGGAGTTCGGCTTCATGCCGCGCCTGCTCGCCAGCAGCACCCACACCCTGACCCGCTGGGATGCGTATACATCGCCGCCGCGCGATTACAAGCTCTGGGCTGACCTCATCGAGAACCTGGTGCGACATTGGGCCAAGCGGTACGGGCTGGAGGAAATATCCCAGTGGTATTTCGAAGTCTGGAACGAGCCGAACCTGGAGGGCTTCTGGCCGGCATCGCTGCAAGAGTACTTCAAGCTCTACGCCCACACCGTCCGAGCCGTCAAGGCAGTCGACGCAGGCCTGCCGGTCGGCGGACCCGCCACGGCCGGGCGAGTCAACGCCCACATCGACGAGTTCCTCCGATTCTGCCATGAAACCGCCACGCCCGTCGACTTTGTCACCGCGCACTCCTACTCGGTTAACTCATCATCGCGAAAGGGCGAGTTCTCCTACCACGAGGTGAGCGCCCCGACGTTCTTGAGCAATCGCTTCGGACAGATGCGAGACGAGATCGACGCCTCGCCCATTCCCGGCCTGCCCCTGCACATTACCGAGTACAACAGTACGACCTCCACCCACGAGATTATCCACGACCTGCCCTTCAATGCCGCCTACCTTGCCCGAACCCTCAGCGAGGCAGGCCGGCACGCCGACAGCTTCTCCTATTGGGCCGTCTCCGATATCTTCGTTGAAGAGAGTGTTCCGCCCGCCGAATTCCACGGGGGATTCGGCATGATCAACATCCACGACATCCCGAAACCAACCTTCCACATGTTCCATTTCTTCAGCCAACTCGGAACAAAGGTTCTCCACCGCTCGCCGCGATCGCTGTTTACCCGACGTGATGATGGCCATCTCGT
>CAZMBZ010000237.1:0-8482 GCA_964564285.1 uncultured Planctomycetaceae bacterium | reverse complement strand
TTTTCAATGCTGTTGCGGGGCGAGCCTCAAGGGCGATCCGAGCAACAGCAGAATTTGAAGCGACGGAACGCCCGCCGCAAACCGCGATTATACGCCCCTGTGCCGGACCGGCAAGCATCTTCCAATCCGACGCCGACGCGGCCCGGCTGGGCAAGCGTTTGCGGCGGCACACCGACGAGTTGTTCACGTTCCTGGACTATCCTGAGGTGGCGTTCGACAATAACCTGACCACTGGCCAACTTCCCCCACTGCCGGTACAATCTGCCTGTCCGGTAGGCAGGTCCGTTGCAGATGGGTGAAGTGTTACCTTTTCTGGTTGTATCCGACCTGGAGGCTGGCTATGAAATATTGTCGTGTACGAGTACCGTAAACTGACGTCCGAGCAAGGGGAGCGTGTCCAGGCCGAGCGAAAGGCCAATCGTCGGCCATGGCATGTGCCGCCCCATTTCGCCAATGGTTCGAACGTCTACATTGTCTGCGAATCAGCTATCGACTAACGATTATCACGGAGTTGTGCGAATGAAACTCGATGATCCGCTGTTCTCGGAATATGGGCAGGCTTCGGTGACTCCTTCGCCGGTTCGGCGGATGATGGCGCAGTTCGCGGCGGACTTTCGCGACGGGGTGGATATCAACCTGGGCGTGGGTTACGTCAATGAGAATACCATCCCGCGTCAACTTATCGTCGAGGCGGCCCAGGCGGTGCTGGCCGGGCCGGAACGGTACGATAAGCCTCTGAACTACGGGGCGTCCAAGGGCTACCAGGCGTTGCTGGACGCGATCGGCCGGTACATTCTCGCCGGCGGCGAAACCAGCGGAGTCACGGAAGAGGTCCTGAGCGACCGGGAGATCGTCATCGGCGTCAGCGGCGCGACGAGCCTGCTGGAGGCCATGGCGAGCATGTTGCGGCGCGGCATCGTAGTGACGGCCGACCCGATGTACTATATCTACTGCAACTTTCTCGAACGTCTCGGCTGGGAAATCCTGCCGGTTCCGGAAGACGGCGAAGGCCTGCGCACGGACCTGCTTGCCGAGAAGCTCGCCGCCTTGGGCTCGCGGTCTGCGGATGTGCGGTTCTTCTACGCCGTAACGGTCAACAACCCGACCGGCACGGTGATGAGTGCCCGCCGTCGGACGGAGTTTCGGCAGATCGCGGAGGGCCTTTCGCTCAAGCATGGCCGAAAGGTGCCGGTGGTGTTCGACAAGGCTTACGAGGAACTGATCCATGACCCGTCGGTGACGGGTCCGCCATCGGAGATGGTCAACGACGAGATGGGCCTGGTCTACGAAATATCGACCGTCTCGAAGATCCTCGCGCCCGGGTTGCGGATCGGCTACATGGTCGCCCCGGTGGGACCTCTGCTCCGCGTGATCGTCCAGCGGGTAAGCGACATCGGTTTTTCCGCCCCGCCTATCAACCAGGTCATCGCGGCGTACATGCTGGACCACCACATCGCCGAGCAGGTCCGGACCGTCCGGGCTGGCTACCGCCGCAAGGCACTGGCGGTGCGGGGCTGGCTGGACCGCGAGATCGGCCCGCACATCGAGCACAGCACCGGCGGGCAGGCGGGGTTCTACTACTACCTCACGCTACGGGATGTGGAAACCTGCGAGGGTTCGCCGCTGATGAAGTTTCTCTCGCGGACCACCGGTGATGAGGCCATCGATGGCCCACCCGGAAGCCCCATGCCACGAGTTATCTACATTCCAGGGCAATACTGCGTTCACCCGCGCGGCGATCTCGTGAAAGTGGGTCGCAGGCAGATGCGCCTGAGCTACGGCTTCGAGGAGCTACCGAACATCGAGCGAGCCATCGGCCTGATCCGCAAGGGGATTGACTACGCGCTCGGCACAAAGCGTTAGCAGGGACCTGCCTACCGGCAGGCAGGTCCCTGCTAATCTTGTCTTGCCGTCAATCCTTAACGGTCGTGCCGAAGACTTCTGCGTACCAGACGTGCATTTCCTCATCACTGATGGCGGTGCAGCGGCCTGCTTCGTACTCAGCCTCGACCTTGGCTCGGATGGCCTGGAGTTGTGGGTTATCCTTGGGCAGGTTGGTGCCGTAGTTGGTGTCGATCCAGTGTTTGATACCCGCGGCCCCGGCCTTGTCGGTTATCGCGACGCCGATCAGGCGTTTGAGGATTTTCTCGGTATCGAAGGCGGTGTAGATTTCCTGGCTTTTAATAAGCCCGTCCGCGTGGATGCCGGCCCGGGTGGTGTTGAAGTCCCGTCCGACCAGCGGGAAGTTGTGCGGAATCTTGAAGCCGATCTCTTTGCGGTAGTACTGGGCGATTTCGGTTATGATGGAGTAGTCGACCTTAGGGTTATGCCCGTTAAGCTGGGCCAGTTCCACCATCATGCCTTCCAGCGGCGTGTTGCCCGTGCGTTCGCCGATACCCAGCAGGCTGCAATTGGCGCTGGCGCAGCCATAAAGCCAGGCCGTCGCCGGGTTCACCAGGACCTTGTGGAAGTCGTTATGTCCGTGCCACTCCAGCAGGTCGCCCCGCACGCCGGCGTCATGGATCAGGCCATGGACGAGCTTGGGCACCGATCGCGGCAGCTCGGCCTGGGCCCAGGGCACGGCGTATCCCATCGTGTCGCACAGGCGGATCTTGACGTCGATGCCGTAGCTCTCGCTGAGCTTGTTCAACTCGATGACGAACGGTACGACAAAGCCGTAGAAATCGGCCCGCGTGATGTCTTCGAGATGGCAGCGCGGGCGGATGCCGTTGTCCAGGGCCGCCTTGACCACGTCGAGGTATTGCTCCATCGCCTGCTTGCGGGTCTTGCGAAGTTTGAGGAATATGTGGTAGTCGCTGCAACTGGTGAGTATGCCCGTTTCGGGGAGCTTCATTTCCTTGACGAGCTTGAAGTCGCGTTTGACCGCCCTGATCCAGCCGGTGACTTCGGGGAACTTCCGGCCTAGCGAGCGACAGCGATCAACGGCCTCGCGATCTTTCTTGGAATACAGGAAGAACTCGCTCTGGCGGATGCAGCCGGTGCCTCCATCGAGGCGGCTTTCGAGCTCGAAGAGGTCCACGATTTGCTGGACGGTGTATGGCGGGCGGGCCTGCTGGCCATCGCGGAAGGTGGTATCGGTTATCCGCATGTCCTTGGCAGGGGCCATGGGCACGGACTCGCCGTCGAAGGTTACCTTTGGCAACTCATTATAGCTGAACATGTTGCGGTACAGGTTCGGCTCGGGAACGTCTTGAAGTTCGAATTTAGGATTATCTTGAATCATTGGTCCTCATAATGTTCTTATCGTAGCGTGCGGTGGCTGGGCTGCCTGTCGGCCTCTGTCGCGGGGCGAACAACTCACGTAAAGAAAGTTCGTCAATGGCGACCGCTTTGGCGCCTGGTCCGACTTGCAATAGAACCCAACCCAGACAAGGAAGTATACACGAGGTGACATACAAATTGCAATCGCATTCCACGGCGGGCGCGGCTGGCTTAGCCGGGCAGGACCCGCACGATGCCGCCTTCGATCTTGAGCCTGCCGGCGGCGAAGAGGCTGATCGCCTCGGGGTAGGCCTTGCATTCCTGCTCGAAGATTCGCCCGGCCAGGGCATCCACCGTGTCGGTGTCCAAGACCGGCGCGCACTTCTGCACGACAATCGGCCCGGCGTCGTATTCGTTGGTAACGAAGTGGACGGTGCAGCCGGAAACCTTGCAGCCGCGTTTGAGCACGGCCTCATGAACGTGATGGCCGTACATGCCCTTGCCACCGAAGCTCGGCAGCAGGGCGGGGTGAATGTTCATCACCCGCCCGAGATAGCGATCCGGGATGACCCACATGGAAAGGAATCCCGCCAGGCAGACCAAATCCACGCCAGCTTCGTCGAGGATTTCCGCCAGGGCGTTCGAGTACGCGTTGGCGTCGGGCATTTGCTTGTACGGCACGACGCGCACATCCAGCCCGGCCGCGGCAGCGCGCTCGACGCCCTTGCACTGGCGCGAGGCGATTACCACGGCGACCTCGGCATCGAGCCTTCCGGCGCGGATCTCGTCGAGGATGTTCAGAAGCGTCCGTCCGCCGCCGCTGAGCAAGACTCCCAGCTTGAGCGGGCCGCGTGATGTACCTGCCTGATCGTTCATGCACGAGATTGAAGCATATCCCCGTTCGCAGGTCAACGGGCCGGGCTATTCCGTGGGCGCGAGCTCATCGACGATGACCATCCACGCCTGTTGTTGGTCGGCGTCGTGGGCGATGGCGGTGGTGAAGATCGCGGGCAAGTTGGGGTCCGGTTGCGCGGTCAGGCTGTAGAGCGACATGGCTTGGAGTTGGCTGTCGCTTGGCAGGATGAGCTCGGTACGCGATCGACCAATCTGGAACGACGACGCTACGGTCGCCCACTGGGCCTCTGTGAAGTTGGCGGCGAGGAACTGATTGAAGTCCGCCGGGACTGACATGCGGCGCATGTTGACGTTTATGAGCTGAGCCGAGTCGTCTTGCACGCTCAGCAAATGAAAGAAGCTGGATGTCCCGGTGACGGACACGCCATTCGGCAAGTCCAAGCCCGTTGTTCCATGGAAGTCTTTCAGAGGCTGGAGGTCGCGCATGAGCTCCGCCTGCGTTGCCTGTGCATCCGTTTGGATTTGGGCCACTGCCTGGGCCAGCGCCTGTGTCTGCGCTCGCCGGACGCCGAAGAACACAAGCATCCCTGCTCCCACGGTGAGCACCAGCAGTCCCAGCACCCCGATGGCGATGCCGCTGCCCCACATGGCGGGCTTCTTCTTGACCAGCCCGACGATGAACAGCACGATGCCCAGGATCAACACAGGCAACAGCAGGAGCAGGGCGATCAGTGGCAGCATCACGGGAAAACCCATGGTTAACGTCCTTTCGGGTTATTCATTACACGTCGTTGTTTCCCAACTCTTCCATCACGGCCGCATCGCGGGCGGAGAGGTCGGGGTATTTTTCGTTTGAGCCTACGTCGGGGCGGCGCTTCCAGCTTCGGGCGCATCGCTCGTAGCGGTCGCGGGCGTCGAGAACTTCGACGTCCACGGCCGATCCGTCGGGCAGGTCCTCGGCGGTCTCGACCCGTGCGTAGCCGACGCCGAGCAGGTCTTCCAACTCTGGCAGGTAGGTCTCGATGATCTGCCTGGTCGCGTCGTCGCCGGGGCGAACCTTGAAGACGGCCTCGGCGTCGAGCGTTTTCTTCACGCCGGCATTTCGCAGGGCTTCGAGCTTGACCAGAGCGGCACCGCGGAGGTCCATCAGCTTGTTCCATATCCCTGCCGGGCCGGTGCTGAGCTCTTCGAGGCTCCATGTGCCCTGGTCGGCGGCAACGGGGCGGATGTCCTCGGCAAGGCTGAGGATGTCCTCGTCGTATTCAGGCAGCAGGGCGAGGTGGATGCTTTCGGGCCAATCGGCGGGCTTTGCGGGGATGTGGCCCCAGGCCTCCTCGCAGGTGTGCGAGAGGATCGGCGCCAGCAGCTTGACCAGGGTGCAGAGCAGCAGGTGGATGACGGTCTGGCTGGCTCGGCGGACGATGGCGTCTGGCGACTCGCAGTAGAGCCTGTCCTTGACGGCTGAGAGGTAGATGCTCGACGCCTCGACGGTGCAGAACTCGTACATTCGCCGGGTTGCCTTGTGGAATTCGTAGGAGTCGTACGCCTCGCGGACGTCGCGGATGAGTTGGTGAATCTGCATGAGCATCCACCGGTCGAGGGAGTGTTCGGTCGGCTCGGTGGCATTGACGGCCGGGTCGAAGTCGCTGCACGCACCCATGCAGAACCGCAGCGTATTGCGGATTTTCCGGTAGGCATCCTCAGCCTTGGCGATGAGGTTCTCGCCGCAGCGGACGTCGTCCTGGTAGTCCTGGCTGGCGATCCAGAGCCGCAGGATATCCGCGCCGCGCTTGTGGAGCTGGTCGATGACGTTAATGGTGTTGCCATCGGACTTGCTCATTTTGTAGCCGTCCTCATCGACGACGAAGCCGTGTGTCAGCACCGTTTTGAACGGCGCCTGCCCGCGCGAACCCAGCGCCGGCAGCAGGGAAAGCTGGAACCAGCCTCGATGCTGGTCCGAGCCTTCGAGGTACAGGTCCACGGGGATGGCGTCGACGAGCCCGCGCTTCATTGCGACGGCGTACCAGCTCGATCCGCTCTCGAACCACACGTCGAAGATGTCCTTGCCGCACCGCAACTTGTCGACGGCGAAGGCTTCGGGGTTCTCGACGGCGGGGTCGCTAGCCGGGTCGTAGTCGCCCAGTAGCTCAGCCGGTGTTGCGGTGAACCACGCATCCGAGCCGAGGCGTTTGAACGTCTCGGAGATGGCGCGGACGCTGTTTGGCGTCATCAGCGGCTCGCCTGCCTGGTTGAACATCGCCGGTATCGGCAGGCCCCATGACCGCTGTCGGGAGATGCACCAGTCCGGCCTGCTGTCGAGCATTCCGGCGATTCGCTTTCGGCCCCATTCGGGGATGAACCGTACTCCATCGTCATCCGGTTCGCGGCGGCAGCAGTCCATGGCCATGCCGCGAAGCGATTGTTCACTGCCCGTAGTTCCCCGCAAGGGGCGATCTACGGCGATGAACCACTGCTTGGTCGCGCGGAAGATGGTCGGCGTCTTGCTCCGCCAGTCGTGCGGATAGCTGTGGTGGATGGTTTCCTGGAGCAGCAGCATGCCGGCCTGGTCGAGGGTTTCTATGACCAGCGGGTTGGCCTGCCATACGGTCTTGCCGCGGAGGAACTCGGGGGCGGTGTCGTCGAACGTGCCATCATCAAGCACGGGGCAGTAGATGTCCAGCCCGCACTTGAGGCCTGTGCCGTAGTCCTCGTCACCGTGGCCTGGCGCGGTGTGGACCAGCCCCGTGCCGTCTTCGAGTGTTACGTAGTTGGCTGGGACTACCGGGCAGGTTCTGCCCTCCAGCAATGGATGGGCGTAGGTCAGGTTCGCATCGAGCAGGGCCTGTCCCTTGCACGTTCCGACGATCTTGAAGCTTTGGAGGAAATCCGGCCTGGCGGCGGCGACGGCGGCGGTGACCTTCTCGACGAGTTGCTCGGCGATAACGAGGAGCTTCGCGCCCTTGGCGGTTTCGGCCCGGATGAATGCGTAGTTGTAGCCCGGATTGACCGCCACGGCCAGGTTGGCTGGGAGCGTCCATGGCGTGGTTGTCCAGACGAGCAGTGCGGGTGTCGCGCCGTCGGCATCGCCGAGCACGTCGAGTTGGCCTCCGACGAGTTTGAAGGCGGCGTAGATGCTGGTATCGTCGCGGTCGTGGTATTCCAATTCCGCGTCGGCCAGGGCGGTGCGATTCTCGATCGACCAGTGAACGGGCTTGAGTTGGCGGTAGACGAGTCCTTGGTCCACAAGGTCGGCGAAGACCTCCAGCACGGCCGACTCGTACCCGGGATGCATGGTGATGTACGGGTTGTCGAACTCGCCGATTACGCCGAGACGCTGGAACTGGTCCGACTGGAGGGCGACGAAGCGGTCGGCGTATGCCTGGCAGCGGTGGCGGATGTCGATGGGCGCGAGGTCCTTGGCAGCCTCGCCGAGTTCCTTCATGACCTTATCTTCGATGGGCAGGCCGTGGCAGTCCCAGCCGGGGACGTAGGGCGCATCCATCGCGGCCATGTTCTTGACGTGGACGACGATGTCCTTTAGAACCTTGTTCAGGGCCGTGCCCATGTGGATGTTGCCGTTGGCGTAGGGCGGGCCATCGTGAAGAATGAATCGTTCGGCGCCATCACGGGCCTTGCGGATTTGTCCGTAGAGGTCTTGTTGCTTCCACCGGTCCTGGATGACCGGCTCTTTTTTAAGCAGGCCGGCCCGCATGTCGAAGTCGGTTCGAGGTAGGTTCAGCGTATCTTTGTAGACTGCTTTGTCTTTTCCGGCACCCATTTTCAATGAAACTCCCATTGTTCGGCCATCGCGTCGGAGCCTCCGTCGCGAGACTGGGAAATTATATCTGCTTGACAGACATGGTCAATTCAATAGTGGCGTATGTAAAACCCGGGGAGGGTTCTTCACTGTCCCGGTGAGGCAAGTTTGCATTGGGCGGATCCGGCCCATGCCGACCGTGCGGTCTGGCGTGGCAGCCCCGGCCAAGTGGTCGTAAAAGGCTATTGCGGAGTTTTTCAGGGATACGTGCCAAACAGCCGTGTGGTTTGCTACCATGATGTGAATACATCGTGAGAATGGACTTCGAAGTGTGCGAGCAGGTCTGGAATCTTCAGATCAGCCCTTTTGGGCACATGATGACAGGACGCCTTGCTTAAGGAGAGCTTGAATGGATGATGCATCCAAGCGGCGCGGTGCCCAAGGCCCCGAGGTCCATGAAGACCCGAATGTTTTGGCGGGGCGGCTCGAACATATCTTGGCCAGCATCAGTGAGGGCTTCATCTCTCTCGACGGAAACCTGGTGATAACGTGCTTCAACAAGGCTGCCGAGGAGATGCTCGCTCGCAAGGCCAAGGACGTGGTCGGGCGGCACTTGACGGATGAAGCGTTTCCCGAGTTGAAAGGCTC
>CAZMBZ010000236.1:0-8503 GCA_964564285.1 uncultured Planctomycetaceae bacterium | reverse complement strand
ACCCGCTGACCTGGACACCCATCCTCAGCAACATCCCGTTCACGGATTACTTCTACAGGGAGAATGACGGGTTCGTCGAGATGGCCTCCGGCGTTTCGATGCCCGGCGCAGGCCTGGTTCAAGCGGAATTCTCGCTCTCTTCACCGAAACACGCCTTGCTGTCCTTCGAGCTGTTTGGTGCGAACGATGGACTGACGACGACCATTGCCATCGATGACGTCAGCTTCATCACCGAAAGCTCGGTCCCTGAACCGCTGACACTCATCGGACTGCCCATCGCAATGGCGAGCATAGCCGGGTATCTCCGCCGACGCCGGATCAAACTGGGCTGATTGCTTCAAAGCAGTTGCCGTAGACATTCTGCCCGTGTTTAGCGGGCTTAGGTGCCAAAGGCACAGATCTGGAATAGCTGGGCTGTTGTTTTCTCTAAAGCTGTATGTGCGAGCGGCGCTGGTGCTGTGCCTTCGCCGCCGCGGAATGGTTACATCCTGGGAAACGCGAAGCCCCTTCCTGTGGGTCACGGATGAGTTGCGCTGTTGTGGTCGGACCTGCCCAGGAGTTGGCTTCTAACTCCGGGCTTCGGTTACGTACTGCGCCAGCGTGGTTGCTCGGGATCTACACAAGGAGACAGATATGCATCCGCTTTCCAACGACTGTATCCCTTCCCTGGAAATCCTCGAACCGCGGTTACTACTGAGTGGAACACCAGCCTTCTCAGAATTGGTCGTCTTCGGAGATAGCCTTTCAGACACGGGCAACACAAGCCAGTGGGCATGGGCCGCTGGCTATTATCCGTCAGACAACAGATGCACATCCAGTGAGCACTCAGAGCCGCCATCAAGCATCTCAGGAGTCTGGCATGAGCATCTGGCCACTCTACTCGGCCTCCCATCAGCAGCACACTCAGATGACGGAGGATCCAACTATGCGCATGCTGGGGCAGTTACAACATCTGATTCGGTCTGGAAACTTGTCACAACAATTGATAACACCGGCAAGCAAGTCTTTAACTATTTAAACAACAACACACCCACGGACGAAGTGCTTTACGCACTTTGGGCTGGCGGTAACGATCTAATGGATGCTGCGAAGGCGATGAATGATGATAGCATTGAAGCAGCGGCGGTTTTGGATACAGCACACAATGCTGCTAACAATCTTCAACTGCAAGTTGCACTCTTAGCCGACGCCGGTGCAACACATATAGTCTGGCCGAATCTCCCTTCACTCGACACTGTACCACAGGTTGTTGTCCAGGGCTTTTCTTCAGCCACAATTACGACACTCAAACAGGCTGTTACTGCATTTAACACTTCATGGTCAACTGCCTGCTCATCCCTTCAGAGCATGCATCCGCAATTACGCATATATACCTTTGATATATATTCCACATTCGCAACAATGCTTACTGGGCAGTATGACCCGTGGGTGTTTTCTGACATTGCACATCAAGCTCACCCTAACGATACGTTTTCAGCCGAACAGACGGACCGCTACCTCTTTTGGGACAAGATGCATCCGACAGCGAAGGCCCATGAGCTTCTGGGGCTCGAAGCCTATAGCCAGTTCTTTGATCACGATGCGCCGCATGTAACTACACCTGCTTATGCGTTCACGCCCGGTACTGACATAACTGTTGAATTCAACGAGTTCATGGACTCGGATTCCTTGTCCAACGCCACCATAACATTGGCTGGCTCGTCGAGCGGACCGCATGCTTTCGACCTGATCTACGACGCAGAGAATAGGTTACTCTCCATAGATCCGGCTGTAGATTTCATCGATGGGGAGATCGTCGCCCTCAGCATAAGCCAGGGCGCAACGGATAGGGCCGGAAACGCTCTTGATGGAAATGGAGACGGTATCGGAGGGGATGCTTATAATCTCACGTTCCGGCTGAGTTCAGGGCCTGTCCAAGACTCCATCGACTCCGGCATCGACTGGCTTCGCAGTGTGCAGTATTCGAATGGTTCGTGGAGCAACGAGACGGCCACGACGAGCCTAGCTGTTCTTGCGATGCTCAACGCTGGTTACGAAGATACCGACCCCATCGTGCAGAAGGGGCTCAACTACCTGCTCTCGCAGCTTCATGCCGACGGGAGCATGGGTTCGCAGTCCAGTCGATATACCTACCGCACCGGGATCGGCATTTTGCCGTTCGTCGCCACGCACAATCCTATCTACGAGAACACTATCCGCAAGATGCGCGACTGGCTGGTGGGCAGCCAATGGGATGAAAGCTGCTACTACGGGAGCGTCACTTCGGGTCATCCCTACTATGGCGGATTCGGTTACGGCAGCCACACCAGGCCGGATTTGTCGAACACGCAATGGGCTCTGTTGGGGATCAAAGCCGCCGACAGGGAACTTGGGGAGGATTCCTCCTCGACCTATCGCAAAGCGTCAGACTATTTCCTCGTACGCTGCCAAAGATCAGACGGCGGAAGCGGTTATACCCCTGGGCAAGGCTCCATTCACACGATGACCGCCGCTTCGGTGTGGTCGTACCGCCTCTGCGGAGTCGCGGCGGATGATTCCCGCGTAACACGAGGGTTGGACTGGCTGGGCAGAAACTACAGCCTATACAGCAACGATGGGTGGGGGCGACGTTCTGATACGTACTACTGGCTGACCTTTGGCAAGTCCCTTGTCATGAGCCACAAGGACAGCTTGAACGGTCACGATTGGTTCCCCGATCTTTCCAACTACATGATGGACAAACAGACCTCCTCCGGCGGCTACGACGGAGCATGGACGATCGACGGTTGGCTTAATGGCCGGGCAGATTACGAATTGAACACGGCCTATGCCGTCCTGGCGATGCAGACCAAGACCCTTCCGCCGGGTGAGGATGTCAGCCTCTCGATCGTTCTGGCTTCGCATGCTGACCTGCATGTGTATGATCCTGATGGCCGACACCTGGGCGTCAACTACGCCACCACCTCACTCGAAAACGAGATTCCCGGCGCATCGCTGATTTACTACGAGGATCTCAACAGCGACGGGCTCTTCCAGTCGTCCGAGCAACGCTTCCCCGTCGATTACCTCGACATTTCAACGGATTGGCGGCAGATGGCCATCCTGCCGGTGTTGGTCGAGGGCAGCTATCGTACCGAGTTGGTCGGCACCAGTGATGGGCCGTTCGACTTGATGATTCTGGGGCTGGATGACGGACAGACGGTAACGAGCAGCAGCTACCAGGGGACGATTACCGACGGCCAGCGTTACAGCACATCGACCACTGTGACGGCGATGGAGGGCCCAATCACCCTCCTGTACGAGGAACTCGATTCGCTGCCTCTTATGGACGTCACTCCGGATACGATCGAGATCTTCGCACAGGCAGGCCAGGTTGCTGAAGTAACGTTCACCGTCAGCGAAACAGGCGGCGACGAGATTTTGAATGGAGTGAGCATATTCTGCTCCGATCTGACCGGCCCCGGCGGAACGATCGATGGAAGTGGCGTAACATTCACTCCGAACCACTTCGACGTATCGGCCGGCGACTCGACACTCGTTACCGCCTATATCTCGGTATCCGCTGGGTTCACGGGAACTGCCACGGGTGAGATCATCGTCGAATCAACCGATGGCGGAACCCAAACGGTAAGTATCTCTTTGAGTACGGCTTACGTTGATGTTTCCATCGGACGCTGTGCGTATGATCGACGGACCGGACGATTCTGTGCGGCCGTAACGGCCACAAATGTCTCAGACATGCCATCCACCAATCCATGGCTTGTTATCACCGATATCAGTGACGCTTCCGTATCGCTCCTTGACCCAGATGGAATTACCCCCGATGGTGATCCGTACGTCGACTTGTCCGCCCTCATTACTAGCGGGACGTTGGAGCCGGGCGAAAGCGTCAACCTGATGTTGTATTTCGACAATCCTGCTCGCATGATTTTCAGTTTTGACGCGGAAGTTCAGCAAGCCATAGCCGCGGCCAGACTTGTCCCCGACACCGCGTCCCAAGCGGAATCGATTCTTATGCCCATCCTCGCGGTACCCCAGTATTTGTATGCCGCTCGAGCCGCAAGCGTGCCCTCGGGATTTGTGGGACCTATCTGGCAGGCTCCGGCGGATCATCCCGTTACGCAGGCCGAGGCTGCGGCTGCCTTCGCTGATGCCGATGGTTTGCCCAGCACATTCACCGGTACAACCGACGACATGGTGGACGCCCTGGCTGCCCCTGTGACGCCGGCCCCTGAAGGCCTCGCCGATTTCGGCGACCCACTGCAAGTCAGTGACCTCATGGAGCAATCCTCAGGTGTTACCGTAGCGATCGCCACGCCAGCCGACACCGAAGACGCAGTTGCGTCGGAAGGAGCGTTTGAAAACGTTCTTGAAACGTTGATGTTGCCGAGTTCCGGGCGAGACTTGCTGAGCCTGGCCGCCCTCCCGCTACGCAGATAAGGCTGGCCGCTGGACGATTGGACAGAAAAGACGACTGACCTGTCTGGAGTTGTGGCCGTGACCAAATCAAGCGGCCACAGCTCCCGGTCGGGCTTCTCGGAACAACGAACAGCCTCTGACCGTCTTTTCCCCATCCCTATTCAACCTCAATCTGCAGCCTCAAGCTTCAGCCCACTATACCTCGGAGAGGATATCTAGCTTTCGCCGGTGCATTTCCTGCTCGGAAATCAGACCTTGGGCGTACTACAGGTCATTCAGTTTCTGCAGCCGTGCAGAGATATCCGAATTGCCATTCCCAGAGACGGACATGGAACGCGGCGGCATTGCATGCACAGGTTGACAATAGGGGACAGTACCTGGAGATAACTGGAGAGGGCGCATTCGCATCCGAAGTGCAACGTTCTTCCTGGGCCTACCTGAACCGCAGGGGCAGCATGCCGGTGTGGTCGACTCTTTTGGTGGCGGCTTGTAGGCGTTGGCGTAGGGTGGTGATTCGGCGGGTGCTGGACATGCGTTTTACGGCGATGGCTACGGCTTTTTCTGTGCCGACGAGGACGACCAGCTTTCGGCTGCGGGTTATGGCGGTGTAGAGCAGGTTTCGCTGGAGCATTACGTAGTGCTGCGTGTGGATGGGTACTATCACCACGGGGTACTCGCTGCCCTGGCTTTTGTGGACGGTGATGGCGTAAGAGAGGCTGAGCTCGTCGAGTTCGCGAATGTCGTACTCGACGCACCGGCTGTCGAACCGCACGGCCAACTCGCCCTTTTCGATGTCTACGCTGACGATTCGCCCACTGTCGCCGTTGTAGACGTCCTTGTCGTAGTTGTTGACCGTCTGCATCACCTTGTCGCCGACGCGGTAGGTCTGGCCGTAACGCTCGACGCCGGGCGAGTCGGGGTTGAGCCTGTCCTGGAGGACGGCGTTGAGGTTGCGGGCGCCCAGCAGGCCGCGGTGCATGGGGGTGATTACCTGGATGTCCTCCAGCGGGTCGTGGCCAAAGCGGCTGGGGATGCGATTGCGGACCATCTCGACGATGAGTTCGACGCCGCGCTCGGGTTCGTCGGCGCGGACGAAGTAGAAGTCCGTCGCCGGCCTGGATGGGGGGGAGGCCTGGGCGGACAGGTCGGGCATTTGGCCTTCGTTGATTCGGTGTGCGTTGGTGATGATCTCACTGGCGGCGGCCTGGCGGAAGACCTCCGTCAGTCGGCAGACAGCTACGGCGCCGGAGTCGATCACATCTCGCAGGACGCTGCCCGGGCCGACGGATGGAAGCTGGTCGACGTCGCCGACAAGCAGGAGCGATGCGTGCTTGGGGATCGCCCGCAGGGTCTGGGCTCCAAGCGAAAGGTCCACCATGCTGGTTTCGTCGATGACGAATACATCGCCGGTCAGGGGGGCGAACTCGTTGTGCTTGAACTTGCCCGTGTGCGGGTCCCATGCGAGCAGGCGGTGGATGGTCTTGGCGACCATGCCGGTGGTTTCGCTGAGTCTTTTCGCGGCCCGGCCTGTGGGGGCACACAGCACCACGGTCAGGCCCTTGGCTCGGAGGACTTTCAATATCGCGTTGACCAGCGTTGTCTTGCCGACGCCAGGCCCGCCGGTGATGACCATTACCTTGGCGGTCGTTGCAAGGCCGATGGCGCGTTTCTGCTGGTCCGCCAGCGACAGGCCCACCTTTTGCTCGACCCACGCGATGGCCTTTTCGATGTCGATCTCGGGGCACGGGTGCAGGCCGGCGGACAGGCCGACGATGTCCTCGGCCAGGGCGACCTCGGCCTTGTGAAGCGTCGCAAGGTAAATAAGCTCCAGGCCGTCCTCGTCGGCTTCCTTGACCAGCCGCTTGTCAGCCAGGGCCTGCTCGATGGCCTGGTCGATTATCGCGATGTCGATTTCCAGCAACTCGCCGCACTGCTCGACCAGTTCGGCCAGCGGGTAGGCGCAATGGCCCTCGTTGGTCAACTGCTGGAGTACGTACTCGACGCCGGCTTTTGCCCGCAGGATCGAGTCTCGTGCGATGCCGATCCGCTCGGCGATCTGGTCGGCTGTCTTGAAGCCGATGCCCCATATGTCGCGTGCCAGCCTGTACGGGTCGGCCGTGACCAGCTCGATAGCATCCTCGCCGTAGGTCTTGTAAATCCGAAACGCCCTGGCTGTGCTCACGCCGTGGCTGTGGAGGAACAGCATTATCTCCCGCACGGTCCGCTGCTCGGCCCAGGCGTCGCGGATGCGCTTTACTCGCTTGGGGCCGATGCCTTCGACCTTCAGGAGCTTCTTCGGCGCGGTGTCGATGATGTCCAGCACCTTCTCGCCGTAGAGGGCAACCAGCCTCGACGCCAGCTTCGGCCCGATGCCTTTTATCAGCCCCGAGGCGAGGTAACGTTCGATGCCCTCTGAGGTGTTTGGCGTCGTGGTCCGCAGCTTGGCGGCCTTGAACTGTCTGCCATGGACTTTGTCCATTATCCAGGCGCCCTCGGCGTCCAGCCATTCTCCCGCTCGCGGTTCGGGCAGCGTTCCGACGACGGTGACCAGTTCGCGGAACCCGCGCACCTTGACCCGCAGCACGCAGAAGCCAGTCTGCTCGCTGTGAAACGTCACCCGCTCGATGGGGCCGGTGAGTTGCTCGATGTTTCCTGGTGGTCGCTGGTTCATGGCGGGGGTATTCTAACGCGGAAGCAATGCTTACGGTAGCTGTAGAAGAAGTCTCTCTCGGTGGAAGGTGGGCCGTTTCAGCGTTTCAGGTTGAATGGGCCGGCGGATTTGTTGGCAGTGGCGGCGGGGCGGTGATAGGCTATCTCGATATGCCGAAACGGAACATTGAGAACGTGTTTGCGGTTGGCGAAATCCCGGATGGGACTCAGGAAGGGTGCGTTTTCTGCTCAGCCGAGGCCCGGCGGGGGGCCGTCGCGTGTCTGGGATCCGTCTTCGCCATCCCGGACGCCAGGCCCGTCAGCGACGGGCACGTGCTGGTTGTGCCGATGCGCCACGTCGAGGACTGCTTCGACCTCACTCCCCTCGAGCTTCGCGACGCGAACGCGCTGCTCGCGCTGCTTCGCGAACGAATCCTGCGAGACGATCTGTCGGTGACGGGTTTCAACGTCGGGGTCAATTGCGGCGTCTCGGCCGGGCAGCAGATAATGCATGCCCACATCCACTTTATCCCGCGCCGCGGCGACGAGCCGATCAAGGGGGTCATCCGCAACAAGCTTTCATACTGATCGGCGTCCGCCCGACCGGGCTTGCGCCGCCTGTTAAGGAGATGTCTCAAGTGCGTACTATCTTCATCATCATGGATTCGCTTAACCGTCGATATCTGCCGGCCTACGGCAACGATTGGGTGAAGACCCCCAGCATCGACAGGCTGGCTTCGAAGGGCCTTGTCTTCGATAACCACTACTGCTCGTCGATGCCGTGCATCCCGGCGAGGCGCGATATGCTGACAGGGCGGCCAAACTTTTTGGAAGCCCCATGGGGGCCACTCGAGCCGTGGGACGATCTGCTGCCGGAGTTGCTGCGAAAGGCCCGGGGTACGTACTGCCACATGATCACCGATCACTGCCACTACTTCAACGCCGGCGCCGGCGACCGATACCAGAATGTCTTCGACTCGTGGGAGTATTTTCGCGGTCAGCCATGGGACCCGTGGCATGGCGTGGTCGAGCCCCGTCCATTACCCGAAGGCGCCCGCGTGTATTGCTACGGCAAGCGATATTTCCACCAGCACCTGGCGAACCTGGAATACCGCGACGCCGAGCGCGATAAATCATACTCCTCGGTCCAGTGTGTCGACGCGGCCATCGAGTTTCTCAGTCGCAACCACGACGCGGACAACTGGCACCTGCACCTGGAGTTGTTCGACCCGCACGAACCGTTCGATTGCCCCCAGCATTACCTCGACGAGTATGGCGACTCCTGGTCTGGACCGCCGCTGACTTGCCCTGAATACAGGCGCGTCGACGGCGAGGTGGACACGGACGAATCCATCGAGCACCTCCGCAAGTCCTACGCCGGCACGATTACAATGTCCGATCGCCGGCTGGGCCAATTCTTTGACGCCATGGACCGCCACGACATGTGGCGCGACAC
>CAZMBZ010000235.1:0-8530 GCA_964564285.1 uncultured Planctomycetaceae bacterium | reverse complement strand
GGTCGCGCCGCGAACGGTCAGCAAGTGCGTCGACACGGGCAAGCTTCGCGGCTACCGCATTCCAGGCAGCAGGGACAGGCGGATTCCCCTCACTCAACTCATAGCCTTCATGCGAGTCCACGACATCCCCCTGGAAGGCCTTGATCAGGGCGTCTGCCGAATCATGGTACTTTCGCCCGACCTGCCCGAGGGACTCGCCGAGCAAATCAACTCAGCCGGACGATACAACCTTCAGGTGGCTCAGAATGGTTTCCAGGCAGGCATGCTGGCCCAGCAGTTCCGTCCCCACGTCGTTGTGGTGGACCTGCCGGAAAACCAGCGGGAAGCCTTGGAAGTCTGCCGAGTTGTTAAGCAGGCCGATGGCCTCGAAGCGGCCAAGGTCCTGGCTGTGGTGGGAGAGGACAACGAGAGCCAGCAATGGATTCCGCCCCATTCGTTCGACGGATGCCTGCACCGGCCCGTATCGGCGTCGAGCCTGCTGGCCGCCGTCGAAGAGGTCACAAACTTCATGACTTAACGCGATTACCCTTCACAAGCCAGCCCCGGAGGGCCTTACGGCATGGGGCGGCTTGTGCTTGTTTGCACTACGGAGTGCAGCGGACGACCGCGGCCCGGGATTCCCGGGCCGCGGCTCATATCGGGTGGCCGACCACAAGCGTCGGCCACCCGATATCATTTGGGCCTCATCCGAAAATCCCGCTTGCTTACCGCCCCACCAGAACGATAAGATTATAAGTGAGCTTTTTTGGAATAATCGTATGACCCGTCAGCGAGACAGTTTGGCTCAGGCATTGCTAACCGGGCTATTGCTGCGCTGACGGATCGCGGCCTTCTTTAGGCATAAAACTGAAGACGGCCCCGCGGTCCGGAGAGGATCGTGGGGTTTTTTTTGTTAGAACTGTTTGTGACCGCCGCATCGCCCGCTTGCCAGACGGGGCGGCCTCGGAATAAACGGTGAAGGAGAGACTCGTGTCCACCAGCGTGCCAAAATACCTAGCGCCTCAACCGATCGACCTGCCGGAAAGGCAGTGGCCCGGCCGCATGATCCAGAAAAGCCCTCTCTGGTGCTCGGTCGATCTGCGGGACGGCAACCAGGCCCTGCCAAATCCGCTGGACCCCGACCAGAAACTCGAATACTTCAAGCTCTTGTGCGACATAGGCTTCAAGCATATCGAGGTGGCGTTCCCCTCGGCTGGACGGGACGACTTCGGATTCACCCGCAGGCTTGTCGAGCAAGGGCACATCCCCGACGACGTATTCATCATGGGACTCACCCAGTGCCGCAAGCATCTGATAGACAAGACGTTCGAGGCGCTCGCCGGAATCCCGCGGGCAATCGTCCACGCTTACTGCGCCACAAGCGACCTGCACATGCAGCAGGTCTTCGACCTGTCCCGCAAGCAGACTATTGAGATGGTCCGCTCGGCCGTGGGGCAAATCCGCGACCTGGCCGATTCCATGGGCGACAGCGACATCCGATTCGAGTTCTCCCCGGAAGAGTTCACCGACACCGACATCGACTTCGCCCTGGAGATCTGCCAAATAGCCTTTGAACAATGGGGCAAGGCTACGACAGACAAGCCGATGATCCTGAACCTCCCTGCCACCGTCGAGCGCAGGCCTCCAAACCATTACGCCGATATGATCGAGATGTTCATCCGCGATTTCCCTGACCGCGAAAAGGTGTTGATTAGCCTGCACGCCCACAACGATCAGGGCATGGCCGTCGCGGCAACGGAACTGGCCCTCCAGGCCGGCGGCGACCGCGTCGAAGGCACGCTTTTCGGCCATGGCGAGCGAACCGGCAACGTGGACATCGTAACGCTGGCAAACAACCTCTACTCGCGTGGAATCGATACGCACCTTGACTTCAGCCAGCTCAATAAAGTGGCCCAAACCGTCGAAAGACTTACGGGAATGCCGATCTACTACCGCCAGCCTTACAGCGGGCAGTACGCATTCACCGCCTTCAGCGGCTCGCACCAGGATGCCATCAGAAAGGGCATGCACCGGCTCACCGAGGCGCCGGAAAAGTTCGGCGCACAGTGGAAAGTGCCTTACCTGCACGTGGACCCAAACGACCTGGGACGACAATTCGAACGGCTCATCCGAATCAATAGCCAGTCCGGCAAGGGCGGCGTCGCGTGGGTGCTGGAGCAAGACCACGGCATGGAAGTCCCCAAGGCCATGCACATGGAACTGGGCACGGCCGTGCAGGAATACTCCGACAAGGTCGGCCGGGAGATATCAAGCCAAGAAGTATTCGACATCTTCCAGAAGGAATTCGTTCAGCCCGATGGGCCTTACTCGCTGGTTGGATACTGGCCCCGACCCGACGATGCCAACCCGACTCTCGTGCATGGCGAAATACGAGTGATGATCGATGGCGAGTCGAAGACCGTGGTTGCAGACGGCAACGGCCCGATCTCAGCGTTTGTGCATGGCCTGAAGCAACTGGGCGCAAGTGGTTTCGAGGTGGACAATTACCACGAGCAGGCGGTCGGCAAGGGTGCGGACGCCTATGCGGTGGCATACGTTCCGTTGAAGCTGCCTGAGGGCGAAATCCTCTTTGGAGTCGGGCAAGACACCAACATAACTCAAGCGGCAGTGAGAGCCATCGTCGCCGGGCTCAACCGCATGATCCGCCAAGGAAAACTCCTCACCGAGAAATGAGGACTCGACGCGCCGGCGCACACCTCCAAACGACCGGCAGACGATCACCAAACAACCGCCAGCCCGGCGCGGGTGCTTCTCCTATGCCCGCGAAAACGCTACAGTTATAGCCAAAACGCACTGCACTCGCGATGAACCTGTCAGGACTCCGCGCGAATCACGTTTTCGGCCTTCATTCCCTTGGGTCCCTGAACCACCTCGAACTCCACTGGTTCTCCTTCGCTCAACGAGCGAAAGCCCTCACAGCCTTCACGGCCGAGTAGTGGACGAAGATGTCATCGTCTTGACCTTCGATCCGGAGGAATCCATAGCCCTTTGCGTCATTGAACCACTTAACCGTGCCTTTAGGCATACCACGTACCTCCCACAGCAAGAAAAACAGAAAACAGAAATGAGACGGAGATTGAAATCCGGGATGAGACTGCCCTAACGACAAATGGCCGCAGAACAAACCCGCCGAGACACATGCGATGTGACTTTGTCTTACTCAAACTACATACCTTGGACACCTACCCGCCCAACGCGGCATCCATACAAAAATCCCGCGAAACGATGTGCGTACGCCAGAACGATATGATCCAACTACACAATAGGATACCGCGCAATCCCCGGACACGCAAGCGCGAATTCCGCCCCAGGTAAAATCACGTTCGCAAGATCCAAAACCCTTACAAAAGAGGCTTTAGCACCATACCGGTCGCGATTTTGGGGTAAAAATACGTGCTCTTATGCGGCATGGAGGCGCCGGCCAAGGCGATGGCCTCGACGGCTTCGATGGCTATGCCCTTGAGACAGACGGCCAGTTGAGCCCGGCCGGCACGGCAGGCTTCAATGGCCTCGGCTATGCTGGCGGTGTATTCCACCGTCGGCGACCCATCCGGCGTCCATTGTTTCAAGCCCTTGTCGATAATGAGCTTGCTGATAACCGCCGAAGGCAAGGCTCGCCAGGTATCGCTTTCGTCCGGCGCCACGGTCAACATGGCTTCCGGCTTAACCAGATCGGCAAGCCATAACTCAGTCCCAGTGCCGGAGATAAAGGCCATCGTGCTGGGCGGGGAATCATCGAGCAGCTTTTCCAGACCATCGGCGCCTATGTCGGCCGGGCCAAGCTTTTTCCACGAAAACTCCGGCAGCGACTCGGCGAGTTTCTCGACAGACCCGCCCGGATCAAGGTCAGAAAACAGCCTGTGAGTCGGCAAAATCACCAGGCCCGGATCGTCCTTGGCTACCAAGGCGAACATCACGAAGTTCGCCTCGCTATCGCTCGTAATCTCACCTGATTCCTGGAGTTGCCTGCCATACCCGAGGGTGGTCGTATAGCGGTGATGACCATCTGCAATGAACACCGGCTTATCGCCCAGTGCTCGGGCAATCGTAGCGATCACTGCTTCGTCGTCAATTGTCCAAAGCTTTTCGGTGACACCGTTTAGCTCACCGATTGCCTGGGGCTCCTTCGAGGCCGCACCGGCGAGAATCTCGCCGACCGCCCCATCCGCATCTTCGTAGAAGCCGAAGATCGGCGAGAGTTGCGTTCGCGTCACTTCGGTAAGCTTGAAACGGTCGGCGATCGGCCCGGAAAACGTGTGCTCGTGCGGGATAACATCCTGGCCCAGTTCGGTGGCACGCACTCCCGCGAACATGCCGCGACGAACGTAAGTCTTTCCCGAACAAGTATATGTCTGCTCGTAAACGTAAATGCACGGCTTGACATCCTGCCGGAGCACACCGTCGGATTTCCAGGTTTCAAGCTGGCGGGCCGCCTGCTCGTATTCGGCGTCCGTACCAAGTTGCTTGGGCGGTACGTGGGGCAAATCCACGGCCACGATATTCTCCGGGCAACCATCGAGAAGCCGGTCCTTGTCGGCCCCGGTCAGTACATCATAAGGTGGGGCTATAAAAGGGCCTATGTCATTGCCATCCCGCCCGACATATCGCCATCCCCGAAAAGGTCTGATTTCCATCATGATTCTCCATTAAGGCCGTGGAAATACCATACCATCGGACGGCCGGCATTCAAGAAGAACATGAAAAGGGGTCGAAAACCCCACTCCCCGCCCGTTTGTACCGGGCGTAGGAGGGCTTTCGACCCCTTGTTTTCACGTTTAAAACGCGTTTGCTACTTCTTTAGAGCGTCTTCCAGCGCCATTACGGTGTAGCAAGTCACCAGTGTGGGGCTCTTCTCTTGCCACCGGCTGGTCTCGTTAACCCACGAGCCGTTCGGCTGGACCACCTCATTGAGCTTGTTTACCAACTCAACTCGCCAGTTATGGGTCACGTTTTTATCCTTGAAGTCCACTATCTCGTCGCGGCCAAGCGCTTGCAGGGCCCTTGCGAAGAGCATGTAGTAGTAGAATACCCCTTCCTTGGACTGCTCGGCGGGCATGTTGGGGTTCGAATCAAGCCGCCAGTAGCGCCGAATCCAATCGTAACCCGCCCGAACGCGAGGGTCATCCTTGCTGACGCCAGCATAGAGCATGCTCTTGAAGCCCGCGTAGGTCATCGAACCGTAGCTCCGCTTGCCGCCTCCGACGGCCTGGCCGGCCTTCGAAGAGCCCATGTCATACACGAACCCGCCGTCGTTGGAACCTTCCTTGGCGAAGGGCATCGGGTTCGACTCGCTACGGTTCTGCAAGCGAGTCAAAAAACCCACCGCCTTCTGCATGGCCTCATCATCGGCGGGCACGCCGGCATCGTGCCAGGCCTCCACGGCAAAATGAAGCACGCTGAGGTTGGGCGTCTTGTTCTTGCCATAGCCGACGCCGCCAATGTTGGGGTCGCCCTCGGCAATCTTGTCGCCGTCGGGAGACTCCTGCCCGGGCACAATCTGGATGCCCTTGAGGTAGTTCACCCCGCCGTCCATGGCGGCCTTGTACTGAGGATCATTCGCCACCGCCAACGCCATCACCGCAATGGCCGTCGTGTAGGCCTGCTGGCCCTCCTCCGGGTTGAAGATCGCACCGTCGGGCTGACGGTAACTCAGCATCGTCGCGATGGCCTGCTTGACTATCGGATGGTTGCGGTCGAAGTCCGAATGGCCCAGCAGGCACTTGAGCACCAGGCCAGTCAGAGCGGGCTTCATCGCCCCGCCGCCGAAGCTCCAACCGCCATCAGCCTCACGCTGGCTAAGCAGGTACGAAATCCCGCCGTTGAGCAACGCCTGAGCCTTGGCAAGACCCGCGGCATCCAGGGCTTCCGTCGCGGCCTTGGGAAGCGATAACTCCATCACCACCGGCGCCGCGTCAGAGGACGCCGCACTCGACGAATTGCCATCTCCAGACCCCGGCGAGCTTGCAGGCTCTTTGCTGCATCCACCAAGCCCAACCGCCAGCAAAGCCGCCATCGATACCATCGTAAGCTTACGTAACATAGTTCCAATACTCCTTAATCCCGAGGCCTGCTCATATCATAGCAATCTTTAATCTTTAGCAATATTAAATGCGCGCAGAGCACAATCGTGCCTACCATAATCGTTGCAACCGGCGCGCCACAACTGCCGCCCAGACGCAAATACACCCCAAAGCATTGTACAACAATATCTTACACGCATCAACGACATGGACGATCCGGCGATAAACCCCTACTGTAATGCACATCTTTTGTGCAACACTGCCCCATCACTGTTCATCATCGCTTGCCAGGCCGAGTTGGCGAAGCTTTTTGCGAAGCGTGTTGCGATGCATCCCCAACACTTCCGCAGCCGCCGACTGGTTGCCGCCGGCCTGCGCCAGTGCCCGCCGAATGAGCCCGCGCTCCAGCGGCTCGATTGCCCTGGCGTACTGGCCCGGACCTGCCGGAAGCGAATTCAGATAGTTCTCCACGGCCCGGTCGACCAGCCCAGCCATCCCGGCCGCACCACCGGAGGCGTTTCTCACCGCCGTCGGAAGGTGCCTCGGAATGATCATGTCGCTTCTGCATACGATGGCTGCGTGCTCGATGGCGTTTCGCAACTCTCGCACATTGCCAGGCCAGTGGTGCGCCTTTAGCATCCCGACCGCTTCGGCTGAAAGATGCGCCCTGTTGCCCTCGCGCCGGGCGAGAAAATACTCCGCCAACTCGACGACATCCTCGCCCCGATTCCGCAGCGGCGGCAGTTCCATCTGCACCACAGCCAGACGATAGTACAGGTCCTCGCGAAACGCCTTGGACTCGATGGCCTGCTGAATATCGCAGTTCGTCGCGGCCAGGACTCGCACGTTCAGGCCGATCGAACGTATCGACCCCAGCCGCTCGACTGTCTGGCTGTCGAGGAAGCGAAGCAACTTCACCTGAGCCGCCAGCGGCAGCTCCGCCACCTCGTCGAGAAACAACGTCCCACCGTCTGCCGCCTCGAACCGCCCGGGCTTGTCGGCATCAGCGCCGCTGAAGGCGCCCTTGACGTAGCCGAACAACTCGCTCTCGACGAGGTTCTCCGGCAGGGCCCCGCAATTGACGGGCACGAAAGGCCCGCCACGCCTGGCGCTGTGCTCGTGAATAGCCCGGGCGACGAGTTCCTTACCGGTCCCCGTATCGCCCAGGATAAGCACAGCCGCCTCGGCCTGGGCGACCTTGCCGATCCGCTTGTAGACTTCCTGCATAACCGCTGATGACCCCACGAGCATATCCGCGGACTTCTCCCCAGCCGGCCGCGCCGGCGCCGGTGGGCGAGCATCCGAAGCCGCCCGCGACGTCAGCGCCTCGGAGACGACCTCCCCCGCGCGGTCCAGGTCCAGGGGCTTGACGAGGTAATCGAACGCCTTGCCGCGAATCGCCCGCGTTACCGTCTCCAGCGTGCCGTACGCCGTGATAATCACCACGCATGCGCGGGAGTCGATCTTCCGCAGGCGTTCGAGCACATCCAGCCCGCTGCCATCGGGCAGACGAACGTCGAGAAAGACAACATCAGGCGACACCTCCGCGAACAGCCTCTCGCCCTCAGCGCCCGCGGCAGCGACCGAAACCGCAAACCCGCGCCGCTCGAAGTACCGGCGAAAAGCGAAGCAGATCGCCTCCTCATCGTCGATCACCAGAATGTGTCGCCCATCGTCACTCACACCAATCTTGTACCACAATAAAGCCCAATGAGAAACGCCCCTTTCCCCCTCCCACGTTTTGCGGTTTTGCGGTTTTGCGGCGGACGGCACGTCCGCCCTCCCCCATCCCGCCGCAATCTACCCGCCCACACCCGACAACGGCGTCACAAAGTCCCACCGTTGCGGCCCCCACCCAGCTTTGATCGGATTCATTTCGATATAGCGCGCAGCCGAGGCGATTGCCCCCGTGTCCTCTATAAAGACCTTCCAGCACCCTTTCGCCCAGGGCGTCTCGGCCAGGCCCAAAGCACGTGTCGCTTCAGCCTTGAATCGCCCCGCAACGTACTCTATTCGATGCTTACTCCGCATGGAGAGCAGATGCACATGGTTGTTCATAATCGCACATGCCCCGATGGTCAGCCCCAGTCGCTCAACCGTTCGCGAGAATCCACGGGCGACGATCCGGCGCGTCGAATCATCGATGAAGAATGCTGGCCGATTCGTTACCCCGCGTGAAGCAGCCCAGAATCGCCGAAGCGTTTCTTTCGCAGGCCGCGGGTCCTGCCGCCCATATCGCGGCGTGCCCAAGGCTCGGATTTCATCGTCATAGACCGCCTTGGAATACGAACCCCGCGGGTCATTCGGAAGCCACGTCCCATACGTGGAAAAAACAGTGTGATAAGCAATAATCATAAGAGCCCCTTTCAGTCCATCGCAAAACTTAACGGCGGACGGCACATCCGCCCAGCAAAAAATCCCAAGCCCACTTCCCCCGCCCACTTCCCCGCCGCTTCCCCGCCCGCTTAGCAGACGCCATCCGCCCGCAAAATCCCCCGCCCGCTTAGCAG
>CAZMBZ010000234.1:0-8573 GCA_964564285.1 uncultured Planctomycetaceae bacterium | reverse complement strand
GCCGGGACTCTGGCAGTTGAGAACGCGGAAATCCTGGCGGGTGTCTGCATCACGCAGTTGATCAGACCCTCCATGCCTGTCTGCTACGGCGGGATCTGTCACGCCTTCGACATGCGGACCACGCAGATGATCTTCTCCGGTCCGGAACAAGCGATTTTCGGCGTGGCGATGACACAGATGGGCAAGCATTACGGCCTGCCTGTATATATCAACGTCGGCCTGACTGACTCGAAACGCCCGGACGCCCAGGCCGGCATGGAAGCCGCCGCCACGCTCGCGATGGGCGCTGCGTCGGGAGCTGACGTTTTCGGCCATCTCGGCATCTGCGGCGTTGACCAGGCATCATCGCTCGACATGCTGGTACTTCAACACGAGGTCGTCCGTTACGTGGAGAGTCTCTGCCGCGAGATCGATTTCTCGGACGAGGCCCTCGCCCTGAATGAAATCGACGCCGCCGGTCCCGGCGGAACGTTCATCGACCGCGAACACACGGCAGACCACTTCCGCGGGGAGTTGTGGCAGCCGGACCTGCTGGACCGCCAGTTCTATCAGAGTTGGAGGGACAACGGTGCGACGGATATGGCGCAGCGCATCAAGGCTGAAAAGGCCCGGCTGTCTCAACAGGGCGAATCCCAGCCCATTGACGAAGACCTCGACCGGGAGTTGACGCGCATCGTCTCGGCGGCCCGGCGCCAATTGACCGGCTGACCGCGACACGGACCTTTCCAATTACCGACAGTCGTCGATGAAAGCATCCATGGTTGCCTGGAAGACGTTGACTTCCCGGTCGCACGCGGGAGGGAGGCAGAATCAAACCGGCCAGGGCGAGGAGCTGCCAAGACCTTCTTTTAAGTCTTGACCGGCGGGGCTTAAGCGTGTACAAGTGCCAAACTACCCGTAATGGGTTGTTTTGTGCGCACAGGTTGCCGGTGTGAACATGAACCAAGAAAACCAGGACGATAACAAGAAGCAGGATCTCGGCGAGCTGCGCAAGGAGATCGACAAGTTGGACCACCGGCTCGTTGAGTTGCTCAACGAGCGGGCAAAGGTCGTCGTTCGCGTAGGCAAGGCCAAGCAGGTTGATGGCACGCCGGTATACGCCCCCGACCGCGAGTCGGTCGTGCTGAAGCGAATCTGCGAGATCAACGAAGGCCCCCTACCTCACCGGTCACTCCAGGCGATCTACCGCGAGATGATGAGCGGTTCGTTCGCACTGGAAAAGCGGCTCCGCATAGGCTACCTCGGCCCGCAGGGCACGTTCAGTCACCTGGCTGCTCAGCGGAAATTCGGCTCGTCTGTCGAGTACAGGCCACTGGCGGACATACGTGCGGTCTTCGACGAAGTCGCTCGTAATCACTGCGACCTGGGCATGGTTCCCATCGAGAACTCCTGTGGCGGCGGTGTGATAGACACACTCGATGGCTTCCTCGAAACGCACGTTCACATGTGCGGGGAAGTGGTGCTGGAAATCCATCACAACCTTCTGGCCAACTGTCCAGCCGAGGAAATCAAGGCCGTCGCCAGCAAGCCTGAGGTCTTCGCCCAATGCCGCAACTGGCTTTCGACAGGCCTTCAGGAAGTCGAGCTGGTTCCGGTCGCCAGTTCATCTCGTGCGGCGGAGATGGCCACCCAGCAGGAACACCTGGCCGCGATCGGGTCGGACCTTGCGGCGGAGCTTTACGGGCTGAAGGTCATCTTCGAGAATATCGAGGACAACCCCAACAACATGACGCGGTTTCTCGTAATAGCTCGTCAGCCCGCCAAACGGACGGGCAACGACAAGACGGCTGTGATGTTCTCAACGAACCACCGCGCCGGAGCGTTGGTGGAGGTGCTTAACGTCTTTTCGCGTAACGGCATCAATCTCACAAACATAGATTCGCGGCCTTCGCGGCGTCGGAACTGGGAGTACTTCTTCTTTGTCGACGCCGAAGGGCATTTCGAGGACCCCAATTTCACCGAAGCGCTGGCCGAGGCCAGCCACCACTGCGGCGAGATGCACGTATTGGGCAGTTTCCCGCGTGCGACGGATCCCCTCTAGCCCGCGGCACGGGCGATGGCGACGGCGTGAATCCCGGCAGATTACAGAATGGATCAACTAATCAGCTTCAAGGAGCAAAAATGAGCAGGAAACTCTTTATAGCCGGCAACTGGAAAATGAACTTGGATTGCGCGGGCGCGGTAGCGCTGGCCAAGGGTTTGGTCGAGCAGATCGGCAACGTGACCGAGGTGGACCTGGCGGTTGCGCCGGCGATGCTGTACGTTCCAGCCGTGGGCGAGGTGATCAAGGGCAGCCAGATCGCCCTGGCAGCCCAGAACATGTTCTACGAAGACAACGGCGCCTTCACCGGCGAGGTTTCCGGTGCCATGGTCAAGGACGTGGGATGCACCCACGTAATCCTGGGCCATAGCGAGCGGCGTCACGTTATCGGCGAGACCAACGAGACGGTCAACCGCAAGGTCGTCAAGGCATTGGGCGACGGACTTAAGGTAATCCTCTGCGTGGGCGAGTTGCTCGAGCAGCGTGAGGCAGACAAGACCACCGACGTTGTGACCACGCAGGTGAAGGTAGGCCTCGAGGGTGTCTCAGCCGAGGCGATGAGCGACGTCACAATCGCATACGAACCCGTGTGGGCTATCGGCACGGGCAAGACAGCCTCGCCCGAACAGGCACAGGAAGTTCACGCCATGATCCGCAGCCTGCTTGGCGACATGTACGGCGCGGAGGTGGCAGAGGCGACGGTGATTCAGTATGGTGGCTCGGTCAAGCCGTCCAATGCGGGCGAGCTCCTGGGCCAGACTGACATCGACGGTGCCTTGGTCGGCGGCGCGGCCCTGAAGGCAGCCAACTTTGCGGGAATCGTTCAGGCGGGCATTGGCGTCAGTAAATAGGACATACAGGTTGTCCATCGCGGCACCGGTCGCGCAGGCGGCATTTTGCAGGAGAATAGGCGAATGGGTTTCTGGGATATACTGGTCAGCGTGCTGTTTCTGGTGATTAGCTTACTGCTGATCCTTATCGTGCTGCTTCAAAAGGGCAAGGGCGGTGGCTTGGGCGCGGCCTTCGGCGGCGCGGGCTCCAGTGCTTTCGGCACGCGGACGGGCGACGTGTTCACATGGATTACGATCGTTCTTACCGGCCTGTTCCTGCTGCTGGCGGTCGGCACGAACCTGATGCTCCGACCCGCGCCTGGACTGGTCGCCCAGCCGACATTCCAGCCGCCGCCGGCGCCGATATCCGAGAACGTGAAAGTCACGCTCGCATGTGCTACCAAGGGTGCAGACATCCGCTACACCACCGATGGCCGGGACCCGGACGAAAACAGCGCCGAGTACACCAACCAGCCTCTGAACGTCGAGCCGGGCAGCATCATCAAGGCCATTGGCATCCGCGATAAATGGGAATCGTCGCCCGTAGTCGTCGGCAAGTATCCCCTTGTGGATGCTAACACGCCCGTCGTTCCCTTGCCAGGCACGCCGACAACCATGCCGGCCAGGCCGACCACCAAGCCGGTGGTCCCGGCTATGCCGACAACAGCACCGGCGACAAACTAACAACCCGCAGCAAGACCTTGGAGATGCCTTCATGCTACGATCGATGACTGGATTCGGCTCGGCCGCGGGGCAGGTCGAGTCCGTCAACTACGTTGTGGAAATCCGCAGCGTAAACAACCGCTACCTCAAACTCTCGTGCAAGCTGCCGGACTTCCTCGCCGCAGCCGAGAGCGAGATCGAAGCCCTGGTGCGCCATCGCGTTCAGCGAGGCACGCTTACGGTGAGCGTCCAGATGAAGCTGCCCGAGGACCGGGCCGCCGGACAGATCAACACCACCGTGCTGAAAAGCTACGTGGACCAGCTTCGCACGATCGGCGTTGGTGGCAACCCCATGCTGACAGTTGACTTGGCGACACTGGTACAACTGCCCGGAGTATGCGAACCGCCGAGCCTCAAAGGCCTCGCCGACAGTACGCGCGAAGGATTGCTGGCATTGGTCGCACAGGCCGTCGAGGCCCTCGCGGGCATGCGGCACAAGGAAGGCGAAAACACCAAGGCCGACCTGCTGGGAAACTGCGACGAGATCGAGCGAAATCTCGCCTCCATCGCCGAGATCGCCCCGCAAGTGGTCGTGGGCTATCACGAACGACTGACCACTCGCGTGGCTGAGCTTACGCGGGCCGGAAAGGTCAGCATCGACCAGGACCTGCTTGCTCGCGAGGTGGCGATCTTCGCCGATCGCTGCGATATCGCCGAGGAGATGACCCGCCTGCGAGCGCACGTGGAGCAGTTCCGCCAGACCAGCGATTCGCCCGAGCCGGCAGGGCGAAAACTGGACTTCATCGCCCAGGAAATGCTCCGCGAGGCCAACACCATCGCATCCAAGGCCAACAACGCCGAGATAGGGCGAAACGTGGTGGATATCAAGACCGCCATCGATCGGATCAAGGAGCAGGTGCAGAACGTAGAGTAATGTGGCGCCGGTAATGCGCGATGGAGTCGTTCGAAACGCTCTTGGTGGAACCGGACCGGGTGACAGCCAGTAAACCAGAGAATCCAGTCGGCAAGTTGGTGGTCATCACCGGCCCGTCCGGCGTGGGAAAAACTACGATCCGGCAGGAGGTCATCCGCCGGAGCGGTGCCACGTATAGTGTCTCAGCCACGACGCGCAAACCGCGAGTGGACGAAGTGGACGGGAGCGACTATTATTTCGTGGATCGCCCGACATTCCAGCGGATGATCGACAAAGACGAACTGCTGGAGTGGGCGGACGTTTTCGGCCGACTTTACGGCACGCCGGAAAAACCCGTGAAACACGCCGTCCAGCGGGGCCAAAAGGTTATACTGGACATCGACGTTCAGGGCGGCCTGCAGGTGCAACGAAAAATGCCTGAGGCAACGTTCATTCTCGTTCTCCCGCCGAGCGACGAGGAACTCGCCAGACGTCTTCGCGGGCGTGGCAGCGAGGATGAAGCCGAAACCGCCAGAAGGCTCGCCGCCGCGAGAGAAGAGATCGAGACCGCCGAGCGGTCTGGAGTATATAAACACGAAGTGGTCAACGACGACTTGGAACAGGCAGTCCAGCAGGTCGTCGACATAGTCAACGAGGAGCACAGCGGCCCATGATCGAAGCACTCAAGAGCGAAGAGGTAATCAACAAGGTAGGTGGCAAGTTCAAGTTAACGGCCCTGCTTCAAAGGCGAGTGGTCGAGTTGATGCAGGGCTCCAAGCCCCTGGTCGAGCGCAGGCCCGGCTGGACCGACCTCGAAGTCGCCCTTCAGGAGGTCCTGGAAGACAAGATCGCCATCGACTACGAGAACTGCGACATCCCCACGCCGGCAGAACTCCTGAAGTAACCGCGCAGACTTTGCCCGCGACTGCCGCGTGCCAGATGTACAATGCCCAACTGGCACGGCCCAGACTGTGGAGAGAAGAAAAATCAGATGGGGATTGCCTGGATTATGAAATTACGTGGATTGTGATGCGGGTGCGTTGTTCAATCTGTGTGATCTCGTTGTCCTTGTAATTCCCATGTCGTTTCTTTTTGTCTCTCCGCGGACTCCGGGTTTTGTTTCGAACAGAATGCAATGAACGGAAGCCAAAGAGTCCTCGAAAAACCGGGGATAGCAATCCTTGGGTGTGGACACAGGGTCGCGTGGTATTGGCGGGCCGAACAAAGGCCCGTGTGCGACCGCGGTAGGATTCAATGCGGAGATCGCCGCCATGAACGATAGCCCCGACGCCCCGACCGCCCCACTGCCGCTTGCCGGCAAGAACGTGCTGCTCTGCCTGACCGGCGGAATCGCGTGCTACAAGGTCGCAATGCTCGCCAGCAGGCTCGTCCAGGCCGGTGCCGCCGTCCGCGTCGCCATGACCGAAGCGGCTGAGCGATTCATCACGCCGCTCACCTTCCAGGCACTTACAGGCCGGCGGGTCTACACCTCGCTGTGGCAGACCAGCGAAAACTTCGACTCGCAGCACCTCTCGCTGACCGACTCGGCCGACCTGATGATAGTAGCGCCCGCCACGGCGGACATCCTGGCCAAGATGGCCGCCGGCGTCGCCGACGACCTTGTCTCCGCACTGGCCCTGTCCGCACACGGCGCCTGCCCGATCCTCATCGCCCCTGCCATGAACACCCGCATGTGGCTGGCGCCGCCGACCCAGGACAATATCGCCCGCTTGAAGACATGGTCCGTAAACATCACCGGCCCTGCCGAAGGCCGACTGGCATGTAATACCACCGGCCCGGGCAGAATGTCCGAACCAGAAGAAATCCTCGCCACCGCCACCCGAATCCTCCAGGCCGAAAAGACCGGCGAAGCGATCTGAACGGTCTGCAAACCAAGAATCAGCACCTTGACACTCGACCCGGTAAGGTGACATGATCCCTGTCGAAAGCAGGCATGCGGACGTCCGCTTCGCCTGTGGCGCGGGCGACGTGGCAGACGGGATCGAAGCGTCAGCCGCTGCCCCGAATATTTTCAGCGCAAGGAGAAGTGATGGCTCGTCCTCGTATGAAATGGCTTGGCGCCCTTATGCCGGGCATATTTCTGATAGGCTACAACATCGGCACGGGAAGCCTCACCGCGATGAGCAAGGCCGGCGCCAACTTCGGCACGGACATGCTCTGGGCCGTGCTGGTCAGTTGCCTGATTACCTGGTACCTGATCAACTTTTTCAGCCGATTCACCATGGTCACCGGCATGACGGCCATGGAGGGCTATCGACGCCACATTCACCCCGTCTACGCATGGGTGCTTTGGGGCGGGTTGACGGTTATCATACTCTCAGCCCTGATGGGAATGATGGGCATCCTGGTCGACGTCCTTGCCGTCTGGTGCCGAGAGATACACGGATTCGCGATCAACCGCGGCGCAGCCGGTGTCATCGTGGCCGGCGTCGTGCTCGTATTGATATGGATCGGCAACACCAAGCGATTCGAGGCCATGCTGGGCATCATGGTGGCGCTGATGGGCCTGGCGTTCATCGGCTCGGCGATTCGCTTTTTCCCCGGGTTCGAAGTCACGATGAAAGGTTTTATTCCCAGCGTGCCGCAATTGGCCGAAGGTAGCGATAGCAGCCCCGATGTCATCCTGGCCGGCATGGTGGGGACGACGGTGTCGGTCTTCGCCTTCCTGATTCGCTCGGGCCAGGTCAAGGACCACGGCTGGACCATGGCGGACTGGAAGATGCAAAAACGCGACGCCCTTGTCAGCGCGACAATGATGTTCATCCTCAGCGCGTCGGTTCTGATCACGGCCGCCGCCACACTGCACGCCCAGGGGCACAAGATGAACAGCATCTCCGAGATCATACCTATGCTGCGCCCGATGTTCGGCGATTCGGCGATGTTCCTGTTCGTCGCGGGAATACTGGCAGCCGGGCTGTCCTCCCACCTGCCCAACATGATGGTCATCCCCTGGCTGACGCGGGACATGCAAGGCCAGCCCCGGACCACCCGCACTCCACGCATGGCCTACGTATTCGGCCTGCTTACGCTTGTCAGCATCCTGGGCGCCGTTCTGGAAACCAAGCCCGTCTTTCTGATGCTGCTCTCGCAGGCCGGCATTTCCGTAGTCATGCCCCTTGCGCTGATAGGTCTGATCTGGCTGTCAAGCCGCGAGGAACTCATGGGCGACCATCGCCCCCGCCCGGTAGAATGGGTGCTCCTGGCGGGCATAACGGCCTTCTCGTTTTTCATGAGCTATCTGGCGATAAACGGCCTCGTGGAGGATATTCAGAAGATGTTTGTGTGAATCGGACAGACGATTGGCCTGAAGATAGACTGCGGATTGATTCAGGAGCAAGGCAATGTTGAGATCGGTAAGTTTGACGTTGGTTTTTGTGTCGTTGGCGATGCTGACGGGTTCGGCAACGGCTGGAGAGGTGGATTCTATGTTTTGGTATGACAAACCGGCTGGGACTTGGCTGGAGGCCTTGCCGCTGGGCAATGGCAGGCTTGGAGCAATGGTATTCGGCGGCGTGAACCGCGAGCGAATCGCTCTCAACGAGGAATCGGTGTGGTCGGGTTCGCGGGCCGACAACGACAGGCCCAACGCCAGGAAGAACCTGCCTGAGATTCGCCGGCTGTTGCTGGCGGGCAAGAACGTCGAGGCCGAGGAACTGGTCGGCCAGACCTTCACCTGCAAGGGCGCGGGTTCTGGGCGCGGTCACGGCTCAAGCGTTCCCTTCGGATGTTACCAGGCGCTCGGCGACCTCAGCATCGTATGGAAACCCACCACCGAACCCGCCCCCCTGAATGAGTGGAAGCGAACCGTAGTAACCAAGGACGAGGTGCCGACGACCGTCAAACCCGATACGGACGATAAGGATTGGGCGGATTACGTTATCAGCGGAAGGAAGGTAGTTCGGGGCGACTATACGATGAAGGAACTGGAATGGGTCGTCGTGCGCCATCACCTTACGCTGACCAAGGACCAGTTTGACCGGCTGGGCGTGCTGATGATCGGCCAGGCCGCGATGAACGGAACCGTCTACGTCAACGGGCAGGAGGTGGGCCAACTCGCGGGCTGGCGAGCGATGAACAACGCCACTGTCCGCTACAATATCAGTCG
>CAZMBZ010000233.1:0-8631 GCA_964564285.1 uncultured Planctomycetaceae bacterium | reverse complement strand
GAGGGATACCTTTCGGGCGCTGTTTTGGGCGGCCTGTTCGATCTTGGCTTCGCCTTCGGTTACGGAGATGTTTCTGATCGCCGAGGGGGCCTCCAGCGTGACTGTTTGGGCCTTGGCGGATTCGAGCCTTACCTGAATTTGGCCGGGGGTCCACTTGAGGCTTTCGATCTTGATCTGACCGCGGCAGGCGGCGCCTTCGATGGTTCCCGTCGGCCAGGCCTTCGGCAAGGCGGGCAGCAGTTGGACTCGACCGGGCGCCGATGCGACGAGCATCTTGATTATCACCGCGGGCATGCCGCCGCTGATGTCCATGTTGAACAGCGTCCGGGTATTGTGCATCGACGCCAGGTTGCCAAGCCAGTAGCGGTTGACCAGATTGATCAGGCATCGGTAGGCCAGTTTGCCCTCGCCGAGGCTGCCGGATGCCTGGCCGAGTTGGACAACGCCGAAGGACATGAACCCCGACGTTGATGTCTTCCAGTGCTGATCCAGCTTGATCTCGATAATACGCCGAAAGGCGGCTTGGATTTTGGGGTCGCCGGCGATATCCGCCGGCATGCCGTCGTAGAGCGCGTAGAGCTGCGATGAGTGGCGATGGCCCAGGTTGTCATCGAGCTTATCGGTCAGCCATTCCTTGGCGACGCCTTCCTTGCTGATCATGTACGCGGGCATCTTGGTGAGCATCTTGCGCCAGAGGGGAATCTTGTCCTGGTTGACACCCAGTTCCGTCGAGGCGGCGATGAGGTTATTCAGCAGTTCCCTGGCGGCGGCGACGTCCATGGTGGCGTTGAAGGTGCCCTGGCTTTTGGTGTTGGCTGGCGAGTTTTCCGGGGAGGTCGTCGGGCTGAAGATGTACTTGCCGTCCGGACCCTCGTAGAGGTAGTCTTCGAAGAACAGTCCCACCTGCTCCATGAACGGTAGGGCGTGGTCGGCGAGGAACTCGCGGTCGCCCGTGTACAGGTAGTAGTCATAGAAGAAATGCGCTGCCCACGGCGCGCCGCCTACCCAGAACCCACCGGCGAAGTTCGGCGCCAGTGCGTTGTTGTAACCCTGCGTCGTCGAGCGGCTCGGCAGGACCACGCCGCGAGCGCCAAATATGTTCCTGGCGTTGACCTTCAGGCCGGGGACGATCGACTCGATGTACGACGTGTAGGCCAGCATGAGCTCTGGCGTGTTGCCCATCATCATGCTCGCGATGGCCGACGGCACGTTGCCGTTGTGTGTGAAGTCGCTTGCCCAGGCAGGCACGTATGTGCCCGCCCAGACGCCCTGCAGCACCGGGGGAAGCTCGCCTGTGCAGGAAATGATATTGTACCTGCCCGCGTCGAACTCTTTCTCGATCAGGGCCTCGCAGAGGTCATCGTCGGTGGACTTTTCGAGGAGCTGCTCGGTGGTCAGTTTGCGGTCGGCCCCGCCGCCGATGTCCAGGCGCATGCGGTTGAACATCTCGCCGTGAATGCGACTGTGACGCTTGAGCAAGGCCTGGTAGTCGGGCTGGATCTTGCCCAGGGCCTCCGCCGTCGCGGCCAGGCCGGGCTTGTCGGCCTCGCGAAGAAGCCTGATATCCACAAGCACAAGCACCTCGTCGGCGCCCGTGACGAGCAGTGCGGCCCCTTCGGCGGAAACCTTGCCGCCAGTCGCCACGACCTGAGCGACGCCTTCCAGCGACTGGATGCTGCCGGAGTAAGCCTTGGTGAAACCGTTGCTGAAAGTCAGCGTGGACCCCGCAGCCGTGGTCTTGACGTCCTTGATGAGACGCTCGAACTGTTCGTTGGACTGCTTGACCTGTTTGCTTTCCAACTTGTCGCTCAGCCGGCGCGAGGTGAGTTCCAGGCGGCAGTTTACCGACCCGGGCTTCGGGCCACGAATCCGCATCACAGCTACCTTGTCCGCTCGTGAGACGAACAAACTGCGCTCAAACGCGCCCCGGCTGTCGGCCCAGTGTACGGTCGCCTCGCCGGTCTGGAAATCCACGGACCGCATGTAGTCCGAGACTTCCCCTTCGGCGGGCATTTTTAGATGCAAGTCGAAGGCCGGCACGAACGGATCGGGGTACATGAAGCTTTCCTGCCCCGACAGATCAAACGCCAACTGGGTCGCCTCCTTGTACTTGCCCTGGTCGATCAGCTTGCGAATGTCAGGCAACCGCGAGGCCGTGTCGGGAGGGACCGTCGGCTCGCCCATCGGCAGGAACAGCCGTTCGTGAGTAAATACGACCGTCTCATCAAGAGCCCTGCCGAAAACATTGGCGCCGATCGTGCCGTTGCCGCTGATCAAGCCCTGCTCCCAAGTCTCTGCGGGTTCGGAACTGACAAATCCCCGCTCGGGCACGGACAACGCCCCCGCCGACGCCGCCGAGGCGAACAGGCACGCCAGGCAGATGGCCAATGATATGGCCGGGAGCGTCCACTGCAATGTGAGTGATACGGTGTGTGGCGTCATCGTTCTGCTCCAAGTGTAAGTAAGAAACTCATCCCGCGCAAAACCGGGATCGCAACCAGGCCACGCAACGCCATCCTGCGGCGCGGCAGCTTGGTGGCGGCGAGTGTAGCCCATCGGCCTGCGATCCGCAAATGCGCCCCAACACACAGCGCGCGGCCCACATCACACCGGGTTCGTTCGCGGCGCGCGAAACCGGCGATTCACCGCACCCAGGATTCCCGATCGATCTCGTCCCATGGCAGCAGTAGGACATCGTGGCGAGCCTGCCGGGCCTGCCCGCCATAGGCCACTACGGCCTGACACGAGGCGTCATCGAGAGTAGCCCTGATCCTCCACGGCACTGAGCATGTCGTTTGAGACCGTCTGGCCCGCTTTGACCTCAACAAGCACGCGCTGGTTGCCGGACTCGACCACCAGGTCAGCCTCCGTGCCGTGCTGGTCGCGGTAGAAAGATATGCCGCCTCGTTCGCCCAGGTTGGTGCGATGCGCCAGCAGGATCGGCAGCAGCCACCACTTTTTGTTATGCTTGAGCCACTGCCAGAACTCGCTGAGCAGGCCGTGACGGTCTTCCCGGCTCTCCGCAATGAAATCGTCCGGCGATGCCGTCGGGTTAGGGTCACCCGTTTTTGTCTCCTATATCGCGAAAGCGCGATCCGTTCAGAACTGATTGAAGTACTGCCGCATACTCGTCGGCGGGCGATGCGGCACCCAATAGGTTTTCGCTGTCTTGTCCAACCGGCGGCACATCGCGTCCCTGCCGATAATCTTGAACACCAGCGCCAGCGGCGTCAGAATGCCGAAGTAGAAGACCGCGAGAATGACATAGCTCATCACCCATCCGATCGGCAATCCCAGCAGCGTCAGTCCAACGTAAACCGGCCTGACCAGCGAACCGGATATCCGACTGAGCGAGAAAATCACCACACCGGTGCCACCCGGAACGATGGCCCAGCCAGGCGAAAGCCGACCAGTCCAATAAAACACCAGCGATATCAGCGGAAGCATCACCAGCGCGCCCCAGCCAAACTGGCGGCACTGCCGATGATCGGGATGCCAATTCATTTCAACAAGCGCCATCGCCGTTATTCCTCAATCCAGTTCAAACTTGGACATATACTCGTCTATCTTGTGGGGCTCGGCATCAGGCTGGTCGCTCTTGCGAAGCACTTGCCGCTCCAACACCAGAACGTCCATGTTGGTCGCCATGAAACACTGATACGCGTCGGCAGGCGTGCAGACGATCGGCTCGCCGCGAACGTTGAAGCTCGTGTTGATTATCAGCGGACAACCCGTGCGGCGCTGGAACTGCTCCAGCAGGCGATAATACCGCCCGTGCCGCTCGGCGTCGACAGTCTGCACGCGGGCTGAGTAATCCACGTGGGTAATCCCCGGCACGGTGCTTCGTTTGACCTTCAGGCGGTCGAGGCCCTTTAGCTTGGCGGAGTCGCCGTTGGTCGGTAGGCGCTTGTCCTCAGCCAGCGGAGCAACAAGCAGCATGTAGGGGCTGTCCGAGGCGGGGGCCATCTGGAAATACTCGCTCGCGCGCTCGGCCAGGACACTCGGCGCGAAAGGCCTGAACGATTCGCGGAACTTGATCTTCAGATTCATCGTCGATTGCATCTGCTCGCTGCGGGCATCGCCGATGATGCTCCTGCTGCCCAGCGCACGCGGGCCGAACTCCATCCGCCCCTGGAACCAGCCGACGATCCGCTCAGCCTCGAGGTGACCCGAGACGCACTCGACCAGCGATTGTTCGTCTTCGATGGTATCGTACTTCGCCCCGACCGAATCGAGAAACTCGCGGATCTGACCATCCGTAAAAGACGGACCCAGCAGCGAGCCGGACTGACTGTCGCCCGCGGTCGGCTGGCGATCATTACCCAAAAGCTGATGCCATACGAACAGCCCAGCCCCGAGCGCCCCGCCCGCGTCGCCGGCGGCCGGCTGAATCCAAATATTGTCGAAGGGACCCTCGCGAACAACCCGCCCGTTGCCCACGCAGTTAAGCGCGACACCGCCGGCTAGGCAAAGGTTGCTCATGCCCGTCTGGGCGTGAGTAAACCGGGCCATGCGAAGCATGATCTCCTCGGCAACCTTCTGGATCGACGCGGCAATGTCCATCTCGCGCTGAGTAATCGGCCCCTCGGGCGTGCGGCGCGGGCCACCGAAAAGCTTGTCGAACTTCCGGCTTGTCATCACCATCGCGTGACAGTAAGCGAAGTACGACATGTCCATGCGGAACGAACCATCTTCCTTGAGGTCGATGACCTTGTCGAGAATCAGGTCCACGTACTTCGGGTCGCCGTAAGGCGCCAGACCCATCAGCTTGTACTCGCCGGAGTTCACGCGGAAACCCGTGAAGTACGTGAAGGCTGAGTACAGCAGCCCCGGCGAGTGGGGATAGCGCAGCTCGTGCGTCAGCTCGATGTGATTGCCCCGCCCGGTACCAATGCAGGCCGTCGCCCATTCGCCGACACCGTCCATCGTGAGAATCGCCGCCTCCTCGAAAGGCGATGGGAAAAACGCGCTGGCCGCGTGAGATTCGTGATGCTCGGGGAATACGTATCGCCCCGTGTACTTGCCGCCCAGGCCCTTGTCCATCTCGCGAGGCAGGTGAAGCTTCTGCTTCAGCCATAACGGCATGGCCAGCAGAAACTGCCTGAAACCACGAGGAGCATAGCTCAGGTACGTCTCCAGCAGGCGGTCAAACTTCAGCAGCGGCTTGTCGTAAAAAGCCACGTGGTCCAGCTCGCTCGCGTCGATGCCGCCAACCTCAAGGCAGTAATCCACCGCCCGGGCGGGAAAACTGCTGTCGTGCTTGACGCGAGTAAAACGCTCCTCCTGGGCAGCCGCGACAGGCCGACCGTCGCGGATAAGCACCGCGGCGCTGTCGTGGTAATATGCGGAAATACCCAGAATGTTCATCGCCGTTCCTGTCACTCAAAGATGCCAGCCCAGCCCCGTGCGGGCCACGCTTGCTCAGAAAATGCGCAAACCACTCTATACCAGCACCGCCCAGGAGTGCAACGGCAATTAACGCATGGCGATCACGAGGCCCGCGCTACTCGGCAGCCTCGGTAAGGGCAGGGCGGTTTAGGATTTCTATGGTTCTGCCGCGGACGGTTATCAGGCCGGCGGACTTTAGTTTGGCCAGCGCCCTGCTGAGAGTTTCGGGGATCGTGCCGATTTGCCCGGCGAGCTCGCGTTTGGTTTGGGGCAGGTCGAACTTGTCGCTTCCGGCCTGGGCGGCCTGGCGAAGCAGCGCTCCTGCCAGGCGGCTGGGGACATCCTTCAGCGAGAGGTCCTCGATGAGTTGGTTGAACTCCCGCAGCTTTGAAGACATGCCGGCCAGCATTCCCATCGCCAGGTCGAGATTGGCTTCGATCGCCAGACGGATATCCTTCCGCCCCACCACCAGCAGATGGGCATCCTCGACGACCTCCGCGGTGGCTGGGTAGGCCGCCCCCAAGAGCACAGCCGCCTCGGCGAACGCCATGCCAGGCCCGTACAGGTGCAGTATCTGCTGGTCGCCGCGAGGCGAGAGTTTGTAGAGCTTGACCCGCCCGGCAAGGATGAGGAAGAATCGCTCTGCCGGCTCGGCCAGGCCGAAGATTATCGTCCCGGCCTGGCGTCGGATGGTATGGCAGCGGTCCAGCACCAGTTCGACGGCCTGGTCGTCCAAGGCCGAGAACATCGGCATCCGCCTGGCGGCTTCGAGAAGGCTATGACCAAGTAGTCGCGTCAAAGGCTCGCCTTTAAAACTGGGACAGATACCAAATTAAATTAGCTTATCCGTGGCATGCCTGTTTCCCGTCCTTCGCTCTCGCTTGCTGCGCCACGGCCAGCAGTGCTTCGGCGGCGTGGCGGACGTGGGCTTCGGTGGTAAAGGCGCCGAAGCTCAGTCGGCATGTCCCGATCGGGTGCGTGCCGATGGTCTTGTGGGCCAGGGGGGCGCAGTGAACACCCGGCCTGGTCAGCAGGCCGAAGTCCGCCTCCAGCACGTCGGCAAGGGCTCTGGGGTTGTCAAAGCCGTCGACGTTGACGCTGAAGACGCCGCTGCGGTGGGCCACGTCGCGCGGGCCGTAAACGCTCAGGTGCTCGACGCCATCGGTAAGCTGCATGAACAGGCGACAGAGTTTCTCGTCGTGGAACCGCAGGCTTTCCGCGCCGCGGCGCAGCACCCACTCGACGCCGGCTGCCAGCCCGGCCAGGCCAATGGCGTTGTGCGAACCGATCTCGTATTTGTCGGGCATGGTCGCCGGCTGGACGGCCTGCTCACTTATGGTGCCCGTGCCGCCTTCCTTCATGGTCACCAGCTTGTCTTCCATACCAGGACGAATGTACAGCACGCCCGTGCCCAGCGGACCCAGCAGTCCCTTATGCCCTGGAAACGCGACGAAGTCCGCACCGAGCGACTGGACGTCTATCGGAACGTGGCCGACAGACTGGGCGGCGTCAATCAGGCACGGCACGCCCGCTCGCCTTGCCCCGGCCGCCACGGCCTCGATCGGCTGGACCGTGCCGGTAACGTTGGAAACGTGAACGCATGAGATCAGTCTGGTCGTCGGACGAATCGCCCTGACGATATCGTCGGGGTCCACCAATCCCGTCTTCGGATCGCAAACGACGAACTCGGGCACCAACCCCGTTTGCTCGGCCAGGGCGTTGTAGGGGCGCAACACAGAATTGTGCTCCATGGCTGTGGCGATGGCGTGCGTGCCCGCAGGCGCGGTGTTAAGCAGGCCGCGAATGGCGATCGAGAGGGCCTCCGAACAGTTGAGCGTGAAGACGATCCGCTCGGGCGATTCGGCGTTTATAAGCTCGGCGACCCGCTGCCGACAGTTCCAGAGGATCTGCTCGCATGCCTTGGCCTCAGCGTAGGCCCCGCGCCCGGCGGATGCACCGCAGGAGGAGGCAAAGTCCACCATAGCTTCCGTTACAGCCTCAGGCTTGGGAAAGCTCGTGGCCGAATTGTCCATGTAAAACCGTTCCATCATGCTGCCATGTTAATGCATGACGCCCGGCGGTTCAACGTTGGCTCGATCCCGCAATCCGTTATCGTTCGAATTGGCGGCCTGGCAGGAGCTTAGTACTCCATGTCGTCTCGCAGGTCATACGAGCACTTTATGGCGCCGCCTTTCTTGCCGCCACTGGTGGGATCTGTCTCGGTGTATTCCAACTCAATCTGCGTGTAGCGCAGGGAGATTGTCTCTCGCGGCAGTATGTCATCGGCATTTTGCATTCCCTCCGGCTTGACCGAAGCAACAATGACATTCTTGAAGGTATACTTCATGAAGGGGGTCTTGTCTCCCATGGCCCGGCATATCTCGAGCTTCACCTGCTGGATGCGCCGCCCGGTACAGCAGTAGAGAAACAGGGTGGGGGTGGACTTGTCGAGCCTCTTGTTAATCACGAAATCCTTGTGGGAAGCCTTGCCGCCAACGTAATCGCCCGAGGCGTTAAGCGCGCCCGCGTCCTGCAGCACCTCGTGATTGTAGGATAACACCTCAATCCAGTCCTTGTGCATTTGGTCCGTGCTGTCACCTTTGATGCCCTGGACCTGCATGTAAATGTCGTACGCCATGGCCAGCTCCTTTCATTCTCGTACCGAACGCCCCAGCCGCACACCGCCCTTTCCGCCGAAAGTATTGTACCCCGGCGAGCGATCCGTACAAACACAAGCTATGAGATAGAGGCCAGCTATCGACGCAATAGATCGATAACCATCTCCACGCCCTTGTCCAGCAAGTCGTCCTCGATGGTCAGCGGCGGGGCCAGGCGAACGACATGCTCCCGGGCCGGACATATGAACAGGCCGGCGTCCAAGGCTCCCATAAATACGTCGCGAGCGGGTTTGTCCACCTGGATGCCGATAAAGAATCCCGCGCCGCGGACCTCCTTCACGCACGCGATGTCCGCGTTGCGAATCGCCTGGGCTACCTTCGCGCCACGCTCGGCAGCTCGCTCGACAAGGCCCTCGTCGGCGATGAGCTTCATCGTCGCCGCCCCCGCGGCCGCACATACCGGCATGCCACCCATCGTGCATCCATGAGTGCCCGGTCCGAGCACGTCGGCATACTTAGGCGCCGCCACGCAAGCACCGATCGGCATGCCGCCGCCGATTGCCTTGGCGAGGGTCATTACGTCGGGCTGAATATCGAAATGTTGGTGAGCGAACCACTTGCCGGT
>CAZMBZ010000232.1:0-8676 GCA_964564285.1 uncultured Planctomycetaceae bacterium | reverse complement strand
TCCGCCGTCAAGGCCATGTTGCCGTACGGTTCACCCCCACGTGCGTGGGGAATACGATTGCGGCCTGAACCGGCTCCTTTTGCAGCACGGTTCACCCCCACGTGCGTGGGGAATACACTGGCGTGTCGGACGTATTTTAAGGACTTACGCGTTTGGATGCCAGGAAAAGCCCTTCGAAGTCTTCGATGGCTTTGCTGGTCTTGCCGAAGGTTTGCAGGGTAAAGCCCTGTTCGGTGTTGCTTGAGTATGCCATCACGGCTGCGCCGCGGGTGGCAAGGGCTTTTTTAACGCGTTGCCAAAGCAGGTCGCGGACCCTGGCTGACAGGCGGCCTATGAAGACGCCGCTCTTGGGCTGGATCAGCCAGCGGGTCAGTTCACCCCGCAGAGACGGTGTCGCTCGTTCCACTATCATCACGATCATCGCTCTTGGCTCCTTTGGGCCTTGGCAGATTGTCGGGGTCCAGTTTGAGCACCCGGCCGATGGGCATATCTTCGGTGAGGCACTTGGGTGTCCAGAGTTCTCCCGGCCTGGCCGGGTCCTCGGCGTACTCATCAGCGCCGGCGTCGGGCACTTTCAAGACATCCTCTATATCCGGCAGGATCTGCTCGATGAACCGCCCGGCGCGAAAGACTTCGCGGCAGGCGATACGGACATTTCGTTCGACATCGGTCGTCCCGGCCGCGACAACCTGGAAGGCCAGCGGGATGGTCAGGTCCGCCTTGTAGAGGTCGGCCACGTCGTAGACAAACGACAATTGTTTGCCGGTGTGGACAAATCCCATCGCGGGGCTGTATCCGCCGGAGAGTATGGCCGCGTGGACGAGCCCGTACAGGCAGGCGTTGGCGGATGAGAGTGCGCGGTTGATGGGGTCGGCGTGGGACCACTGATTTCGCTGGTAGTTTCGGCCGGTCCAGGGCACTCCCGTCTCGCGTGAGGCCTCTGCATACGCCTGGCGGACGCGAATGCCTTCCTTGCCGCGTATCTGCTGGAGTGTAAGTCCGGGGTCGAGGCGTTCGGAGAATCGGAAGGCGTACATGCGTATGACGACCTGGAGGCGGGTCACGTCGTTGCTGACCAGGCGTGCCTGGCGCAGCAGGTTGCGGCTGTGACGGGACCCGCCCATGCCGTGGGCATAGAATCGCACCGCGTGCTCGCCGACCCAGACGATCTGGCAGTTGTTGTTTGCCAGGGCCTTGACGGCCGCGTGGGTGATGGTTGTACCCGGCCCGAGGATAAGCAGTCCCAGCGCCGCGGCCGGGACGGGCGTCACGTTTTCGGCCCGATGGACGGCGATGGATTTCTCATGCTGGTCGATGGTGGCACGTTCGACGTAGAGGTAGCTGAGCTTGTCGCCGAATCGAGGCAATTCCTGAAGGTTTTGCATGGGGCACCCCTTTCCATTGCCGTTATCGGCCGTTGGGGGCGGCGGGTTGAACATTGCACCCTATTCACTTGTCAAAGAGCAAGCTGGTAGTGTGCCCGTGAGGGCATATCCCAGTTAGTAGTGTGCTCGTAAGAGCATATCCCTGCTCGTAGTGTGCTCGTAAGAGCATATCTTCACCCCAAGATCATGGGTCATCCCATCCTTGCCCATAATCCTTCAGCGGGTACATTTCCCACCACCTGGCCAGGGCGTCCCGGCCGACTTCTTTGAGGTAGGCCGGCCGGCTGCTCCACGGCCAGAGGTCGGCGTGTTTGACCCATCCGTGCTTGATGGGGTTGGCGTGGATGTAGTTGATCGAGGCGAAGTAGTGTCCCTCCGAGCGAATCCATCGATCCGAAAACCGGTGCCAGACCTTTCGGCCTGGCGTTGAGTCTTCGCGGTTCCACTGGGTGGCCTTACCATTGTGGAGCCGGCCAACCCATTGTGCGAAGGCTGCCAGGTCGACCCGGATGAGAAGGTGATAGTGATTCGGCCCGATGACCCAGGCGCGCACATCGGCTTTGACGACGGCATCGAGGCCATCCAGCAAGGCTTGTGTGAACTCGCTTCTGCGCCGTGGCGTGGCCATGATGTGTTTGTGCTCGAAGCAAGCGGCTGAGATCATGTAGACATTCGTCCCGGCTGGCCCGCCGGTGAAATGCGGTGGCCCGTGCCACGGGTGGCGTTGGGTCTTGCGGTCGGCCGTGACTCGCTTCTTCTGGGCGGGTGTCAGTTTGCGGTAATTGTACATGTTATTATCGAATGCGCGCGTTTGTAGTGGGTCTGTAAGGGTGCATCCCTGCTTGTAGTGTGCTCGTAAGAGCATATCCTGGTGTGTGCTCGCGTCGTCAGGCGTGAGCACAAGGATATCGCCTGACGGCGACACTACAAACGAAGATATGCCCTTACGGGCACACTACGAACGAAGATATGCCCTTACGGGCACACTACGAACGAAGATATGCCCTTACGGGCACACTACTAGCCCATGGGCACACTACTAACCGAAAGCAGGCCGAACCCGAAGGCCTTGGCCGAGCCGATGCCGGAGGCGAGGGCTTCGGCGAATATGTCGGCGTCGGTCACTTCGAGGATGCCGTCGTAATCGACCGAGCGAAGCCGATGCCCTTGGCCAGCTTTTCCGGCCTTGTTGACGTAGACGTAGCCGGGCTGCATCTCGGGCTTGCCTTCGACTCGAAAACCCGCCAGACCGGCATGCCGCTCCAGCCAGCCGATCAGCGCGTCGTCGGTGGCGGGTACGGGAACGCGGCGTCCGTTCTTGGTCAGGGGCGTTGTGCGACAGGACCCTTCGGGCAGTGCGTGAACTTTTTTTGTCGGGTTGGCCTGCAGGCGAAAGCGCATACGCTGCCCGCGTTTCGTGTCCACCCGGTACTGCTTCCAATCGGCCGGGGCGGCCAGGAAATGCCTCGCGTTGTGAAAAGCGTAGTCCCAGTTCGGCTCAATGGCCGAGACAACGAGAACGACCGCGCGGCCAGCGGGTTTGGGATCGACTCGAAACAGGAAGCCGGACTTGGCGTCTCGTTTGGCGTGAACGTGGGCAAGGATTTCCTTCTGGGTTTTGTCGGCCTCCGAGTCAAGCTTCATCTCGGCCTGCTGGCGGTCCTCTGGAAAATGCTCGGGCTTGTATGGCTTGAGGAAGTTTGGATCGTAATCAGACGATTGCCGGTCCGTCAGTTCCTTCGACGGAAACGCCATGCACAGTCGTTGATGGACGCGGTAGAGATTACGCAGCCACAGGCGACCTGGGCGTGGGCGATCGGGATTTCGACCGGTGTCTATCAGAAGCGATGAAAGATACATTACTCGACCTCCTCTGGAGCAAGCCGCCTTCGGCGGGTTTCCAGGGATCGGAACGCGACGATTTCAGCCCGCTTGGCGATTATCTTGTCGCGCCATCGGGGCTCTTCCGGGTTGATACGGTCCATTCCCATTCCCAGGCCGTACTCGATCATGGTCACGGCGTCATGGCAGAGTCGGCACAGGCAGCGCAGGTCTTCGGGCTTCTCGTCGCCGCCGGCGCGGCGATAGGTAATGTGCTGAACGGTCCCGCCCGGAGACTTGCAGAACACGCACAAGCCGTGGTCCGCGTCGAGGCGTTCCTGGCGTGCTTTGCGGTACTCGCTGTTACGGTAGTTGGCTTGCGGCCGGGGCGGCGCGGGGGCGTTTTTCTGGCGTGGCGAACCCACGAGCACGTCCTTTCCGTCGCCAACCGTCAATCGACTACGGAGTACGAACCTCGCATCGTGGCCGGGCACGTCGAAGGACCTCGGCACGTCGTGCCATACCTCGGCATCTGGCGGGGCCTCGGGCTGTTGGTCAGATGGCGACCATTCAAGAATGCACTGGACATCCTCGGGCCGGTGGTCGCCTCTGAGACGCGGCCGCCACTTGACCGACCGCAGCGCGGACAGTAGGTCTGGAAAGTCGTCGGTGTCCGGCTCGTCGCCACGGCCGAGCAGCGGCAGCGACGGCGGGCAACTCTTTCGCCCGAGAAACACGGGCCAGACCGGATGAAGTAATGCTTGCCTCGCCTCGGCCAGCAGTTGCGAATCGCCTTGAAGGGCGACAAGGAAACTGGCATCGCAAAGGTATTCGCGTCGAGTGAGCATCGCGCCGGGCTTTCTCTTGCCCTCGGCGGTTGGCATGACCATGCGTGCGCCGACGGTATGGTAGTCCCACCAACGGACGCCCGGACGGTCGATACGAACACCCACTTTCAAGGCGTTGAACTCGGATAACCGTTCGCGGGCGGCGGCCCTGGGTATCCCCATGGCGGCACAGAGCATCCCGGCGATTCCCGATTTCGTCGGTGCCCGGCCGGATCTTCGAATGACGAACTTCGACTCGTTGTTACCCCACGACTGGAGGGGGCCTTCGAGGCGAAGAAGAAGGGTGTTGGGGTTCATCTTCTCGCCCTCCTTTAGTTGATGGTGACGGATTGGACTTCGGCCCAGTCGAACCCGACAGCGCGCACGACGCTTTTAACCAGAGCGTCGAGCGATTCCAGGTTTTCGTCGGCGAGTGGGCATTCCTGCTTGTCTTTCACGAACGTCAGAGGATGTCGAAGATTCGGCGAGAACCAGAAGCGGTTCCTGGGTCTGCCATAACCTGTGTCGATGTCGTGGGCATACTGTCCGAGGTCTGCTATGGACTGGGACACAATGTCGCGAGGGCCCATGGAGGCAACGGGCCTGGCGAAGGCATTTGCGTAACTGATGGGGCTGTCCTTTATTTCGACAAGTATTCCGTCGGGCGGATTGTGCGCGGCGAAGCTGTTCTGCTTGCCCGTGGGATTTGTCATCGCAGCGCCCCGCAGGAATGCTCCGACGGTATGCGCGGCAAGGTGTTCCCTGTTGCCCTGGAATCCGACGAGGTTTTCGAGCAACTGCTCCCAGTGAATCGAGAAGTATTTGTAGAAGCAGGCGGAGGCGAACATGGCTTCGCTGACGAACCCCGCGCCGGCGTCATCGCCCGGGATGTCGTCGGCGGCAACGTAGTAGTCGATTTCGGGCCGGGCCTCGTGGGTCGAGATCGCGTGGGCCGTTTGCAGTGCAGCATCCACGGTTGTGTTCGCCAGCACCCCGGTTTCCAGCATCCTGCCGCAAAGGGCCATATCGGGCACGGCCACGAGTTTGGCTATGAGGGCTCCGCATTGATCGGCGATTGCGTCTCCCTTGCCATCGTTGTCCTGGATCAGTTTGGCGATGGCGCTTATGGCGTCCTGTGTAGTGTAGACGAGCATGTCGCTCTTGTTGTCGTCTTTGGACTTGATGCCGCACTTATCGAGTATCTTTACAGCTCGCTTTTTCACGTCGGCCTTCCCGTCGATCTTGTCGGCGATCAACTTGGCCAGTTGCCTTGTGCGGATGCCTCCGCAGAGGAGTTTGAACTGTTCGCTGGTGCGGATGCTTCTCTTGATGCACTGGCTGGAAATGCGCGAACGCATCACCCCGCCGAAGTAGCAGGTTTTCGGTGCCCCCAGGTCGTCGCGGTTGAGGTTGGCTGGGCTGTGGTTTTGAATGGCGTGGATTTCGATCAGCATTGGTCTCTCCTTCTTGTAGGGTTGTCATCAGGTTAGGTTGAGGAATTCGCTGGACCACTTGAGGCGGGTGCCTTCCCGCTCCCATGCGGACAGTTCATCGGTGAGCCGGACCCAATCCAGTTCCTTGGCGTTATCAGCAATCAACGTCAAACCCCACCGCAAGGCCGGTTCGATCCCCGAAAGCGGCTGCAGGAGCAATTCGTCAAATCGCTGCTGGTGGCGGTCCCATGCTCCCTTGTCTGAGAAGTGCTGTTTCCCGAGTTGTCGTGCGAGGGTTGCGCCGGCGGATTGTGGCATAGGGCGGAAGGCATAGAGCTTGGCGATCAGCCAGGCGACTTCGCGGCGCGGAGCTCTCTGGTTTTTCTGGCGCAGAGGCCACCAGAGGCCCGCGAAAAGGTCGAAGCCATCGACCGATTCGTCGAGGGGCAGATCGGCCAGATTGCGGAGTCGCCCCAAATCGCCAGCCTTCAAAGATTCCAATGTTTGGATGAATTGCTCGGTGGATGTCATTTGTCGCCCCCCTTCTTTGCCTTGGGTTTGCGGGGTTTAGGTGCTGGCCTGGGCGTCATATCGGGTCGGACATTGGCGATTTGATTTCTTCGCTGCAAGGCCCGGGTAGTGAAACCGGGCGACAAGGACTTCGCGGCGGCCGACATCATTGGCCCGTATTCCCCCGCCGCCTTCGGCCAGGCTTGTTCGGGATGCGATAGAAGATCGGAGATGTTGGCTGACACGCGGGATTCAATATGCGGACGAATGGCAGCCAATGCAGGCAGCAGTTCCACATGCTTACGACTAGATGATTTTGCCTCGGGAGGCTTTGCCTTGGCAAGACACTTCATCGCCTCTTTGGTCCACAATTCCAGGTAGCTGGCTGGCTGATTGGGGCCTTTGTCCGCCAAGGCGCTCACGTGTATTGTCAGACGATTCTCCCATGCCTCAAGATATTTGTCGTTCTGGACGCTTGAAAAACCGAGCACTGATACAGTAATGGCCGATGTAGTCGAGGCCGCGTGGCACATGCCTAATGGCGCGGCATCTTCCGCAAGCAGACCGCCCAGAAACCTCGCCCATTGGTTCGCCGCCGCGTCGGGAGCCCCTAGTGCGTTGCCAGCATGAGCGGAAAGCTGTTTGCCATCTTTGGCTTTTGCGTACACCACATGCGGATCGCGCCAGATGCCGGACGCCGCCTTTAGACTACCCTTGCCATCGAAAACGCAACGTCGAATCAGGCGTTCCTTTCGCCCGCACGATACGCAGACAGACTCCTGTTCCTCGGGATCGGCCAACCAGACACTTCGCGGCAACCATGTTAGCCCATTTAGAAGTGGCACTTCGCCCACGAACGGAAGATTGGCTCCAGGCGTTTCCCATTCAGGGGTTCCCAAATCCAAACTTGTCGGGCTCCAGGAGAGAGCAAGGTTGGCAGCAAGCGTGGTGCCCATGGGCACCACGTAAAGCGGGGGCTTGGAGTTGATCCCGGGCGACTTGCCGGTAGATGAACTCATCCCTTTGCCTCCGGAGGTAGCGAAAACCGGCAAGCGGATCAGACCCATCGCACAACAAGCTGGACACAATCCGTTGAGGAAATCCACCGTGTGCTGAAAATGCGATTTGTTCGTTCCGCTAGGCACTTCGTGGATCAGGTAGTTTATTGTGTGTTCTGGCGATTGGTTTTTGTAGGCTTGATTCTGGTAGAACCTCTCGCCGTCCCCCAGCAGATTGAAGCAGTCCCGATGCTGGTCGAGTTTGGTGAACCAGTCCGGGGGGAATTGGCCTGCGGCGAGGATTTTTTCCAACTCGCTCTGATTTGGCGGGAGGCCTTTGCACCAATACAGCACCGCCAGCAGGAATCGCAACAGTGCGACGTTATCCATCGGGTTGGAAGCCGCGATCTGGCGAATGCTGCCCGCTTCGGCCAGGGCGGTTTTTATCCCCACTCGATCCGCCCTGCCGTCAGACCATATGACAGGAATGAAAGCATAGTCCAGAAGGTTGTAGTTCATGCGTGCCTTCCTTTCAGAAGAATGAGATTGAACCATCACCATGGCCGGGGTCCCCTGAAATGCGAACATGGAGCGTCATAAGCGTATTCCCGCCGCACTTGGATGAATCCCGCGTTCGTGGTGGGCGAGCATACCAGTTGCGTCATGGTGCCACAAGATTTCTCTGGACCAGTGTCGGGATTTTCCCAGCAGAAACGCTCTGGCCGGACCAACCACTATCATCACATGGAGGTATGACAGATATGGTCGCACCCGGAAAAAAATTTTGGGGCGGATGAAAAATGCCAAATGCCGAATGCCAGGCCGGGGCGGTGGCGGTTTTCGGCTGGCTGAGCGTTTTTTGCCTTCGGCTTGGTCGTCTCAAGGTCGGGATTCGGTTTATGGTGGTTTGGCGTCTTCGCCTTTGGCTTCGTCGTCCCAAGGGCGGGGTGTTTGGGGCTTTTTGGCATTTGCGTGGGTGCGTCGTTTGGGGTGTCTGCGTTGTTTGGTGAAGCTGGGGGTGGCTTGGCGATACTTCGTCGATTGACGAAGTGTGGTTTTTTGTTTTGGCGGGAGGTGGGTCTGTGAGGTCGGGATTTTTTTCTGGCAAGTGGGTGGAACAGGGCAGTTTTGTACCTGATACGGGGTGGAAGTGTGGTTGTTTGTGCGTGATGCGGGGCGCAAACGGTGCGCAAAGGGTGGTTTTTGTGTCTGGAACGGTTCGCAAAGGATGCGGAAAGGGTGTGGAAGTGGTGTTTTTTGTGTCTGGAACGTGGTGGAAACGTGGTTTTATGTGTCTGGCGCGGGGCGGAGACGGTGTTTGACGGGGTTGGCACTGGCGTGTATGTTACTATATATGAAGGATTAACGCGTGGTGGCTGGGTTGCGACGGCTGGGGAGTGTTGATTTCGCGTTGGAATTGACGTTGCAAACGGCGCGAAACCGGTGGCAAACCGGCTGCAAATGCCGCGCAGATGGTTGGTCGGCGGCGTTCGGTAATGACCCGTTGCGGTAGTCAGGGCGGGCGAGGTGCGGGGGCGCTCTCATCCGGCGGTTCGGCGGTCGGCGAGGCGGTGGGATGGGTATTGCTGGAGGCTCAGGCCGGCGTTTAGGAGTGCGGAGTTAAGGGCGGCTGGGGGGAGTTCGGCCAGGCGGCAGGCGTCGGCGTGGTCGATTCGATTGTCGGCGTAGAACTGGACAGCCA
>CAZMBZ010000231.1:4950-8699 GCA_964564285.1 uncultured Planctomycetaceae bacterium | reverse complement strand
CATTATACCATCAACACCATGGACGATGACGATGACGGCTACAACACCTTCGCAATAGGCGGCGATACTTGGGCCGTGGCTAGCGTGGAAAACCTGCCGGCGGATCTTAATCATTCTCAGCCGGATATTCGGGTTCTTCATATGGCGAACCTGACGAATTCTTACCGCGCGCTGCCGGGCTTCTACGACCTGTACCAGTATGCGGGAGGCTCTTGGCCGTGGACGCATAAAAGCTTCGTCATGGTTGGCGCGGGCAACACCGGTTCGACGGAGAGTGACTACTACACGGACGACGCGAACACGCGTGCGATGCGTTGGGGGACGAATAGTTTTGAGGGCATTCAGTTGCCTCGCCGTTCCGCGACCGGGTACGATGACACGAATTACAGCACGTTGACTTTCAAGATGCGTTACAGCCAAACCTCGTCCGCTACGCCGCACGAGTCCGGCTTGGGTATTGGCGATTCTGGCTGCGGGGTTTTCGTCAATGACGATGGCACGTGGAAGTTGGCGGGCCTGGGGCTCTATCGCGATCAGTATGGATCTTATCCTGACAGGTACGATGACTTCTACGCCGCGAGCATTCCGAATTACGCGGCCCGGCTTTACGACGTTCTCGATTCCCTTCCCCTTCCCGAGGACAATTGGTTTGCCAACATGCTGCCGGGCGACTTGGACCTGGACGGCGACGTCGATTCGTACGACTATATCAAGCTTAAGGCTGACTTTGGCAAGACCGTCTCGCCCTGGGAAGAGGGCGACTTCAACGGTGACGGACTGATCGGCTATGAGGAACTTCTCGGCATCCAGGCGAACTTGGGATACGACCTGTCTCTGGCGATGCTGCCTTTAGACGACGAGTCTTTGTTCACCGGCAGCGAACTGCTTCCCGAGCCAACGACGCTCCTGTTGCTTGGCATGGGCGCGACGAGCCTGATATTCCGTCGTCGCAGACGGCACCCCAGCCGGTAATTCCCAGGCGGCGAATTCCACCAGAGCCCAGGCTTGACCGCAAGGACCGCAGGTTCTTGCCGGTTATCCAATGTCGGATTCTCGCCCGGCGCGGGCAATTTGACCAGTGTCCGTCCCTCATTGCCGCCAAGACTAGTTGGGATGTAATCAAAGGGGGCTGCCATCTCTGCCGATACACGGATAGCTGAATGCTGGGTGGGCATACATCTCATGCAACTGGCGGAGAGGCACACTGATAGCGTTCTGACACGGGAGCGACAATGATGGCCGTGTACAAGGATATCATTCGGGGTGGAGACCGACGGGGTGGCGTGGTTACCACTGCTCCCCAAGACACCGTGTCTACTGCCGCGAAGACCATGCGGGAAAAACGTATCGGCTGTCTCATCGTTGTCGGTGACGACGACCTGGTTGTTGGGGTCATCTCCGAACGAGATATCGTCAGTCGCGTAACTGCGGCCATGATCGATCCGTCCAAGACGTTGGTTGGCGACGTTATGACCTCACCGGTTGTCACATGTACGCCCATGACGCCGCTTGACGAAGTTCGTAAACTTATGGAAAATATGCATATACGTCATGTCGGCGTTCTCGATGGCTCAAAGCCGGTGGGCATGGTTTCCAGCCGGGAGATCATCACTCGGCAGCTTGCCGATGCCCGGGATGTGAGGAACCTGGCGATCTTCTCATTGGCCCGCCTGGCCGAGATGCGGGACTCCGAAACCGGCTCTCATTTGGAGCGGGTTCGGGAGTACACTTGCATCCTCTCGAACCAGTTGCGAACCCGAGATGGCTTCGGCGAGGTGATCGACGATCATTTCGTTGAACTCATCTACGCTACGAGTCCGCTGCATGACATCGGCAAGGTAAGTATTCCGGACTCCGTTCTGCTCAAACCCGGGCGGCTGGACGAGGTGGAATATGAGATCATGAAAACCCATGCGCAGGCGGGTGCCGGTACGCTGGAACTTGCCCTGAAAGAGTTTCCCGACGCCGACTTCCTTTGCATGGCTCGGGACATTGCAGGCTGCCATCACGAGCGAGTCGACGGCAAGGGATATCCTCGCGGCTTGGCTGGGAAGGATATCCCGTTGTCAGCGAGGGTCTTCGGTCTCGTGGACGTCTACGACGCTCTGGTATCCAAGCGTGTGTACAAAGATGCCTTCACTCCGGTCGTCGCCAAGAACATCATTATCGAGGGCGCCGGCACGCAGTTCGACGAGGACGTCGTGACGGCGTTCCTCGAGTGCGAATCTGAGTTTACTGAAACCTACCATCGTCTATCGTCTTTGGCGATGGCGGTGGCTTGATCGAGCGGTCGGGTCCCGACGGGTGGCCCCGACGCGCCGAAGTATGGGCTGATCGCCTGTTTTCCGGCTTTGTCTGATTTGCTGCTTACAGAAGCTTGCCAAGAGAGGTGTGGTGATGACAACTCGCACGGGATTATCGTCAAAGGCTGGGCCGGTTCGTCCGGTTCTGACGATTCGGGACGGGGATCCTGTTTCCAAGGCAGCACGCAGCATGCAGCGCAACCACGTTGGCTCGCTGATAGCGGTGGACGAGGCCGGGGACATGGTGGGGATCCTGACGGAGCGCGATATCCTCACCTGCTGCACGGCCAGGGGCAAAGGCCCGGACGAGGTCCGCGTGGCGGAAGTCATGACCAAGGATGTGGTTTCGGTAGCTCCGGACACTCCCATCGGCGTTGCTGATGAGGTCATGGCTGCCCACGGGATCCGGCACCTGCCGGTGGTTGACAACGGCAGGGCGGTCGGAATGATATCGGCGCGAGACGTGATGGCGGCTCGGCTTGGGACCGCTCAGGCTCTCAAGGATGCCGCCGAGCAGATCGCTCTGCTCAGCAGCAGTGTTCGTGAGCCGGACCTTCAGGACCTGCTGGACCGGATGGCTAACGAGATACCGAAAGTGTTTGGCGCGAAGCGATGGGCCTTATATCTGGCTTCCGAAGACCACGCCCGTGATGGCGAGCCACTCGTTCAGAGGATGAATTGCCCCTGCGGTGTCGATGAATTGTCCGATCAGGCCGGGAGCGTGCTCCCTGCCAGCGACGGGCCTACCAACCTGCCGGAGATGTGTCAACGTCTTGGCGCCACGGGAGGTCACGCCACTATGTCCCTGACGCAGCCAGCCTTCGGCGGCGAACTCGGGTGTCGCCGTGAGGGGGATTTCAGTTTTTTGTGCATGTGTGGTCTGCCGGAAGTGACCGAGGAGTCTGCGGAGGTGCTGCGGTACAAATTGGCCTTGGTAGCCAACATTCTCACGGTGAATTTCGCTAACGCCAGGTTATACAAGGCGGCCTACCGGGATCCGTTGACGGGCCTGCGCGCCAGACGCGCCCTGGAAGAGGCCCTCGCGAACGAGCACTCTCGCGCGTTGCGGCACGGCTTGGGCTTCTGCGTGGCCATGCTGGACGTGGACAATTTCAAAAGCATCAACGACACCTATGGGCATGCTACAGGCGACGACGTGCTGAAGCAGTTGGGCGAGGTTCTTCGTGCCGGCGCTCGCGCACACGACATTCCCGCTCGCCATGGCGGCGACGAAGTGGCGGTGCTCATGCCAGAGACAAAGCTCGACGGCGCGCTGCCCGCCATCGAGCGTTTGCGCCTTCGGCTGGAGCACGAACTCCGCGCGCCGGGGGGCAGGCCCGTAACCGTCAGTTGCGGCATTGCCGAGTGGTCCGGGCTGTCCGATGATACCGGGGCCGCCGTGGTCCGCCGGGCCGACGAGGCCTTGTACGAGGCCAAACGCAAGGG
>CAZMBZ010000231.1:0-4850 GCA_964564285.1 uncultured Planctomycetaceae bacterium | reverse complement strand
GTAGCCAGCCTGCCGCTTCGAGTGCGGGCGAGCATTCCAGCCTGGAGGAGGAATGGTTCCACCACGTCCACCAGCGTGTCTGTCTCCTCGCCGAGCGTGGCTGCGACGGCTTCGATGCCAACCGGTCCCCCGCGATAGACATCGATGATGGTGCGGAGGAACTTGCGATCCAGTTCGTCCAGGCCGACCTCGTCTATGCCTTCAAGTTTCAGTGCGGCCTCGACGCAGGGGGTGTTCAACTTGCCATCACCGCGGACCTGCGTGTAGTCCCGGCAGCGGCGAAGCAGGCGATTGGCGATTCGCGGCGTGCCTCGCGCCCGGCCTGCGAGCATCTCAAGGGCTGGCTCGTCGTAGGCAATCTTGAGCATCCCAGCCGACATGCGGCAGCGAGCGAGAAGGTCCTCATCGGACCAAAACTCCAAGTGATGCGCTATGCCGAAGCGAGTGCGCATCGGCGGGCTGAGCATTCCGGCACGCGTCGTGGCGCCGATCAGCGTGAACGGCTTCAGAGGCAGGTTGATAGTCCGGCTGTGCATGCCGCTATCGACCACGAAGTCCACCTTGTAGTCCTCCATGGCCGGGTAGATGTATTCTTCGACCGCTGACGGCAGGCGGTGAATTTCGTCGATGAACAGCACGTCGCGATCCTCAAGATTCGTCAGGATGCCGATAAGATCGCTAGGCTTGGTCAGCGCCGGGCCGGATGTAACCTTGATGTTGGCTCGCATCTCGTGGGCGATAACGTAGGCCAGCGTGGTCTTGCCCAGCCCCGGCGGGCCGTGAAGAAGCACATGCTCCATTGGCTCGTTACGTTGCCGGGAGGCGGCAATGGCGATCCGGAGTTTTTCCATCAGATCGCCCGTTCCGATGCACTCATCCAGCGTCTGAGGCCGAAGCGCGACGTTAAGTTTCTCGTCTTCGGGACCGATGGAGTCCTGCGAAATTATCTTTTCTCGTGCCATTTGTCTTAGTAGTCAGTCGCCAGTAGCGTGGTCCCTTGCAGGCCTGTTCGCTTCAGCGAGCAGGAGTTCAAGACGTCGGTGGTCTGTAGCTACTTCCCGCGACCTTTGAGTCGGTAGACGTATTGTATGATGGCCTCTGGGCTGGACAGGTCGGGCGACACAGCCAGGACTCGCTCGACCAAGGCTATCGCGTCGTTGCGGCGCTCGCCCAGTTGGACCAGGACGGCGACGGCTTCGGCGGCGGGTTCGGGCAGTTTGTCGGGTTGTCCGTCGGCGGCGTCGGCGGCGGATGTCTCGCTGGCGTAGGCGGTCACTTTGCCCTGCAATTCCGTGACAAGTCGCTCGGCCATTCTCGGGCCTATCTCGGGCAGGCTTTTCAGCAGGCGTACGTCTTTGGCGACGATCGCCCCGGCGATTTCGCTTACCGGGCGGGCGAGGGCACGCAGTGCCTTGCGGATGCCGATGCCCCTGACGGTGGTGAAGACGCGGAAGAACTCCCGGTCGGTCTCGGTCAGGAAACCCACCAGTCGTGGCAGAAGGCTACCGCGGGACGGGTCGCCCTCAATGTAATGGATAGTGTGGAACGTTACGTCCTGGCCGGTGAGTTGCTCGATCGGCTCGCAATCGCAAGCCGGGATGTGAACGTCGTAGCAGATGCCCGTGCCGAGGTCTATCAGGGCCTCGCCTTCGCTGAGGCGCTGCAGTCTGCCGGTTATGCGCGAGATCATGCGTTCGTTATATGTTAGGAGGGGCGGGCTGTCCACGAAATCCGGCGAAATCCTGCCAGGCGTTTTTCCCGGCCTGCAAAAAGAGTGGCAATCGCGGGCTCGCGAGCGTATAAAATTTACGTCATCGGGCCTGTCGAGGGCTTTTTAACAATCAGCGCCACTGGCGACCGATACCGGAAAGGACAATTCCCATGCTTGGCGGTTTCGAAGACCTTTCCGCGGAGTATTTCTCCGAGATACTGACGCGCAGGGATCACAAACAGGTGGACGTCCATGGCGTGAGCGTAATGGACTACGCCGATTCGCCCAATAACATCCGGGGCGCTACCGGGCTCAGGAAGGTGGACCTGTCGACATCGTCAGGCCCGCTGAGTCTGATGGTCAAAGTGCTCGGCTTGGCGCGAAAGCGGGAGGCGCAGGTCTGGCAGTTTCTCGACCAGTCAGGCGATATGCCCATCCCGGAGGTCTACCAAGTCGAACTCAACCCGCGGCTTGGCAACTACGGCATGATCACCGAGTTCGTAGGCCCGTTTACCGAGGGCGAGGCGTGGGGTCCGGAGATATGCTGCCTGGTAGGGCGGGCCTTGGCCAGGCTGCACGGGCGCTGGTGGGGCAAACTGGACCAGGTGCCGGAGTTCCTTCCGATGCCCGAGATGCCCGCCGAGAGCAAGGCCGAGCCTGCCGCCAGACGGTTCATCGACCGGTTGAGCGAGGATGCTCGCGCACTGCTTTACTCGGATGTGCCAGAGGTGTTCTCTTTCATGGTCAGCTTGCTGCGGATGCCTCCGGAGTTCTTCGCCGAATCCAGGGATTTGCCTCGCACTGTCATCCACGGCGCGCTTGATCGGTCGGAAATACTCTTCAGGCCCGGCGGCAGGAACATCGAGCCTGTGCTGATAGACTGGGAGTCCGCCCGTCGTGGCAGATGCACCGAGGACCTCGCGGGCCTGCTCAGCAGTCTGCCCCCGGGAATCCGCGCCGCCGGGCAGGATGCGTTGGTGAAAGCTTACATAGAGGCCCTTAGAAAAGCCAACATCGGTGTTCATACGGACTATCTGCTGGAGAGCATCAACCGTCGGCGAATCCTGATGGCCGCCCGCGACTTACCGTCGATGTGCCGCACCTACGTCGAGCGCAAAAACAACCCCAGTCAACAACATTGGTGCCAATGGTTTCTCGAACGAGCGGGCAAGGACGTGGCGGACCTGCGACGGCTTCTCAATCAGTTAAAAGGCAATACGGAATGACGATGGATACGATTCTTGCCGCAGGCCAGGCCGTCACGGTACATCGGGCCAACACGGTTATTGTCGGCGCGGGCGCCGCGGGGATGGGCTGTGCGGTGCAACTGGTTCGTTTTCTGCGGGCGCGGGGTGTAGAGAATCCGGGCGAAAAGATTCTGGTGGTCACCGGCGGCCTGCCGCTCGGCGCCAGCAGAATGAGCGGATCCGACAAGCAGACGTATTACAAGATGGGCACAAGCCCGCGCGTGGCAGACACAGCCGAGAGCTTCGCAAACACCCTGACGGCCTTTGGCTGCTGCAACGGGGACAACGCGCTTGTCGAGGGTATCTGCTCGCTGAGGGGCTTTTACAATCTCGTCGAGGCAGGCGTACCGTTTCCGCACGAGTCCTGCGGCGCGTTTGTCGGCTATAAGACCGACCACGATCCCTACGAGCGAGCTACCTCCGCCGGGCCAAAGACCAGCAGATTCATGAGCCATTGCCTCCAGGCCGAGGTTGAACGAATGGGCGTGCGGATCGTCGATAAGCATCCGGTCGCCCGGTTCATCACCGCCGGGGTGGGCGAGGCCCGGCGAATCGTCGCCATGGTGTGCATCGACCGCGCCAAGGCTGCTGCCGGCGAACTTGGCGTTGCGGTGTTCGTCGCGGACAACTGGGTCCTGGCCGGCGGCGGACCCGGGGAACTCTACCAGTCAACCGTTTACCCGCGCGGGCAGGTGGGCATTCACGGCCCGGCGCTGCAGGCGGGATTGGAGGCCTGCAACCTCACCGAATCGCAGTACGGCCTGGCATCAACCAAGTTCCGCTGGAACGTCTCGGGCACGTACATGCAGGCCGTGCCGCGGATATTCAGCACCGACGCCAACGGCGCCGAACCGCGAGAGTTCCTCGCCGAGTACTTCGACGATATGGGCTCGATGGCGACGAACATATTCCTCAAGGGCTACCAGTGGCCCTTCGACGCTCAGCGGATTACCCGCGCGCAGTCATCGCTGATAGACATGGCCGTGCATCAGGAAACCGTCGTCCGCGGGCGACGCGTGTGGATGGACTTCCTGCACAACCCCACCGGCTCGGAAGGGTGGGGAGGCTTCGAGATAGACGGTCTCGGCCCCGAGGCCCTGGACTACCTCACCAAGACCGATGCGACCCAGCCGACGCCCATCGAACGCCTGCGGCATATGAATCAGCCCGCCATCGACATCTACGCGGAAAACGGCATCGACCTGTGTGCCGAGCCGCTGGAGATCGCCATCTGCGCACAGCACATGAACGGCGGATTCAGCGTGGACAAGTGGTGGCAGTCCAACGTGAGGCGGACGTTCGTCATAGGTGAGATGGCCGGGACGCACGGCGTGAAGCGCCCGGGCGGGTCGGCACTGAACGCCGGGCAGGTCGGCGCGATGCGGGCCGCAGAGTACATCGCCAACGTCTACGCCCGCGAGAGCTTCGAGCCTGCCTCGCTCGACGAGGCAGGCCAGGCCGCCCTCGCCGATGCCGTCGAGGGCCTCAAGGCCCACCTGGCCAAAGGCGACGCGACGACCGCGCAAACCCCGGCCGAGGCGATGGCGGAGATAGGCCGGCGAATGACGCGCTACGGCGCGCATCTGCGCAGCCAACTCGGCTCGGCCGGGGCATTGGCGGAGGCCCTGGCCCAGTACGCCGCCATCCGCAACGGCGGGCTCAGGATCGACTCGCCCGCCATGATCGCCGACGCCGTCGCCGCCGAGCAGCAGTGCCTTACCCATATCGCCATGCTCAAGAGCATTTGCGGCATGTTCGACTGTGCCGCCGGCAGCAGAGGCAGCCATTGCATCCTCGCCGATGACGGCGTCGAGATGCACCCCGGACTCGTAGACCCCGACAGCGGTCAGCCATATCGCTTCCGACCCGAGAATGAGGCCCTTCGAGCCGCG
>CAZMBZ010000230.1:0-8815 GCA_964564285.1 uncultured Planctomycetaceae bacterium | reverse complement strand
TCAACTACCACACAACACACCAACTAGGCAAACCCCTGAAAATGGCAAGATACGCAATCCCGCGGGGAAAATAGCAACCTGCCCACCTCGCCAGGGCGTAGTCGCCAAATCGCTCATCAATGATGCTACCCCATGCCTCGGCCGCCTCGGCAGCGGCGCAGGTCTGTGGCCGCTGGTGAAACGAAGCCCAGAGCCTTGAAAGCCATGCGACCAACCGTAAGGTGCATGACGAACGGTCCCCTATCTACGTCGTCCTTTTCTGCGTTCGCCACCTTAGACCAACAGCGGCAATAGCCTCCTCACTCATGGGGTCGTTCTGCCAGCCCTTGTCAAAATCGATATCTTGCGACCGAGGCAGTCTATCTTCGGCGAGTTCTCTAATCATGATCCTCGAAGGGAGCATCGCGGCTTCCCCAACAAACACTGCCTCGCGACGGCGCAGCCCCGAAACCATCTTTGCGAGGCCCGACATTGAGTCCGGCAGGATACTTCTGACATGCTCCCTGTCTTTATCATTCGTAACCCGCATGATAATCCACGAGTTGCACTGTGAAAGTACCGTAGCTTCCACCTCGCTTGGCCTCTGCGACACAAGCATCAACCCCACGCCATACTTCCGCCCTTCCTTGGCCACACGACGAATTGCCTCTTGTGCTGCTTCGTAAACCGCCTCGCCCCGATTCGGAACATACCGATGCGCTTCCTCGCAGACAATAAGCACGGGAGACTGCTCACGCTCTTTGGGCGACTGCCATACCTTGACCGAGAATAGCGTGCGAGCAATAACCGCGCTCGCAATGCCAGCCACTTCGTTTGGAACGCCTGACAAATCAACGATACGCATTGGGTCCCCTACGCCACAGAACTGACCTACAACGGCCCCGAACTCGTCTTCGTTCCCAGCCCATTCGCGCATCATAAACGCCATTCGCGTATCATCCCGAAGAATCTGCAGCTTGGAAATGATCGATAGCCACGGCCCTTGTCTACTCTCCGGTCCTCGTATATCCGCCTGCACCAGATCCCGAAATACGTCAAGCTTGTAGGGCACCGGGGAGTCCACTGTGATCGAATCTGGATCGACCTTGACCACGGCGGCCCCCTCCTTCCTTGCCGACAACAGCGCCTTCTTAACAATATTAGCCTGGGAAGTCGCAACGAACTCTGTCTTGCCGATGAGAAGATTGATCGTCTCTTGAAAGCTCAAGAGCCAGTACGGCAGAGAAAGCGTTCCTTCATCGGTTGACAGTCTCTTATGGTCGGGAAACGCACGCCCGTACTCGTCGTGAGGATCAAGTACAACGATGCGCGGATTCCATCGCCCGTACTCGGCCGTTCTTCCTCGTTCGAGGATCGACTGAAGGACGGCAGCCACCGTAGCAGACTTTCCGGCCCCGGTCGACCCAAGGATGGCCGTGTGTTTTCCAAGGAGTTGGTTCAAGTTCGCATGGCAAGGCGTGCCTCCAGTCCCCACGTGCTCGCCAATCTCAATCGTACAGCCCGCCGATCCGCCGTAGATGTACTTCAATTCCGAATGCGGTGTGAGGTACAGCTTTTGCTGCGGCAAGGGGTACTCGGAAACGCCTCGCTCAAACCGCAACTCCCATGCATCTTCAGCATAGACCCACTCGCCTTCTCCGAAGAGGTCCGCCTCGATGATCCGACCCGTCGATGATGTGACTGGCCCGCATCCCCGTTCCATTTCATACTCCGCCTTCATGCGCAACCGAGACACGTATGCGTAGATGATCCGTCGGCCGTAGTGAATCTTGACAATGGAACCGAACTGCCCGATGGGGTAGATGTTACCCGCATACACGCGTGTAAGCTCGGCAATGCCCGTATCAAGTTCGGCCACGATGTGCGGGCCGTCGGTTTCGATAATCGTCGCAACCGATAGATTGCTGATCGGCTCCCCGGGATTAGTTCTTAATTTGGTCATCGGTCGCCTCCCAACAAACGTGTCAAGACCTCGAACCGCCACCACGGTAAATCAACCTTGGTCTGAACGACGGTGTCTCCATGGAAGAACCCCCGCTTCGCGTGAACACGCACTTGATCTCGAATGCTCATGTCATTTCGCCACTCACTGACGATCCCTTCCGGCCCATTTCCAGAAACGAAGGCAACGACAGTGAGGCTTTTGCCGGAGGCATGAAGGGCCTCGGTGATCTCATGGTTAATGTGCGAATCCCCGAAGCTATACCCCATAACGACAAGGACAAGCTCCTGATTCCCTTCTGGACGCAGCTTTCGGCGTATCAAGTCCAGTATCTGGGCATAGGGATCATTTTGCGTTTCGCGGTATTTCGTCGCCGCAGGCCAAATCATAACGTGCTGCAGCGGGTTTGGACCGAGATAGAGGCCATGCCGCAAACGTTGCGGCCGTGTATCCGTGTCCGTTTGGAACCAGTCCACCGAACCGTGCGGTTTGAGGACGCGTGCTTCTGCCGACACATCTTCATAGCTCTTCAGATTCCACCAACCGGTCACCCCACCAACGAAACCGTCCACAGAGGGGATTCGGGCCAATCCAAGCGCGTCCTCGATCAGGTCATCATAGTTCAAAACGACATAGTCAACGGGGGAAGGCCGCCGACTCTTGCCTGATCTAAGCGTTGCGTGAACTGTCCGAACAAACCTGTCGTGTGTCGAAATATCGATGCCATTCGGCTCTCCGATTCGGGTGGCAATCGCGTCCTTGATCTCGCCAATCGCTGTCCGCAAGTCCTCTACCTTGCAGGTGATGCCGTCAAGATCGACCTCGGCCTTTCTGGCTCCGAGCTTGCCACGACGGTCGGCTATGGCAAGGTCGTCGACAATCTCGCTCAAAAAGTCCTCGATGGTCGCAGCCTTCGCCCCATCGAAAGCCTTACCAACGGCCTTGAGAATGGATCGCGTCTTGTCCCCCAGGCGATCGCTCTTCCGCACATCTTCCGTCAGTTCAGCCATAAGCGGAAGCCCGGCACACTTGCTGCAACCAGCACCTATAAGAAACGCGAGATTGCTTTGCGAAAGCAATTGCCCCAGTTGGTCCAGCGCTTTGGCCAGAGCGGGCACCCGAAATGCAGATAGATCATCGGTCATGGTTATCATCCTCGTCACGGTGCTATAGAGCCACAGCCAACTGCGTGTTTCCCAACGCCCATCGCTCGTGGTGGTTCCAACTGCGGAAGCATATTCCAGAAAGGATCCCAGCGCGTATGGCTCTTTCGATATGGTAGTTCAAACCCCATAACGGAACGATAACAGCGTGAAATGAAGATTCAAGGAAAAACGCTCGAACTCGTTGCACACTACAATCCCGGATAGAACCCGAAAACCCAGGTTCTTCCGTTCTTCGGCTCTTCACGTTTATTGCGAAAGCTGTTGACACTTTGTCATCGGGTGCCGGTAATGGTTTGCGGATGCGGATCATCAAGACGAGCATGTCGAAGGCATTCTGGCAAGGCCACCGCGAGGCGAAGTCCTATTTGCGGACATGGGTGCAGCAGGCCAGGGCGGCTGAGTGGGGCAGCTTCGCTGACGTGCGCAAGACCTTTCCCGGCGCCGATTCGGTAACGGTGGCCAGCGGACGGTCGGTGGTGATCTTCAACATCGCTCATAACCGTTACCGGCTGATCGCGGCGGTGCATTACAGATCGCGGATCGTTTACACACTGATGATCCTGACGCACAGGCAATACGACCGCAACGCCTGGAAGGAGCAGTTATGAAGACCAGGACATTGACACACGATGACATACCGGAAAGCTATGCGGAGTTGGTTGGTCTTTGCATGCCCCGACCGCTGCACGATAACGTGGATTACCGCAACGCGCTGGCCGTGCTGGATGCGATGGCTGGCTTTGAGATGAACGCCGACCAGCGGGATTACTTCGAGGCAATCGCGACCTTCGTGGAGAAATACGAGACCGAGCACCACGCCATAGACGAGGCGAAAATGACGCCCGTGGAACTGCTGCGAAGCCTTATGGACGAGCACGAAATGACAGAGTCCGACCTTGGCCGACTGCTGGGCGACCGCAGCCTGGGCCACCGGATACTCACAGGCCAGCGTGAATTGAGCAAGGCACACATTCGCGCCCTGGCCAGGCATTTCAGCCTCAATCCCGCCGCCCTGCTCTAAACTCGCTGCCGGGCGATGCGGTTTGCGAAGCCACCCGGTTTCGAGGCACCCCGCCACGCGGCAAGTTCTGCCGGGAAGAGGGGGCGATTTCCCACGCCTGGGCTGGGCGGTTCCCGCTGTCGCCGAGCGCGAGGGCGAGCTGCGAACGGTGGTCGCTGGACACGCACGCGCCTTGAGGGGTTGCCGGAGCTCCGAGCTTTCGCCCGTGGTTTTCTTGCAGGCGCGGGGAGGGTTCGTATAATGATGTCTTGTCGGCGGGTGGTTTGCGCGCGTTTGTGCGGCGCGGGTCGCCAGGATAACGCCGGATCGTACGGCCTGACCAACGGGACCAACGAGATGATGATGAAGCACTCATACGCGATTGCCGCCTTGGCGATGCTGGGAGCCCTTCTTGCAGCGCCATCCAGCCCGGCCGGGGCGGACGAATACATCCTCAAGGACGGCAAGTGGGTCGCAGCGCCCAAGCCCGCCAAGGGGACCGTCGAGGGCGAATTGGCGATAATCCGCCAGCAGATCGAGGCCAAGGATTACAAGGCCGCGAAAACCTCGGCGGATCAGTTCCGCAAGGACCACCCGGACAGCCCTTCCTGCGAGGAAGCCATGCTGCTGGGTGCCCAGGCCCAGCTCAACGCCGGGCTGTACTACCAGGCCTTCGAGCGGCTCGAGGCGATGCTGGCCAAGTATCCCAATGGCCTGTTCCTCGAACGAGCACTCACCCGCGAGGTGGAAGTCGCCAATGCCTTCCTGGCTGGCAAGAAGCGTGTGGTCGGCAAGATCATCAAACTGCCTGCCCGCGACGAGGGCCTGACGATCCTCCGGAAGGTCGCCGAGCACGCCCCCGGCACGGAAATCGCCGAACGCGCCATGCTGCGAATAGGCGAATACTACTTCGGCCGGAAGGAATACAGCGACTCCGCGGACGCCTATGACGAGTTCATCACGATGAATCCCAAGAGCGCCCGCATTCCCCACGCGATAGCCCGGGCGGCAGAGGCGATGTTCGAGTCGTTCAAGGGCGTGGCGTATGATGAAACCCCGCTGGTCGAAGCCCAAGCCAGGTACAAATCCCTGCTGGCCCGGTATCCCGACGAGGCCCGCAAGGCCCGGGCTACTGAGACGCTGCGGGAAATCGTGGCGATTCGCGGCGAACGGGCCTTCGAGACGGCGAAGTTCTACGACCGCACGGGCCGGCGCAAATCGGCGCAGTTCTATTACCGGCAGGTGGTCGAGGAGTTCCCTTCGACGATCTGGGCCACCGAGGCCAGAACGAAAATCGGCCTGGCCAAAAAGCTCAAGTCCACCAAGCCGACGACAAAGGCCCCGGCAAAGCCCGGTCCCAAGCCCAAAGCCAACGGCCCCACAACCGCCCCGGCGGCACCGGCTGACCTCAGCAAGCTCGCGAATCCCAGTTCGAAGGACAAGTCGAAATGACCATCAGAAAGTCCACGACAACCTGCATGCTTATACTGCTGGCCTTGGTCGCAGCCGTGGTGGGCGGATGCTCGCAAGACCCGACTAAGGGCTATTCCCTCGCAAGCCAGTATGATAGCGGCATCAAGACGGTGACCGTGCCGATCTGGACGCGCGGACGAAATGTCTTCCGGCGCGAACTGGAGATGCGGCTGACCGAGGCGGTCATCAAGAAGGTCGAACTCGACACGCCTTACAAGGTCGTCGACAAAAGGCACGCCGACACTGAGCTTCGCGGCTCGATCGACGTCGTCGGCCAGCGCGTGCTGAGCTTCAACCCGGACAACGGCCTGCCGAGGGAAAAAGAAATCACCATGGCCGTGTCGTTCACGTGGACCGACCTCCGCAGCGGCAAGGTTATCAAGCAGGTCAGCAACCTCCGCCAGGCGGCCGTGTATATCCCGCCGTCTTCGACGCCCCTCGATACATCGCCGCTGAACGAAGATTTCTTCCAGGGCAGCGAAGACACAGTCAACCGCCTGGCCCAGCGAGTCGTAGAACAGATGGTATCCGACTGGTAAAGCCCCGCCTGACACGAACGGCCAAGGCCCGCGGGCCTCGTTAGCCATGGGGGCATTCGCCCGGCGACATCGAAACTTGGTGGTCTGCGCGGGCCTTTTCGCCTAAGATGTACGGGTGAAGCTTATCCGTGGTAGTGAGATTACATGAGCGACCAAATGCCTGACAAACCCGGCGGCCGAAGCCCTGGCGGTCCGCAGTTGCCCAACCGTTTCGGACGATCCATGTTCAGTTGGGTGTTCATCCTCGCCGCTGGACTTATCGTCGCGTTCTTCATTTGGCGATCCGGCGAGCCAGGACGCAAATCATTAGACCCACAGCAGTTTTGGACCTACGCCGAAAACGGCTACATCGTGGGCACCATCGAGATCAGCGATAATGAGATCCGGGGCGAACTGAGCGACCGAGTCCGAGGCCAAAAGCCCGATGAGCCGAAGAAGTTCGTCGTGCAATACACCTACGACCGGGCCGACAATAACTTCGACCAGCGGCTCCAGAAAACCCTCGCCAAAGGTGCCGCCAAGGGCGGAACCACCAAGTACAAATACGTGCCCGTCGGCTGGATGGAACGCCTCCTGCCGCACCTGCTGCTGATCGTGCTGATGTTCCTGGCGGTGTGGTTCCTGCTATTCAGGCGGCTTGGCTCGGCCGGGGGCGGGGCAGGCTTTCTGGGCAGTTTCGGCCGAAGCCGCCACCGCGTGCTGACCAAGGACTCATCGAAGGTAAACTTCGGTGACGTCGCGGGCATCGAGGAAGCCAAGGACGAAGTCCAGGAGATCATCGAGTTTCTCCGCAACCCGCAAAAGTTCCAGCGTCTCGGCGGGCGAATACCGCGCGGCGTCCTGCTCGTCGGCGAGCCGGGATGCGGCAAGACGCTGCTGGCAAAGGCAATCGCCGGCGAGGCCGACGTGCCGTTCTTCAGCATATCCGGCAGCGACTTCGTCGAGATGTTCGTCGGCGTCGGCGCCAGCCGGGTGCGGGACCTCTTCAAGCAGGCCAAGGAAAGCTCGCCCTGCATCATCTTCCTCGACGAAATCGACGCCGTCGGGCGACGCCGAGGCATGGGCTTCAACGGCGGCGGCGGACACGACGAACGCGAACAGACCCTCAACGCCATCCTCGTCGAGATGGATGGCTTCGAGACGTCCGACCAGGTTATCGTTATCGCCGCCACCAACCGCATGGACGTTCTCGACCCTGCCTTGACTCGCCCCGGGCGATTCGACCGGCAGATCGACGTCCCCCTGCCGGACCTCAAGGGCCGCTACGAGATACTCGGCATCTACGTGAGCAAGATCAAGTGCGGCCCGGACATGGACCTCCACCGCCTCGCCCGAGGCACTCCGATGTTCAGCGGTGCGGACCTCGAGGCACTCGTCAACGAGGCCGCAATCGCCGCGACTATGGCCAATAAAGAATTCGTCGAGATGGCCGACATGGAGGAGGCTCGCGACAAGGTCCGCTGGGGCCGGGCTCGGAAGAGTCACGTCATCGACGAACGCGAGAAGGAGATGACCGCCTACCACGAGGCCGGGCACGCGCTGGTGCAGTTCTACCAGCCAGACGCCGACCCGCTTCACAAGGTGTCCATCATCCCGCGCGGGCAGATGGGAGGCGCAACATTCAGCCTGCCCGAAAAAGACCGCTACATGTACACCCGCCGCTACTGCGAGGCGCTGATCCGCGTAGCCGTGGCTGGACGAATCGCCGAGGAAATGTTCTGTGGCGACGTCGACAGCGGAGCCTCAAGCGACATCAATCAGGCCACCGAGGTCGCCCGCAAAATGGTCATGGACTGGGGCATGAGCCAGAAGCTCGGCTTCGTCCGCTACTCCGCCGACGAGCGGAAAATGATGTTTGGCGACACCGGCAAGGAGTACTCCGAGCACACCGCCGAGGTGATCGACCAGGAGATCAAGGCCATCGTCGACACCGCCGAGGTGGACACCAAGCGAATCACCGAAGAGCACCGCGACGAACTCGAACGACTCGCCAAGGCCCTGCTCAAGTACGAGACGCTCTCGCTGAATGAGGTCCGCCAGGTGGTCGAGGGCAAAAGCCTCGACAAGCCAACCGTCGGCGACCTGCTAGACCGCGAACACGCCCGCTCCGAGCCGCCCAAGCCCGAGGCCGAATCCAAAACCAACACGGGCTACCCCCCACTAACCCAGCCAGGCACGCAAACGCCGTGAGGGGAAAGAAGAGAAGGGCGTAGTACTAGGAAGTAGAGAGCAGAAAAGGGCATCCGAAGCCCAGGGACCTGCCTAGCGGCAGGCTGGTAGCAATCCCTGGGAACGATGTCTCTTGCGTGTTGCCGGGCGAACCGAAGGTCAATCCGGACTGATGCAGCGAGAATGTTGCCACGCGAGCGAACCAGGGGTAGCTAATGACGAATGACAGCACCGCCAGTTCTCGTTTCGCGTTCCTTCCCAAGAACGTCTGGGATGTGCTGCTGGACCTTGCGCCCATTCCACTGGCGGGCATTGCGCTTTGGTTCAGTGTCCTTTTTGTCGTATACGTAGTCGAAAGCCTTGTCTACCTCCCTGGGACGTTCGGGCCACTTGCTTTTGCGATTGAGAATGAGATCCTGATTCCCACAATCACCGCCATGGGAATCGCCCTATACTTTCTTGTGGACGTACTTTCCCAACGACGCAATAGTTCGGGTAGCCTTGACCCAGGAAGCTTCGGCCAGTC
>CAZMBZ010000229.1:0-8826 GCA_964564285.1 uncultured Planctomycetaceae bacterium | reverse complement strand
GGACACTATATAGTTTTCTATATTCCATTCAGATCCTCACGGCCCTTTGGTTTTGACGGGTTGGCGGCAAGTTGCGTTCGGAATGCCGATTGGCGAGTGCTTGCTGGCCGAGGCATTCCGAACCCCGCTGTTTTTGTCAAGGTCGTCCCGTTTTCTGGGGTGAATTGTAGCCTGTTGGTTGGGCGGATGGAAAGGGCAAACGTCTTCGCCTGCGGCTTCGTCGCCTCAAGAACTGTCTTCGCCTGCGGCTTCGTCGCTTCAAGAAACGTCTTCGGCTTTTGGTTTATGTCGTAGTCCGCTCCTACCCCCCGCCCGCCTTACTGGCCTACTTCGGCGAGGTAGTAGACGTATTGGCGGGCGGTTCGGCGGCAGATGGCGGCTACTGGATCGTCAATGCGTCGAAGTTGGTCCGGCGAGAAGGCTCGCGTGATGCAGCGGTCCAGTTCGCGCCGCAGTGCCGCTCGCGCCTTGCCTCGCCTGCGGGAAAGAAACTTGCGGACCGGTTCCACGGCGGCGACGTCGGCGGGGGTGAACCCGGCAGCCTCGGCGGCGGCAAGCACACGACGGCTGATGGCGTCGGGCTCCAGGTGAGTCGCCGTCATGCCCGCCCGCTCCAAGAACGGATGCACCCGCCCCATCGCCGCTAGGGCCTCGACCATGGGCGTCTCAGCCGTGGCGAGCGCATGACGCACCAACCGCCCGGCCAGGCCGCTGCCGCGATAGGTCGGGTGGACGATCACGCGCGAGATGCACTCCATCTCGCGATTGAGCCGGCGGGTCGCCTCTCGCCTGTCTCGCCCGGAGTAACGCCCGCCCGTGGCGATGTTCCGACCACGAACGGTCAGCAGCGGCGGGGAGACCACGAGCACTGCCGCCAGATCCGCAGCAGCGACGTCGCGCCAACGCCGACCCCGCCCGGCCGATGGGCGACGCACGACGTAAACCCGCTTGTGGCAGGCGGGCGGTCCGGCAAGATAGTGGAAGCCCGCAAGTTCGTGGTAGTCTCGAATCCTGCCGCGAACGACAGGCCATCGCCGCACCTCGTCAGCCCGAGCCCGGGACGGTCCGGCCAGCACGCTTGCCTCGGCGCCAAGCGGTTTTATGATTACCTGGTCCGGGTGAAGATCCGGAACCAGTTCCGGCCGGGGCGTCGCGGCCAGGATGGCCAGGTTGCTGCCGGTAACGAGCCTTCGCACTCGCCGACAAAGGCTGCGCGCCATGCGAAGGTCCAGGGACGAGCAAAACTCGTCGGCAATCACGAGCTCCGCCCGCCGCGATTGCCCTGCCGCATGAAGCGATCTCGCCAGTGCCAGTCTCGCCCGCTGACCACCGGACAGCAGCCTCGCGGGCGTGACAAGCGCCGTCGCCTCGGCCAGGCCGCAACGAGAGAGCATCGCCAGCCGAGCCGAGAGCCCCCCGCCTTCCAGCACATCGACGGCCGGGCTGTCGCAACGGGCCAACTGCTCGCTCCCGAGCCATCGAGCGCCGGGCACCTGCCGCGACACCTCGCCCAGCAGAACGCTCTTGCCCGCACCAGAGGGACCGGTGACGAGGACTATCATGCCGGGCTTGATATCGAGGGGGAATTGATCGTACAACGTCTCTTCCTGACACTCGGCCAGGCCGAACATGGCCGCGACCGCCCCGGCGTCGGCGGAAGATGGGATCGGGCGACGTATGCGGGCGTCGACGCGGACAGACCAGCCGAGGGTCTCGACAACTGAGGTCATTGGAATGCTCCTGATGAAAAAAGTGTTCTTCGAGGCCATCCGCTCCGGCGAAAAGACCACCACGCTACGCTATTGGCAGCGACGAATGGTTCGCCCCGGAAGCCTCCATACAGTCCCCGGATTGGGTAAGGTCCACATTGACGAGTCCCGGCCGGTTGAATTTCGCGACCTGACAAACGCCGACGCAAAAGCTGATGGATTCAAAGGCTTACGAGCCCTCAAGACCGCCCTGAACGACCTTTACCCACCCGAATATCGCCAGGGACGAAAGCTGTACATGGTGCGATTTACGTTCGACAAGGATGGGAATATCGGAAAACAGGCGCAAACCCACACCCCCTCCTGACGAACTCAAGGTTTGTATTTACATGACTTTAAGAGGCTTGGCCGCTTTTGATGCCTGCGACCGAGACGGGGCAAACCAGGAACCGACTCTCACGTAAAACCGGACCCGCCCCGGAATTGCTTGTGTTGGGCTTCAGGACTTCCCGCGCACTTGCCCCATGAAGGCTGTGTATTATACTTGCATAATTTGCAATGTCAAGTGATTTCTGGAAAACTTTTTTATTGATTTTTGTTGTATACAGCTTGCCATATCCTGCTGTGTGTGTAATAATTCATAAAGGCAAGGACGCCAATTTGGGAGATAAGCCATGAGCTTGGGTTCTATCGTGCGAAACCGGCGGGAGGAACTGGGTTTGACCCAGGAGGTTGTTTCTGCGCAGATTGGCATATCCAAACCGTACCTGTCGAATATCGAGACAGGCCGGGCCAAAAACCCCCCATCGGATGGCATCCTGCGGTCGCTGGAACGGGCGATGAACTTTCTCCCTGGCGAGCTGGTCAAGCTGGCAAATCTGGTCCGCACGCCGACGGACGTTCGCGAGCGGTACGAACTCTTCGAGGCGGAAGTCCACAAGCTGCGCGGAGTCTTGCGAGACCTGCGCCACGACTCGGGCAAAAACGCCGACACCGACGACTTCGACGAACCATCGGCGCAAGAGGCCCCCGCCAGCGTGGGATTTTGCATCGGCGGAGTCGTGCCGGTCATCAACAGCGTCTCGGCCGGCTATCCCCGCAACTTCACCGACCTGGACTACCCCCCCGGAGTGGCGGATGAATACGTCCGCTGCCCGGACATCCACGACCCGCAGGCCTTCGCGGCCCGGGTAGTGGGCGACTCCATGGAGCCGGACTACCTCCAACGTGACATCGTGGTCTTTTCGCCGAACACCCAGCCCAACAACGGCGACGACTGCTTCGTGCGTTTGGAGGAAGACGAGGGCACGACGTTCAAGCGGATATACATGGATGAGGAGAAGTCGATCCGCCTCCAGCCGCTCAACCAAGCCTACCCAGCCAGGGCAATCCCGCGCGGGCAGATCACCGGCCTCTGGCCCGCAATTCTGCGAATCCACCACATCCGCGAAGCCTGAGATACCCTCGGCCTTGACGCCGGATCCAAGAACGCCTCGGACCCTGAGTCTTTCAGGGGCCACTGGTATGACACGGGCGGAAACTCTTTTTCGCGGGCGAGGGAGCAGGCAGCATATTCCGTGTTAAATTGTTCGGCGGCCTGGCCGAACGCAGCCATACGGAAAACCCCCCGGCGCCCATGCACGAAGAAGGAAGTCTGATGAAGCTATCAAAGATGTCTGTGTGCGTAATTGCGGCGATGGCGGTCTGGACAGGCGCGGCGATGGCGGGACAGCTTTCGACCCCGAAAATCGCCGCTCCGACGTACAAGCCCGCGATGGCAGCAGCGGATCTGGTAAAGGCTGTCGGCGCTGGGAAGTTAGTCTTCATCCGCCGCCAGACGTTCCACTCCAGCCATTTCTACACGGACTTCATCGACGGTAGCACCCGCTTCGGCGGCAACCTGTGCATCCTCGACCTGAAGACCGGCAAGGTCACCGACCTGCTGCCGACGATGAAGGACGGCATCTTCGATTATCTCGACCTTTCGTTCGACGCGAAAAAAGTCGTCTTCGGCTGGAAGAAGGCCCAGCGGGAGGGCTATCGAATCTACGAGTGCAACATCGACGGGACCGCCCTGCGACAGTTGACCTTCCGGCCTGACGACGAAGACAAGCGGATCGCGAAGTACGACAATTCCGGCAAAGGCACGGCGAAGTTCTACTATCACCAGACTGATGACATGCACCCGTGCTACCTGCCGGACGGCGGGATCGTCTTCACCTCCAGCCGCTGCGAATACGGCACGCTGTGTGATAGCCCGGACCGGCTGGTCACGACGGTGCTGTACCGCATGGACGCTGATGGGTCGAACATGCGGCAGTTGACGCGCAGCCCGGTCAGCGAGTTCGCCCCGTCGATCATGGCTGATGGGCGCATCCTGTACACCCGCTGGGAGTACGTCGACAAGGGCCAGCTCGGCATCAAGTGCCTATGGGCGATGAACGCCGACGGCACGGGCACCCAGGAAGTCTACGGCAACGACATCCCCTTCCCGCCGTCGATGCTGCACGGGCGACAGTTGCCCGGGCGGTCCGATCAGTTCGTCATGCTCGGCACGCCGCACTACCCGCAAAGCGGCATCGGCACGGTGATCGTGGTCGATACGACCAGGCCGATCCGCACGACCGCGCCGATGGATTACGTCACGCCGTGGGTGGATATCCAGCAGGAGCAAGGCTGGAACCAGTACGCAGACGGCAAGTGGAAGCGAACCCAGAACGGCCCGTTGTACATGTGCCCATTCCCCGTCCGCGAGAAATTGTTCCTGGTCTCGCACAACAAGGACAAGCACTGGAAAGACCCCGCCGCATATGGGATCTACCTGCTGGACCGCAAGGGCAACCATACGCCGATCTACCAGGCCGAGGGAACCAGTTGCTGGTACGCCAGGCCGTTGGTGCCGCGGAAACGCCCACCTGTCACCGGCCTACCGCGCGACGAAGCCCTGGCGAAAACAAACCTTGCGATCTGCGTGGTCAAAGACGTTTACTCCGGCCTGGAGAACGTCAAGCGCGGCGAGGTCAAGTGGCTGCGCGTGATGGAGCAGATTCCGCGTCCGTGGTCATGCAGGCGCAGGTGGAGCCCGGCGGCGGGGCACACGTCGCTTATCAGCCGCAGAACGGCCCTGGCGGCCAAGGCGCTGTACGGCGTCGTGCCCGTCGAGGCTGATGGGTCGGCGCATTTCTACGTGCCGGCGGATCGGAATATTTACTTCGCGGCGCTGGATGCAAACTACCTGGAACTGCAACGCGAGCGAACGTATGTGAACTATCGCCCGGGCGAGCGGCGGTCGTGCGTCGGCTGTCACGAGACACCCAAAGACGCCCCGCCGATGCACTCGGCCATGCCATCGGCGCTGACACATCCGCCGGTCCATCCACAACCCCAGCCGGGCGACAAAGTCGCCGCGCGGACGATCCACTACCCTACCGATGTTCAGCCCGTGCTCGACCGCAACTGCGTGAAATGTCACAAGGACCTTACCGCCGAACTGACGACGCTTTTCTGCAAGAGCTACGAGAAACTGCTCACCGGCCGAAACGTGCCGACGGGCCGCGAGGCCGGAGACTTCGACCGCTCGGAGTACGTGCCTGCCAAGTCCATGGGCTCGTTCGTCAGCCCGCTGGCCCAGCGCCTGCTCAAAGGCTGCAAGGGTGCCAAGCCGATCTCCGAAGCCGACCGCGTCAAGATCACCACATGGATCGACGCCGCCGGGGCATACTACGGCTCGTACTGGGGCCGAATCCACATCGCCCACAAGGACCACCCCAACTTCCGCCCCACGCCAACACTAGAGCAGGCAATCAGCCCCGTCAATCCCTGGGAAGAATACGACCCCAACGCCAAAAAATAGCACCCGCCATCCCTAATGGTGTCCGACCGATATGTGGGCGACAGTCGGCACGTTCCCGCAAGCAACCACCTGCCCGGCCAGGTCCACAACCACCATGTATCACCAGCCAGCAACCCGCATCGACCCGCCGGTGTAGGCGACCATGCTGAAGCGAGGCCGCGCGGGCTTGCCGGCGCCAGTGTCGGCACCGGCCTGAACGTCCAGGATCGCTGTCAGCGAGATGCTTTTGTGCTCGGTCATCCTTGACTCCTTCCAGTAACCCCGCCGGGCAAGCCAAAAGAAAAAGGCCGCGCGGGTGTGCGGCCCCGCACGGCCTTGATTCTCTTGGCATACGCAGCGGGGATCACCCGCCGCGCCGCCCGGTTGGGTCGTCGAACGTCAAGCTGAGCATGTCTCCAGAGTCGGTCAAGTGGGAAAAGTATCGCCGACAGAGTTTGTTACGCATATGGACTACACCAATAACAGAAGTGAACCAGCCACGATGCCCAATGCGTAACCTAGCACCTGGATAGCCCCGAGGTGCTTGGCTCCTACATCGTTAATGGCATCATGTACCTCCGCTACATCCATCTGCCTGATCGCCTTCTCCACTTGGCCCGCTACGTCGAACTCGCGTTCGATGATCATGATGCCATCTCGTTGCAGCCAGGCAAGTACTGCAGGCTTGAGGGAAGGCAGCCCCTCTGTCGCCAGCCAGTTCCAGAATCGCCTGTTATCTACAATGCGGTTGCCAATCTCTGGTAGGCTCTTTCTAAGGTGTTCCTCAATCACTATCGCGGCAAAATCTGAACCTCGCTCTTTCAACCGATCTACTGCTAGCCCTGCCTTGGAGTCTTTAAGTGTGCGCCTAAGGTGATCAGAAGCCTTGCGAATGCCGTTTTTTATCTGCTCGCGAATATCCTTATCGTTCAGCTTTACATATATCTTCTCACGGATCACCTCCCAATCCAGAACAGTCTTCTCCGCCAGCCAAAGCTTGACTCGCTTCCAAAAACCACTCTCTCTGTACTTCTCAGCCATCTCCTGAAGCCAATTGGTTATCACTGGCACAGTCTGCTTTAGAATTGATACCGCTCCATCCGCCAACTCCTCTGTTGTACCACCGGATTTCAGCCAAGGATCGATCACGCTATCGAACAGGCGGTCTACGTTCTCTGGCGAAAACCTACCCGATAAGGCATCTCTAAAAAACGTCATAAGTTCTGGGGTCAAATGGTCGATAATGGATGGCAGTTTCTCCCGCATTACCGGCCCTAGATTTTCCCGCAGCTTGATCTGTAACTCAGGATCATTCAGGCTGCCCTCGAGAAGCTTCTGGAGCTCGTTTGCGATTGCCTCGGGTTTCAGTAGTCTCCCCGCAACTTGCCTGCCAGCTCCACTAGCAAGCTCTTCTATGTTCCTCGGGATCAGCCCTTGCCTCCAACCAGGAACCAGCCCAGCCGGGTGTCTGTCGCTCTCGTCATATGGACGGAACAGCATCGTAACCGCGATAAGGTTCGTCAGGTAACCAACAGCCCCAGCCAGCAAAACTGACAGAACGCCTGCCAGAGCCCCCTTCACGCTTAGCCCCACTGACCAACGTGCCAGCCCGAGTCCAACAACTGCTGCAAGAGTGAGTAGCGAAATCGTCATACAGACCATTTCCGCGATTGCCCAGCAGTTAATCTGGCCTGATCTAATTCGACTGTGCCTATCCTTGTACCAGGCCGCAGTGTAACGAAAAATGGATAACATGGCTTCACCTTTCTGAGTGCCTAGACCGAGCGAGATGACATGACATATAAGCGAAAGCAAGGAAGGCTACAAGGGCACCAAGCCGATCTCCAAAGCCGACCGCGTCAAAATAACCACACCCCAACGCCAAAAAGTAGCACCCGTAGTTCCCGATAGGCGCCAACCGCCATGTGGGTGGCGCCCCGGGTTCCAGCGGGCAGTCGCCAGCCCGCCAACGGTATCGGCCACTGGGCTTACCCTTCGATGACGGCTACGGAGTTCAGTGTGCCGTAGGGGTTCAGTGCCCAGGCACCGTTGTCGGGGTCCACTATCCAGTTGCCGTCGATGATGAATTTGTACTCGTGGCTGCCCGGCTGGGCCGGGACGTTGGCGACGAACGAGCCGTCCTTCTGCTTTCGCATTCGGACCGGATGCCAGTCGCTAAACGTCCCTACAACCGACACTTGCTTCGCTCCGTCGTCGGCCTTGACCGCGAACCGGACCGTGCCTTTCTTACGTCCTTTTCCGTACATTGCCCTTCACTCCTTCCCTGAACTTCCGAGCCGTACGCCAATTTCGCTAACCGATGAACGCCTGTTTCTTATACTCCCGCCCGCGGCCTGAATCAATGGCAAGTTGGGCTATCAGACATCCAGACTGAGCAGCGTCAGCTTGCCCGCTTTCACGCCGCGCGTGGCCACGATAGCGTTGGCCACGTGTCGAAGCTGCCGGGCCTTGCCCTGCATGAGGATTACCTCAAGGCAGTTGTGGTGGTCCAGGTGGACGTGCTGGCTGCACAGGATGCAATTGTGGTCCTTGTGCTGGATCTCGGTCACTTCCTGGGCCAGGTGGCGCGCGGCGTGATCGAATATCACGCTTACCACCGCCACCATATTTGCCTTGGGATTGGCCCACTCATGCTCGACCAGCGCCGAGCGGATCATGTCCCGCATCGCCTCGGAACGGTTGGTATACCCCCGACTGGCCATCCAGGCATCGAACTTCGCCAGTAAATCAACGTCGATCGCCAAGGCCGTACGCGTCAAATTGCCCATGCTGGTCATCCTCGAATCATGCGACAGAACCCATTTGTCAGCGCATGACGATACCCCCAACCCAAGCTCAAGGCAATAGCGGGCCAGTCCCGGCAAAGCCGACGGCATACCGCACGCCGATTCCAGCCGCCGGAGCCCGTATAGTAACCGGCCGAGCCGGACCGGCCGGTCGTAGTCACCCGCCAAAGCCCCTGGTTGCGGATGAAGCGGTCACCAAATGTGACCCGCCACCAAAGGATAAGGGGACCAGCGCCCAAGCGCCAGTCCCCTTTCCAGGACATTTCGACCACGTTCTGTTGCTGTTTCGACCGCTTTTGTGGTCGTTTCTACCGCTTCTTTTACTGTTTCTAACGCTTCTTTTCCCTAAGACCTACGATCTAAGACATAAGACCTTCTTCTTCCCCCACCTACTTCGCCACTTTCCATCCGCTGTAGCGGAGGTCGAAGAACAGCTTGTCGCCGGGCAGGACGAGGATCTTTTCCAGGCGGAACAGTT
>CAZMBZ010000228.1:4953-8943 GCA_964564285.1 uncultured Planctomycetaceae bacterium | reverse complement strand
TGGGCATTCCTCAGCTGCGGCACCTGGAGCATTCTTGGTCGGATGGTGAATCAGCCCATCGTAACGCAAGCATGTTATGAGGCGGGCTTTACCAACGAATACACCTATGGAGGCTGGTACTTGGCCAGGAACATTCTCGGGCTCTGGCTCATCCAGGAACTCCGGCGCAAATGGGATACTTCTGATGACCCGTGGGACTACGAGCGAATGACTGCCGAGGCCTCGGCGGCGACGACCGGGCCGCTTGTGGACGTCTCGGACCCGCGTTTGCTGGCCCCGGCGAACATGGAGGCGACCCTTATCGAGTTGATCGCGGAAACCGGCCAGCCCGCACCTCAAAGTCGTGGGCAACTGCTGCGGTGCGTAACGGAGTCGTTGGCGCTGGAGTATGCCTGGGGGCTTGACAAGATCGGCGAGCTTAGCGGAACTCGACCTGGCACGCTCTACATAGTCGGTGGCGGCATTCGCAACAAACTCCTGTGCCAGTTGACCGCAAACGCATGCGGCACAGCGGTGCTGGCCGGGGCGGATCAATGCACGGCCTTGGGCAACGCGTTAGGCCAGGCGCTGGCGCTGGGCATTCTCACCGACCGCGATCAGATCCGGCAGGTCATGCGGGACTCGTCCGAGATCGCCAGGTACGAACCACAAGACCAGACAACTTGGCAGGACAAGCGAGGCCAGTACGCAAAGCTTCAAGTCAGCAAGTCGTGGCATTGAGCGGGACCTCCAACAAGGCTTGACCTGAACCTTCGGGTTAAAACGCAGCCCATCTGTAAGGTCCGATAATATATCTTATGTGACATTCCGGGTGGGGTTGGGCTGGTTTGGGGCGTTTTCGAGGGGTTTCAATGGGATTTGTCGTTTTTGCTGGCTGCGGTCTGGATTGCTGAGTTTGGACCGCGACTCGGCTAGCGAGCGGCGACTGGCTGTCGCTTTGGGTGTATCCCCCAGCGGTTGGCAGCGTCATGTGCCTTGACGGCGCAAACACGGGCGGGCTGTCGCGTTGTCGTGACAGCCCGCCTGTTTGAGTCTCGCTATTGCTCTGCCAGCCGGGACGTGCATGCGATGCTTCGCGCCGTCGCAGGCATGATGCGCGAATCGGCCTGGGTTTTATTTACCCCTGAACGTTGACCGCAGGTCGACCGAGGTTCCCAGAGTCAACGCCTTGGTGTTGATGTTGGGGTAATACAGGTTGAGCTTGGCGTTGGCAACATCCAGCACGTAGATGAAGTCCGTATCGCTGTCGAACGTGCCGTTTGCCATGATGTAGTCGCCCGCTCGGGACGTACCGCTCGCGTAGGCCGGTTCGGTGTACAGCCAACTTCCCGCCAGGAGGCTGGTGAGGATCGCGGCTGTCATAAGAAGCAGGACTATGGTTATGTTTTGTGTTTTCTGCATGGTGGTATCTCCGTGCCTTAGAGGCTATTTGAAATCGGTCGTGAGGGTCCGGCCTCTGTACGGCACGAGTATCTTCCTCGTGCGGTCGAACCGCCAGACGCCCAGTTTGCGGGTCTTGAGGTCCAGCACGTAGACCCCCTCGAGGCCCGGTTCGACCAGCCCGGTGACCATAATGAAGTTATTGGCACCTCTTTCGGTTTGGGCCTGGGCGTTGTTGAGGGTGAAGTTTATCAAGACCGCCACCAGGACGATATTGACACACACCAGTGCGACAATCAGGGTCTTTTTCATTTCGTTTCTCCCGCGCCGGCCTCTTGGCCGGGCCCGTCTTTCTGCGGCACACCTCACGGCATGCACCAATGTAAAGGACACTTAGCAAATAAGTTCGTTTGCCGTCCGCGCCAGTTCGGAACCGAAATACGCTTCGGTGCCGTCGCTGATAGCGGTTCGGCCTAGTCGCCTTTGGCTCGCGAGGGCTTCTTGAAGGCCACCACGCAGACACCCGCAATCGCCACGGCCGTGCAGGCCATAGCAAGCAACGGCATGGAGCCCTTGAGCTGCGGCGCCTTGGCGCTGGCAGCCAGTGCGCAGCTAACCGGCCCGGCGAGCAGGCTCGCAACGCCAAACAAAATCGAAGTCGTGTTCTTCCTGATCATGTTATCAATTATACTCCGCGGTAAGCTGAAAGCAATCCTATCGGTACTTGTCAAAGAAATGTAGTAATGTCTTTGGCGAGTTGTGCGAATTTCCTTGTCGGCATGGCGACGGTTTGCCACTTGTCGCTTCTGGTCCTGGCCGAGGCCACGTAGTCGCACAGTCGTATGGCAAAGAAAGCGTAATGCTTCTGCTTGTAGAAATGCACATCGTCGAAAGGTGAATTCAGCGGCGGACCCTGCAGCCAGTACGCTACCGCAAAAACAGCCTGGAAAGCCGGCCCGAAGACCTTTTCCCACTCAGCCAGGGATTCCAGGTCCTCTCGCGTAACCCAGTTTTCCCACGCCCTGCTGGATGACGCCTTGTGGCCTGGCCTGGTGTCCGGGAACTTGCGTCCCTTGACGTCGACGAGCAGATTCGCGCCCGATTCGCTGTACACAAGGAAGTCGAAGCTTTTGAGGGCAGCCCCGGCGAAAAGGGCTTTCTTGGCCTCGTCCACGGCGACATACGGAAGCTGTCTGCCTCGCAGGTAGTCTTCGAATGCTGCCTCATAATGTACGCTGCGGTGGGCCATCGCGCCCCCTGCTGAACATATCTGGTTATATGGATAGAACGATTACGCCATATGTTCCGCGCCGGTGGGGGACTTCAGGAATTCATCCAAAGCCCTGTCCTGCTGCGTTCCGCTGGCGAGATCCTTTATAGAAACAACGTCGGCGCGGATAATGACCGCCATTTTTGCCCCGCGACGGTTGGCGGCCTTGAGTTGCTTGCCGATTGCCTGCGGGCGGTAGTTGAAATCCGCCGACAACCCCGCCTGCCGCAAGGCCCCCACCACCTCGAGCACCTTGGGACGCAACGACTGCTCGGACTCGATGACGAAGTAGTCAATCCGCGGCGACAGATCCGGAAGCTTGCCTTTCTCGGCCAGCAGCAGCCCCAGCACAACGTCGCCCATGCCGAAGCCTGTCGCGCCCACCTTGGGTCCGCCGAGAACCTCCAGAAGGTTGTCGTACCGCCCTCCCCCGGCCACGGCCCGCAGAGACTGGGATCGGTCGAACACTTCGTACACAACGCCAGTGTAGTAGGCCAGCCCGCGTACGACTCGAAGGTCCAGCGTGCAATAGTCGCCGACACCCATCGTCTCAAGCGCTGCAAAAAGCTCCGCCAGGTCGTCCAGATGAGCCTTCACTTCCTCGCGGCCTTCGAAATAACTGCGTATCTCATCCATGTCGGATGCGTCCTGGAACCGCCCCACCGCCGCGATCTGCCCGGCGGTTAGTCCGGCATCGCCAGCGAGTTGGCTGAAGGCTTCGTCGGAGAGCTTGGGCCGCTTGTCCAGGACCGCCAGCGCCGCGTCGGTAAGGGCGGCCGGCACTTCGGCAGCCCGCAGCGCCGCGATTGTCAGCGGTCTGGATCCAATTCGCACACAAACATCGGCGGCGGATAGCCCCATCTCGCGAAGCGCATCGATGGCGACATAGATGCACTCGGCGTCGGCCAGGACGGTGTCGGCACCGATGACGTCGATGTTCCACTGGAAGAACTCGCGAAGCCGACCCCGCTGCGGATTCTCCGCACGGCACAGCCGCGGCACGCTGAACCATTTGATGGGCCTTGGCAGGGCGTTGATTTTGGCGTTGACCATCCTGGCAAGCGACGGCGTGATTTCCGGACGAATCGCGAGTTGTCGCCCGCCACGGTCGGTGAAGCTGAAAAGCTGACCGGCGATCTCCTGGCCGCTCTTGGCGGTGAAGAGGTCGAGATACTCGAAAATCGGCGAGTCGTATTCCTGGAAACCATTACGCAGGGAGACCCGTCGCCACGCGTCGGCGATCCAGTTGCGGACACGCATCTCATCCGGATAGAAGTCCCTGGTTCCCTTTACGCCTTTATAATCCATGGTTTTCTTCTGTCACATTCGGTGACGGTTTC
>CAZMBZ010000228.1:0-4853 GCA_964564285.1 uncultured Planctomycetaceae bacterium | reverse complement strand
TCGGCGGTTTCAAACAGTTCGTCGTATTCGTAGTCGCCGCCGGTGGCGTCGCAGTTTTCGGTTGTGTACCCGCGACAGATCATCGGCCTGTTTTCATAGTTGATGCATCGGCCATCGTCGGCGAGCCACTTGCACTTGTTGTTGACCGACATGAACCAGTCGCCTTCGTCGACATGTATGGTGATTCCCTCGTGGAGGATGAACCACCGCAGGTTTTCGAACTCCTCGAAGGAGTCCGGTTTGTCGATCTCGAAGCAGAAATACCGGCAGCATTTGGATTGGCATTGGCTGCACATCGGATCGATAGCTTCATCTTCGCTCATCAAAATTACTCACTCACGTCGCTGTGGGCAACAAGGCCCGCCAGGCCAGGCCCGGCGCAGACCTCACGGCCAAGGCGAGGATTATAGGAGACGCAATGGCAAAAACCAAGGCCCCGTATCCATGCCGCTGCTCAAGGGAACAGTTTGCGGAATACCTGCAATCTCAGGCCCATCAGGTTTCGCATCACGGCTTGTGGGCCTGGACTACGGAGTTCATGCCTTCGTGACGGTGCAGGAGGATGGGGTCTGCAAAACCGACGGACTTCAGGTCCTCGGCTAGTTCGCTGAAGGTGAACGTCCCGCCACCGGGGGTATTGACGAGCATGTTGACGGCAAACATCGCACCATCGGCGGGGCTTGTGCGGGACTCATCCATGACGATGTCGCGGATCAAAACGTGACCACCGGGGACAAGTGCGATGTGAACCTTGCGGAAGAGTTCGCGGTTTTGAGCCCGGCTATTCTGGTGAACGATGGCGCTTACCCAGGCGAGGTCCGCACCGGCTGGCAGGGCCGGGTCGGTGGCCATGTCGCCACCGGCAAGTGTAACGCGGTCCAGCAGGCCGGCCTCGCGAAGGTGCCTTTCGGCGATGGGCAGAACGTCTGGAAGGTCAAAAAGCGTGGCTCTGCACTCGGGCGAGCCTGCCCGGAGAAACGCGATGGTCCACGTGCCAGGCCCACCGCCCACGTCCAGCATGTGCGTAAATGGAGGCGGGCCGATCTGGGCGACCAGCGGCCCGGCCGAGGGGATGCTGACGACCTGCATGGCCTCGATGAAAGATTCCAGATCCGCCTTCGGGCCGCGAACGCTCGGAGCGCGATGGGCTTGCTCGCCGGTGCGGATTACTTTGGCCAACTGCGCCCAGTTGCGCATGCAGTTGGCCAGGTGGCGGATCATGGCTGCTGCGGTGTTTGTCCCGCCGTCGGTGAGTACGTCGTCGGCGCCGTCGGCCAGCGAGTACTGCCCGGCGTCTGACTTAATCAGCAGTCCCATGGCTGCCAGCGCATCGGCGAGCATGGTTGTCGCCCGCGGATATCCGCCGATGGCCTCAGCGAGATCGGCCGCGTTTTTTGGCCCGGCCTGCAGCGATCCGAAGACATCCAGCTCCGCCCCCGCCATCAGCACGCAGGCCGACTGAAATCCATGTGCGATGCCCAACACCTTGTCGGCCGTACAGTTATCGTTCGCCATTGCAGCGTCTCCTGTGGTAACAACTTAAGGATAGCATTTCCTTCCGCCGATGGAAGACATCTTGTTGCTTGAAGGAAGTCTCAGTTGGACCAGCAACGCCTCGACAGACCCAGCCCCCCTCGCTATGAATCTCACTTCCTACCTAGCCGATTCTTCCGCATTTCGATTACCCGATTACCCGCGAACTGCTTTTTTCGCGATTGACTGTCCCCGCCCGTTGGATATAATCCAAAGGTCTGGATTTTTGATGTGACCCGCTTAAGGGCGTGCGGCAGGAGACCTTCATGCGAACTTTGTCGGACAGACTGTCTGGCTCGACGAGCCCCGCCGGGGCTGTGGTCGGCGTTCGCGAGGGTATGATTGTAGCAGTATCCCGCTGCGTGCCTTAGGGCGGCCGGTCGATATGCGAGCAAGCGACGGCCCTGAGGCGAAGATGGCTTCAGGGCTTTTTTAATGGCCCTTTTCCCTGTTTTGTGGTTTTCTGCATTTGGCTTTTTTTCCACGGGTACTGCTATGACAAGCGAACGAAAACGGGTGTTCACATACGACACGACCCTGCGTGACGGCACGCAGGCGCTGGGGGTAAGCCTGAGCCTTCAGGACAAGATCCTGATCGCCCAGGCGATGGACGAACTTGGCGTCGATTACATCGAGGGTGGCTACCCACTGAGCAACCCCAAGGACGAGATGTTCTTCGAGGAAATTCGCAAGCACTCGTTGCGTAACGCGCGTATTGCGGCATTCGGCATGACGCGCCGCCGCGACACGCTTGCCCGGGACGATGCGGGCATGAAGGCGTTGCTTGCCAGTGAAGCCCAGGCCGTTACCATCGTCGGCAAGAGTTGGGACCTTCATGTAAACGAGGTCCTGAGCGTCAGCCTGGACGAGAATCTCGCGATGATCGCAGACTCGATTCAACTTATGGTCGAGCGTCAGCGGGAAGCCATTTTCGATTCGGAGCACTTCTTCGATGGATGGAAGGCCAATCGCGATTACGCCTTGCGAACATTGCGTGCGGCGATGGATGCCGGGGCGTCCTGGCTGGTCTTGTGCGACACCAACGGCGGGTCCCTGCCGCAGCTTGTGGCCGAGGCTGTCGCGGACGTCAGCGCCGAGTTGCCCGGCGCGGCCCTTGGAATTCATTGTCACAACGATTGCGGCCTGGCCGTTGCCAATTCCCTCACGGCTGTCAATAGCGGCGTGAGGCAAGTTCAGGGAACGGTCAACGGCATAGGTGAGCGGTGCGGAAACGCGGACTTGACCACGCTGGTCGCCAACCTGGCGTTCAAGTGTGATTGTGACGTGTTGATCGACGGCGCTTTGGAGAGACTGACCGAACTCAGCCGTTTCATTTACGAAGTGGCCAACATGAACTTTCGGGACAACCAGCCTTTCGTCGGCGCCGCGGCCTTTGCGCACAAGGGAGGCATGCATGTACACGCCGTCCAGCGGGACACGCGCACGTATGAGCACGTGGCCCCAGCCTTGGTCGGAAACGTGCGGCGCATTCTGGTCAGCGATCTTTCCGGCGTGTCCAATATCGCCGCGACGGTACCCGCCAAGTTTGGCCTGGCTGACAATCGCAACGCCCAGAAGCGCATTCTCAACCGTGTGACGGAACTGGAAAACGCTGGCTATCAGTTCGAGGCCGCCGAGGCCAGCTTCGAAGTGCTCATCCGCAGGATACTCGGGGGCCATTGGCACCATAGCCTGTGGGACCTGGACCATTACAGGACGGTGATATACAAAAACGATGAATCTCCCGCCTGGACCGAAGCTATCGTAAAGATACGCCTTGGCGATAAAGTTTGTCACACGGTGGCAGAGGGCGATGGGCCCGTCGATTCGCTTTACAAGGCCCTGCGGATGGCCCTTAATCGGCATTACCCGGCCATCGACCAACTGCACCTTGTCGACTACAAAGTCCGCGTGGTTAACACCGCCGCCGAGACGGCCGCCAAGGTTCGCGTTATCATTGACTGGCACGATACGGCCATGATGGGATACTTTGGCTCGGTCGGTGTCAGTGAGAATATCATCGAGGCGTCCTGGCTGGCTGTGAAAGATGCGATCGAGTACACGGTCCTGAATTCTCTGGACTCCAAGGACGACCAGGCGTGATTGTTGTCCTGACCGCCAAACCGTACATAGAAAGGTTTTGCCGAACATGACCGAGGAACTGGCCACAGTCTACGAACCCAAGAGCGTCGAGACGGAAATCTACGCCCTTTGGCAGGCTGAGGGAAGCTTCGTCGGCGATCCCGCCGACGAGAGACCGCCCTTTTGCATCGTCATCCCCCCGCCGAACGTGACGGCAGCGCTACACCTCGGCCACGCCCTGAACAACACCCTCCAGGACGTGCTGGTACGCTTTCGCCGCATGCAGCAGTACAACACGCTTTGGATGCCCGGTACCGACCATGCTGGGATAGCCACGCAGACCGTCGTTGAAAAACGCATACTCTCTGCCGAAAACAAACGTCGCACGGATTTTCCCCGCGAGGAGTTCGTCGCCCGCATCGAGGCATGGAAGGATGAGTATGAGAGCAGCATCACAAACCAGCTCAAGAAGATGGGCTGCTCGTGCGACTGGGACCGCCAACGGTTCACCATGGACGCTGTCTGCGCAAAGGCCGTGCGGTCGCTGTTCTTCAAGCTCTTTTCCGATGGCCTGATTTACCGAGGCAAACGCCTGGTCAACTGGGACCCGGCAACACAGACCGTCCTGGCCGACGACGAAGTCGAGCACGTCGATATTGATGGCCACTTTTGGTACATGCGATACCCGCTAGTCGAGCCGGCCGAGGTCGGCGGCGAGAGCGTTACGCATATTACCGTTGCGACGACCCGCCCGGAGACAATGCTTGGCGACACTGCCGTGGCGATGAATCCGCGAGACCCGCGCGCCGCGGCGTTGGTCGGCAAGAAGATTCGCCTGCCGATCGTCGGGCGGGAAATACCCATCATCGCCGACGAGCACGTCGTGCTGCCGAACCCCGACAGCGACGACGAGAAGGCGAAGTTCTCGACAGGCTTCCTGAAGGTCACGCCCGCGCACGATCTGGACGACTACGCCATAGGCCAGCGGCATGATCTGGATATTATCAACGTCATGGCTCCGGACGGTACGATCAGCGACAAGTACGGGTGGGATGACGCCGACGCGCCAGAAGCGCAGAATCTGCTGGGCATGGACCGTTTCGAGGCTCGCCGGGCAATCGTGGAGTTCTTCCGCGAAGAAGGCCTGCTGGAAGAGGTACGCCCCTACCGTCACCCCGTCGGGCACAGTTATCGCAGCCATGTGCCCATCGAACCGTACCTTTCCGACCAGTGGTACG
>CAZMBZ010000227.1:0-8947 GCA_964564285.1 uncultured Planctomycetaceae bacterium | reverse complement strand
GTGGGCTGGTGGCACCAGGCTCACTCGTACGTCCGAGGCAACTGGCGAAACGAGGCCGAGTCGTCCTCGATGCTGCTGGCTAAGAGCTGCCACGACCTCGATTGGCTTCGCTACATCATGAAGACATCCTGCCTGCGGTGCCATTCGTTCGGCTCGCTGCACCTGTTCAAGAAGGAAAACAAGCCCGCCGGCGCCGGTATGCGGTGCATGGACTGCGCCATCGAGCCCGAGTGCGCCTACTCGGCCAAGAAGATATACCTGGGCCGGATCGCAAAAGGCCAGACCGGCTGGCCCCTGGATGTGCTGGCGCCGGTAGTGAATAAGGAGAGCATAACCCAAGCTCTTATCGACGGCCCTTATGGCCGCTGCGTTTACGAGTGCGACAACGATGTGGTGGACCACCAGGTCGTGGACATGGAGTTCGACGGCGGGCAGACCGCGTCGTTCACGATGACGGCATTCAACAAGGGCGGCGGGCGAAAAACGAACGTCTTCGGCACCAAGGGCGAGATCTACGGCGACGGCTCGCGCATCGAACTGTTCGACTTCCTGACCGAAAAGAAGACCGAGGTGGACCTCGATAGCGCCGACGCCTCGATCCTCGGCGGACACGGAGGCGGCGATTTCGGTCTGATGGACGGCTTCATCTCGGCAGTGAGCTCCGGCGACCGCTCGCACATCCTCTCGGGTCCGGATGAAACCCTCGAAAGCCACCTGATGGTTTTCGCGGCTGAGCGAGCAAGGAAGGAAGGCTGCGTCGTCGAAGTGAGCGAGGCGTAGGGCCGACCTCCACGCAAGGCGACGAGCAAGTAAGACCCCGAAGCCCAGGGGTGGCAATCCCTGGGAGATGAATAACAGCGTCAGCTCCTGGTGAAATATGCTCGATAGCGCGGTGATTCTGGCGGCGGGTCTCGGCACGCGCATGCAGCGAGCGGACGAGTCGGCGCAGATGTCACCCGAGCAGCGCCGGGCGGCCGACAGCGGCGTGAAGGCCATGATTCCCATAGCCAGGCCTTTCCTGGACTACGTGCTGTCCGCCCTTGCGGACGCGGGCTACCAGCGGGTGTGCCTGGTGATCGGACCAGCCCACGATCAGGTTCGCGACTACTACACCGGCTTGGCGAGTCGGCGGATAAGCGTAGAGTTCGCGGTTCAGACGGTCCCTCGCGGCACGGCAGACGCTCTGGCGGCGGCGGAAACCTTCGCCGGCGGCAAGCAGGTGCTCGTCATCAACTCGGACAACTACTATCCCGTCGAGGCCTTCTCAGCCGTGCGGGAGCAGCTTTGCGGCAGCGGTCTGGCAGCCTTCACGCGCGATGGGCTGCTGCGCGGAAACATACCCCCCGAGCGGATCGCCAACTACGCTCTCGTCCGCACCGACCCGGCAGGCAGGCTCCAGCGGATCGTCGAGAAACCCACCGAGGCCGAACTGGCATCCGCGGGCGAGCCTTTGCGGATATCGATGAATTGCTGGCGGTTCGAGCCGTCGATCTTCGAGGCCTGCCGCCACATCAAGCCGTCGCCGCGAGGCGAGTACGAGATTCCCGACGCCGTCGCCTGGGCCATGGGTGAAATGGGCGTCGAGTTCCAAACCGTTACTATCGACGCGCCAGTGTTGGATCTGTCGCGGCGATCCGACCTGGCAGGCGTCAAGGCCGCGCTTGCCGACGTGGAGGTAAACTTGTGAGCGGGCAATTGCGACTGCGAGAGCTGCTCGATAGCGCCCGCGCCACCAGCCTGCTCGCCGGCGGCGGGTTGCGCGAACGCGTCGCCACGGAAACCGCTCCACTTTTCGCCGACTGCGCCAGGGCTGTCCTGGCGAGCCGCGACGGCGAGGATGCCGACGTCCATGCCTTCTTCGTGCCGGGGCGCGTCGAGGTGCTCGGTAAACACACCGACTACGCTGGCGGCAGAAGCCTCGTCGCTGCCGTCGAACGGGGCCTGTGCCTCGTGGCGTCGCCCATCGACGAGCCAACCTGGCGGGTCCAGGCACTGGATGTCGGCGGAAGATGCGCGTTTACCATCGCGCCCGACCTCGTGCCGACCGTAGGCCACTGGTCCAACTACCCGATGACCGTCGCCCGACGCGTTGCCCGCAATTTCCCCCACGCCAGGCGAGGCGCGTCCGTCGCATACCGCGGGAACCTGCCGCTCGACGCGGGCATGAGCAGCTCGTCGACAGTCATGGTCGCCAACTTCCTGGCCATGTCCGCCGTCAACGACCTGCCCGCGTCCGAAGCCTACCGGCTGGAAATCCAGACCTCCGAACACCTGGCCGAGTACCTCGGCACCGTCGAGAACGGCCAGAGTTTCGGCCAACTCGGCGGCGACCGCGGGGTCGGCACGTTCGGAGGCAGCGAAGACCACGTGGCTATGCTCTGCGGACGCGCCGGCTCGCTGGCGCAATATTCCTACTGCCCCGTGCTTGGCGAGCGGACCATCGCCGTGCCGCGCGGGTGCGTGTTCGTCCTGGCCTCCTGCGGAGTCGCGTCCGCCAAGACAGGCCAGGCCCGCGATAGGTACAACCGAGCAAGCTGGCTCGCACGCGCCGCCGTCGAGGCGTGGAACCAGGCCGCCATACGAAGCGACCCTCACCTTGGCGCCGCACTTGCAGTCGCCGCGCCCGAAGCCATCTGCGCCGCGCTCGCCAACGCCCAGCCGCAAGATGGATTCCAGTCGGGGGAGATGCTCGAACGCTTCGAGCACTTCCATGCCGAGAGCATGGAGATAATCCCCGCAGCCGGTGACGCCCTCGCGGCCGGTGACCTCACCGAGTTTGGCCGGCAGGTGGACCTAAGCCAGCACCGCGCTGAAGACATGCTGCATAACCAGATACCCGAGACCGTTCACCTCGCGGCGACGGCGCGGCAGTTGGGAGCCATCGCGGCCTCGGCTTTCGGGGCGGGCTTCGGCGGGAGCGTCTGGGCTCTGATTCCCGGCGACAGGGTCGGCCCGTTCATCGACCGGTGGTCCGGCAAGTATGCCGAGGCCTTCGGCCCAGCCGCGGCCAGGGCGACGTTTTTTGTAACCGCGGCTGGGCCGGCTGCGTTCGAACTGAAGGCCTGAAACCGTAGCATGGGCGTCTCGCCCGTGGAGTTGAAAGGATAACCTACCATAGAATATGTCAAGCTTGGCCGAACCGGCATGAAGGTTTCCCGCCTGTGCTTCGGCACGATGAGCTTCGGCGGCGATGCCGACGAACAGACCTCCGCCGCAATGTTCAACCGCTGCCGTGAGGCGGGAATCAACTTCTTCGACTGCGCCGATATCTATCAGAAGGGTCGGGCCGAGGAAATTCTCGGCTCGTTGCTGACTACCTGTCGCGACGAGGTCGTGCTGACCAGTAAGGTCTTCGCGCCCATGAGCGACGATATTAACGACCGCGGCCTGTCGCGAAGGCACATCATGCTCGCCGTCGAGAACAGCCTCCGCCGCCTCAAGACAGACCGGCTGGACCTGTACTTCTGCCACATGTTCGACCCCGCCACGGACATCGAAGAAACCCTTCACGCCATGGATGACTTGGTTCGCCAGGGCAAGATCCTCCACCCCGCCGTGAGCAACTGGGCTGCATGGCAGATCGAGCGGGCGCTGGGCATCTCGGCCAGGCGGCGCCTCGCGCGGTTCGAGTGCATCCAGCCGATGTACAACCTCGCCAAACGCCAGGCGGAGGTGGAAATACTGCCGATGGCGGCCTGCGAGTCCATCGGCGTCATCCCCTACAGCCCCCTCGGCGGCGGACTTCTTACGGGCAAGTACGGCGTGAATCGACGGCCCGAAATCGGCAGAATCGTCCAGAACGACAGCTACCGCCTCCGCTACGCCGATCCCGCTTGTTACGAAACAGCCGAGCGGTTCGCCGCCCATGCCGAAGGTCTCGGCATCCACCCAGCCACGCTTGCGGTGGCATGGGTGATGAACCACCCCGCGGTGACCGCGCCGATCATCGGCGCGCGGAACCTGGAACAGCTCGAACCGTCCCTGGCCGCGGCGGAACTGGAAATGACCCCCGACCAGCGAGCCGAGATAAGCGCCCTGTCACCCGAGCCGCCACTGCCTACCGACCGGGCCGAAGAAAAGCATGCAGCCATGTGGTAGCGGGGCGTCAAACTCCGCTTCCGCAAAACAACTCCGCGTGCCGATGGTTAAACTGGTAGAATGGCCGACGATGGGCTTCTGGATTCTGGGACACAAACCCGACTGAGGAGATCTGACATGCTCAACAGAGCATACCGTTGGTTGCGCGCATTGGGGATGGTGGCTCTTATCGTACTGTGCGGCGTTGTGCTGTGGCGGCACTCGCTGGGCGACATTACCACCGACATCTACCGGCAACGGCTGGAAGATCTCAGTGCCAACTACCGGCAGCTTCGCAGCCAGTACAACCAGGCCGTTCGCAAGACCGCCGTCACCGAACTGGTGCTGGACGGCGGGCAGTTGAGCGTCGCCATCCGCACGGCCGCGGGCGTTGTCGAGACGATCCCCACGAATCTCGACCCCAACCAGGAAGTGCATGTGGAATACCTCGTCCAGGCCGGCAAGCTGTGGATCCGACGGGTGTACACGCTTTCAACGCCCGACCCCGGCGGCAGGGCGTACGCAGCCGTGGCGATGATCAACCCCAAGCTGGCCGACCCGCCGTGGTCGACGGATGCCAACCTCAAGGGCCTGAGCGTCTTCCGGAAGAATCTCACCCCCGGCCGATGGGTGGTCACCACCACCGGCAACGCGGCGCTGGACCTCAAGAAGCTCCCCCCTGGCCAGGAGTCACAACTCACCAGCCCGCCGCCGGTCCGCGACTTCCCCGCCATGGAACAAGAAATCCGCGCCGAGATCGCCAAGGTCGACGCATGGGACATCGCCATAAATATCCTCCCGGAACCGTAAGAGGTTGATGCGTGGAGTTCATTTCATTTTGGCGGCCATCGTTCTGGTCGTGGTGATGGTCGCCTGGTTCGAGCCTCGGCCTGACGTGGCGGAATATGACCCTGCCGTTCACGCGGCCTTCAAGGACACGTGGGCCAAGCGGGTCCATATTACCTATTGGGAGAAGTGGGGCAGCTTCGAGGCCGAGGCGGCGCAGAAGATGGTGGACGCCTTCAACGCCTCCCAAGACGAGGTCTTCTGCCACTACATCCGCACCAGCCAGGTCGATCGCAAGGCGATGCTGGCGATTGTGGGAGGCCAGCCGCCGGATGTGGTCGGGCTCTGGTCGGACAACGTCGCGCCGTACGCCGAGGCCGACGCGCTCATGCCGCTTGACGACCTGATGGCCAGGGCTGGGCTGGGTGACGACCATTACATACCCAATTACCTCGAAATGTGCCGCTACGACGGCCGAACGTACGTCCTGCCGACGGCACCGGTGTCGATCGCGCTGTTTTACAACCTCGATCATTTTCGCGCTAAGGCCGCCCAGCTCCGCGCTGCGGGTCTGGACCCGAATCATCCTCCGCGGACGATCGCCGAACTCGACCGCTACGCCGACGTGCTGACCGTGATGGCTCCCGACGGCACGCCGGATGTAATGGGTTTCCTGCCGACCGAGCCGGGCTGGTATCACGTGGCCTGGCCTTACTATTTCGGCGGCGGGCTGTTCGACGCAAATGGCTCGCCGACACCCGATCTGCCCGCCAACGTGCGGGCCTTCGAATGGCTCAAGGGCTACGCACGCCGGTACGGACGAGACAACCTCACGCGATTCCGCCAGGGGTTCGGCAACTTCGACTCGCCGCAGAACGCCTTCATCGACGGTAAGGTTTCCATGGTGCTCCACGGCGTGTTCTTCCCGCAGTTCATCGACCGCCACCGGCCGCACTTGCATTACGGCGTGGCGCCGTTTCCGTGCGCGCCCGGCGTCCGCGGGCCGCGAAGCTTTCTGAATGAGGACAACATCGGCATCCCGCGCGGCTGTAAGCATCCCGAGGCGGCGTGGAAGTTCGTACTCTGGACGCAGACTCGCGGCTTGGAGATCCTCAACCGGCTTCAGGGCAAGCACCTGCCGCTTGCCCGCGTGCCCGATAGCTTCCGCCAGGGCCATCCCAACCGGTTCCTCAAGGTCTTCGAGGACCTCGCCAGGTCGCCGGAGGCGTGCGTGATTCCAACGAGCATCGTCTGGCGGGAATACAGCGATGAGTACAAACGTGGATTCGACCACATCTGGCACTGGCAGGTGCCGAAGTCGGCGCTTGACGGACTGACGGGTGCCGAGCGCGACCAGGAAACTCGCCAGCTGACGCGCGAAGAGATTGTCCGCACGCTTACCGATATGCGCGAGACGATCGAAGGCAAACTCCGCCGCAAACTCGAGCGCACCGAGCAGCGCAAAGCGAGGGCCGCGCAATGATCGGCTCGGGGCGATTTCGACGGTACGCGACGGGTTACGCGTTCATCCTTCCGTGGATTCTCGGACTGACGTTTCTCGTGGCCGGGCCGTTCCTGGCGGCGGGGTACTTCAGCCTGTGCGAGTACCCGCCACTGAAGGACCCCATGTATATCGGCGGTGCCAACTACGCTGAACTACTCGGCGACCCATCATTCCACAGGGCGCTCGGCGTGACCATGCTATACGCGGCCGCGGCGATCCCGCTGGGCGTTATTCTCGCGATGACGCTGGCCATGCTGCTGAACGCACGCATCCGCGGGCAGTCGTTCTACCGCGTGATATTCTACCTGCCGCACCTCGTGCCCACGGTTGTCGTGGCGATACTGTGGATGTGGATATTCAACGCCAAGGCGGGGCTGCTGAACTTCGTGATCGGGCGGCTCTTCGCGGCAGGGGACTGGTGGACGGGGCTCTTTTTCGACGTTGCCGCCCTGAAGGTCGGCAAGTTTGTCATCCATGGCGGCGCTTGCTGGCTCCTGGCCGCGCCGGCACTTGCCGCAGCCACCTGGGGCCCGCTTGCCCGGAGGCTCTGGCCTCGCGAGAACAGCCGCCTGCGGCAACTGGTATGCCTGGCGGCGATCATGGCGATCGTGCTGGCGGCGCTGCCGCTGCTCAGTGCCGCGGCCCACACCCTTCGGCCCGAAGACGTGCGAAAATTCCGCTCGCCGGGCTGGCTGACCGATGGCGATCCGATGCCCGCGGGCGTGGGCTTCGCGCCGTCGTGGGCGCTGTGGTCGCTGATAATCATGTCCATGTGGTCGGTCGGACAGATGGCGGTCATCTACCTGGCCAAGCTTCAGGACGTGCCCGTCGAATTGTACGAGGCGGCCGAGATCGACGGGGCCTCCTGGTGGCGAAAGACCGTCAGCGTGACCATTCCCATGATCTCGCCGGTGATTCTGTTCAACGTGGTGATGGCGATAATCGGCGCGTTCCAGGTATTCGCCGAGCCATATATCATGACCGGCGGCGGGCCGGAGGATAAGACGCGGTTCGTGGCGATGTTTGTCTACGAACAGGCGTTCCGCTACCACCGGCTGGGCTATGCGTCGGCGGTGGCGGCCGTGCTGTTTGTCATAATCATCGCGCTGACGCTCGTGGCGTTCCGCGTGTCCAAAAAGCACGTTCACTACTCGGGGAGATGATCCGGCCATGTCGATCGGCGATCGCAAAACTCCGTGGCATCTGCGAACGATAGTACACCTCGTGCTGCTGTGCGGCGGGGCGTTCTTTGTGCTGCCGCTGGTGTGGATGGTCGCCACGAGCCTCAAGCCCCTCGACCAGACCCTCCAGCGACCCGAGAGCCTCCGATCGGTCTTGCTGGCGACGGGGTATACCGCGACCATCGACGGCAACGATTGCGACGTGACGCGCGAGCGGGAAATAGCGTTGGAACCCAACGACGTGCTCTATATCGTCCGCCCCAAACCGACCGCCGACGGCTCGGTGCCGTTTCTCGCCGGGGAACTCACGCTGACATTTGGACCTGACCTCTGGCGAAAGATCCCGTCATTCACCGAGGCCGAGCTGGCGCAGATGAACGCCCCGGTTACCGCGGCCGTCAAGGTGCTCGCCGACAAGGCGAACCCGTATGACCCCGCCGCGGGAGTGCTGCACCTGGCCAGCGGGCGAAGCGTGCCGGCGAGCATTGTCCGCGAGGTCCGCCGCCCCGCTGACGGAGCGCCGCTGTGGCTCGTCCGCCAGTGGATCCCCGCCGACACGGACACGAAGGGGGTGAGCTCGCCGTTCGTGAAGGTGGACCGCGCGTGGGGCATCCTCCGCGCCGACGAACTGCGAACCGGGCCAAAAATCATCCCGCAAAACTACCCCGTCGCCCTGCGGCGAGTACACTTCGCCCGCAGCCTGGCAAATACGCTGCTGGTCTGCCTGATGTGCGTCGGCGGGACGATCGTTTCGTCGGTAATTGTCGCGTACGGGTTCGCGTTCCTTGAGTTTCCAGGCCGCAATACGCTGTTCGGGTTGACGCTGGCGACGATCATGGTTCCGTTCGTCGTGACGATGATCCCGGTGTATCTCATGTGGCGAAGCGTCGGCTGGGTCGGCACGTTCAAGCCGCTGTGGGTGGGCACGTGGCTGGGCAGTGCGTTCTTCATCTTCCTGCTGCGGCAGTTTTTTCTGGGCCTGCCCAAGGACCTGCTCGACGCCGCCCGCATCGACGGGTGTAGCGAGCTTGAAATCCTCTGGAACGTCGTCGTACCACTGAGCAAACCAGTTATCGCGATGGTGGCGCTGTTCACCTTCCTCGGCGCGTGGAAAGACTTCATGGGTCCGCTGATCTACCTCAGCCACCCCAAACAGTTCACGCTCTCGCTTAGCCTCCAGTCATTCGCAAGCCAGCACGGCGGCACGCCGTGGCACCTGCTGATGGCGGCGTCTACGGTCTTCAGCCTGCCGCTGATAGTGCTGTTCTTCTTCGCGATGAAGACCTTCATGCGATCAGTCGCGACGACGGGGATTAAGGGATAGGGAAAAGAAGGCCCGCCTGCAGCCTTAAAGTTGTGCAATGAACACTTCTGGGCACCTATGGAAACAGACGCATAA
>CAZMBZ010000226.1:0-8982 GCA_964564285.1 uncultured Planctomycetaceae bacterium | reverse complement strand
AAGGGCGCGCGGAAAACCGTGCCGACCTTTTGGGCGGGCGGTAGCCAATGGAAGGTCCGCTACGCCTCGCCGGTCGTGGGCACGCACCGATATCGCACTCAATGCAACGATACCAATGACGCCGGTTTGCACGGGATCCAAGGCCGGGTCGAGATTAAGCCCTACACCGGAAAGAACGCGCTGTACCGTCACGGCCCCATCCGGGTAACCGGGGATCATCGGCACTTTGAGCATGCCGATGGCACGCCGTTTTTCTGGCTGGCGGACACCTGGTGGAAATGCCTGTGCAAACGGATGACCTGGGAAGGATTCCAGGAACTGACCGCCGACCGCAAGGCCAAGGGTTTCACTGTGGTTCAGATCGTCTGCGGACCATATCCTGATGAGAGCTTTCTTGAAAAGCGCCTGGCAAATGAGGGAGGCATGCCTTACGAGACGCGGGACTTCACCGTCGTTAACCCGAAGTATTTTGACTACGCGGACCGGCGTATTCAGCACCTTATAAATGCCGGAATTTCGCCGGCCATTGTCGGCGCATGGGGACGGAGCGACTGCAACAGCATGCAGGCAATCGGCGTCGAAGGGTTGAAGCGCCACTGGCGATACCTGGTGGCGCGTTACAGCGCATATCCGGTGTTCTGGATCCTGGCCGGCGAGATTCCAGACAAGACGAAATGGGGCCAGGGCCCATGGGCCGAAGTTGCGAAGTATCTTCGCGGTATTGATCCCTATCATCGTTTGTTGACCTGCCACACCGGCCATGGACGCCGCGGCGCCGAAGGCGATGTCAATGTGATTGACTATGACATGGTGGGCGGGAATCACGACGAAAGAGCCGCCGTGGATGCGAAGACGCTTGCTGTTCTCACCGCGGCGTATGCGAAAGATCCGCCCATGCCTGTGCTGGTTGGAGAGACCTGCTACGAGGGGCACATGCAGCAGGGGTTCGGTGATGTCCAGCGCCGCATTTTCTGGATGAACATGCTCAGCGGCGCGGCTGGCCACACCTATGGGGCCGCGGGAATCTGGCATGCGGGCGTGAAAGGCAATCCGGGTCATTCCGGTGCCTGGGCCGGCCAGGCGTATGACTGGACGACGTGGAAGGAAGGCATGAAGTACCCGGGCGCCACTCAACTCGGGGCAGGCAAGAAGCTACTGGAGAAGTATCCCTGGTCAAAGTTCGAGCCGCACCCGGAATGGGCGCCCGGCTGCCAAGCCGCGGGAATCCCCGGTGAAGTCCGTTTTGTCTATCTGCCACGCCGCAATATCTACAACTGGAGCGGGCCTGAGGTCAAGGACCTCGCCCCGAATGTGAACTGGCACGTCTACTATTTCGACCCAGCCACAGGCCGGACATTTGACCAGGGCGTGATCAAAGCCACGGCGAAAGACAAGACGGCGCCCGCCGTTACTTTCAAGAAGAACGTCCCCTCGCCGCAGGATTGGGTACTGGTTTTCGAGCGGGCGACACAAGTCGAGAAGGGCTCTCATCCATAGAGGACGTGCCGATAGTGACTGCGGGCTTCGCTAAGGTTCCGGTGTCGGCTTCACGTGCAGCGCTTGCCGCCGAATCCAAGGGAACCATCCTCACGAGCGAAGGATGGACCATTGAAGTGCGAAGCCTGATGGGCTGGTTGGGGAGAGTTCCCAGCGGCCCATGACGAGTGGCCCATTACAGCAAGGGTGCGCGGCGATAATGACGAGAAAAGTGCTATTCAGTTCCGAATGGATCGCCAGCAGCTTGCCCGGCCGGGAGGCGCCTCTGTTTCGTCGCGAATTCCAGGTCCAGGGCCGGATTATGTCTGCGACGCTTCATATCTGCGGGCTCGGTTACCACGAGGCCTGGCTCAATGGCGTGCGGGTTGGCGATCATGTTCTGGATCCCGCTCAAACCGACTATGAGAAGCGTGTTTTATATGTCTCGCACGATGTGACGGACATGGTGCAAAGCGGCCCCAACGCGCTTGGCGTGATGCTGGGCAATGGCTGGTACAATCAGGACAGGGTGTGGGGCGAGAACGGGCTGTCCTATGGTCAACCGCGTCTGCTGGTCGAACTGCATCTGGCGTTCGCCGATGGCAGCAGGCATGTCGTCGGCGGGGATGATTCCTGGCGATGCGCGGCCGGGCCGGTAACCGAAAACAACATCTATGCCGGTGAGAGCTACGACGCCAGGCTCGAACAGCCCGGATGGTGCAGTAGCGGCTTTGACGATTCCCGCTGGCATCCGGTAGTCATCGCGGACGCCCCCGGCGGCGAGCTTGAGCCGCAGACGATTCCGCCGATTCGAGTCGTCGAAACCCTGCGCCCCGCCTCGATCCGGGAGAACGAGCCTGGAATCCATCTTGTCGACATGGGACAGAACTTCTCGGGGTGGGCGCGTATCGAGGTCGAGGCGCCCAGGGGTACGGAGATCCGTATGCGTTTTGCCGAAAGCCTCTCGCCCGACGGCGGTATCGACACAGGCAGCACGGGAGTATTCGCCACCGGGGTCGAGCAGATCGATCGCTATATTTGCAGGGGGGGCGGCGTGGAGACATGGCAGCCGCGATTCACCTATCACGGATTCCGATATATCGAGGTCGTCGGCTGGCCTGGCCGGCTGAGCGCCGGCGACATCGTCGGAGCCGTGGTCCATACTGATCTGCCGACCGCGGGCAGTTTTGAGTGTTCGGACGAACGGCTGAACCTTTTGCATCGCATGGCTCTATGGACCCATCGCAGCAACATTCACGGCCTGCCGGAGGACTGCCCCGCGCGGGAGCGGTGTGGCTGGCTCGGCGACGCCAATATGATCGCCGAAGTTTCCATGTGGAACTTTCAGGCGAAGTCGTTCTGGGAGAAGTATCTGGACGACATTGAGACCACCAAGTGTCTCAATGACGGCATGCCGTGCGACATTGCCCCGGGAAAGCGCGGCACAAAGAGAAACGCCAACCCGGACTGGGCGGCCGCGTTCATCATGCTTGCCTGGTACGTGTACGTTCATAGCGGGGACCTGGCGGTGCTGGCCAGGCACTGGGAGGGCATGGAACGTTTGATGGAGCATTTTGGCGAGCAGGCCGACGATTGGATTCTGGAAGGCGGCTATGGCGACTGGTTCGACCCGGGCGCTGAAAGCATATGCACCCGCACGCCTGCGACGCTGACCACCACGTTCTGGTTCCATCAGTGCGCGATCGCGATGAGCTCCGCCGCCGTCGCCCTTGCCAGGCCCGACCGGGCCAGGCGCTACGGGGACTGGGCATCTCGCATTGGCGATGCGGTGGTCGCGAGGTTCTATGATCGCGATGCGGGGTCGTTCGGGTCGCAGACAGCCAACGCGATGGCGCTTAAGTTCGGTCTTGCGCCGGATGGCGAGGAACCCCGCGTTCTCGATGCGCTGGTGTGCGACATTCGCCGACGCGAGATGCACCTCAGCACCGGCATTATGGGCGTGCGATATCTCTTCGAAGTTCTGAGCCGTCACGGCCAGGGGGAGATGGCGTTGGCAATCATGCACCAAGACACATATCCAGGCTTCGGGGACCTGATTCGTCGCGGGGCAACCACGCTCTGGGAACACTGGGGTGAAGAAGAACATGACCGCGTCCACGGCCCGCGGTCGCTGAACCACCCGATGATGGGCGGCTTCGACAACTGGTTCTACAATACGCTGGCGGGAATCAGCCCGGATCCTGCCCGGGCTGGCTTTAGGCACTTCGTTCTCGCTCCCTGTCCGATGGCTGGCCTGGAGTGGGTTCGCGGCCAGTACGAATGTCCACACGGGCTGATCGTGAGCAACTGGCGACTAAGCGGCGGGCGGTTTGTATGGGACGTGACCGTGCCCCAGGCGACCAGCGCGACGGCCATCCTTCCCTTTACGCGCCAAGCTCAGGAGTTACAGCCAGGCACGCACCGTTTTGTCGTCAATCAAACGGATCGAACCACCGGTAGCTAGCCCCGCACAGGCCAGGCGAATGAACTTTGCAGATGGGGAATTGCATACGCTGATCATCCCAGGATCACCTAGTCGGAGTGGCGGAATTGGCAGACGCGCGGGATCTGCCAGCCGCAGGCAGGTTCAAAATCCCTGGCCGCAAGGTAGTGAGGACTTGCCTTTCTCCAGAAACTTCATACACTGATTATCTCGGTAGGTTTACGTAGCCGGAGTGGCGGAATTGGCAGACGCGCGGGATTCAAAATCCCGTTCTGGCAACAGAGTGTGGGTTCGATTCCCACCTCCGGCAGTTCGCGACAAGAGGCGTCAGATCGCGTCACTACGCGACAAAACGCGCCACGTTGGCCCAAGTTCGAAGATTTCCAACCCGCCCCCCGGCAGAGCCGCCCGCCGGCCCGGAGGGGCTAGGCAAAAGCAAACTCCCTATCCGTCGTGGAGGCGATCGGATGCCACTTGGAATTCGTAGCCGCCGCGGCTTCGGTCGGGTACAATATCCGTGTTATTCCAGCAAAGCCAACCTCAAGGGGAGATTGTGACATGCGAAGGCGATTGGCTATCCGCGCCGCGACGACAGCGGTCGTTCTTCTTTCCGCCCTCGCCGGCAGGCAGGCAGTGGGACAGACGGACGACGGCAACTCAGCCGAGAGGGCGGCGATCGAGTCCCGGCTGAAGGAGTACTTCCCGGCGACGGACCCGAATTTCGTGGCCAGGCGGGACCTTGACGGCGTGATGAGGCAGCTCATTCTGCTTAACCAGGCGCAGGCGATGCTCCCCACCGTCTACGACCACACCGGTCCCTACTTCAAGATCAAGCAGGTCTTCCTCGCCAAGGCCGACGACGAGAAGCTCAAGAAGATGCTCGAAAGCGACCGGGCGGTCGTTCGCGTAATGGCTATGGACTGCCTGCTCCAGCGGCACAACACCGACGCTTTCAAGTATCTCCGCCCCCGCCTCGGCAGCCGGGCTATCCTGCGAAACCGCGTTGGCTGCGTGGGCATCGCGCCGACCGAAGGGTCGTTCGTCCGGTATCTGATGATGAGCTACATCGAGGAGCCTCGCGTCACCGTTGACGGCGAAAAGAGCACCTACTTGATCCCTCGATTGACGGCCGAGCAGCGGAACGGGCTGATCCTGGAGATCCTCTCCCGAAACGACACGGCCGTGATGCACAAGGACCTCGTTTCCTACTTGTACCGCTGGCGAGATGTCTCGTCGGGTAGAGACACGGGCAGCGGCAAGGGGATATTCGACGAGGCTCCGGCCCAGCGCGAGCTGGCGTTTCCCCTGGACCTGCCCGAGCTTCGCAAGCTCCCCGGCGGCCTGGGCGACGCGGGGCTGATCAAGGCTATCGGCAGGATCAGAAGCATCATCGTGCCGGGACCGGGTTTGTTTGAGGAGGATCCGTTGCCCCAGGTCGAGTCCTTCTTGATTCAATGCCTGGGCGACGAAAAGCTCGATGCCCAGGCTCGCCTGGCGGCCGGTTCGGCGCTGACGTGCTGGGCCGACCCCAACACAGCCAAGGCTCTCGAATCCGCCAAGGATACACTCAAGAAACTCCAGCCTGGGGCCGGCACGAAGATATGGCAGACGCTCAAAATACGCCGGCAGTACGAGAAGGACTTGGCGATCCTCCGCCAGCAGCGAGCTTGGGGAGGCGGGGTCTTCGACCCGCCCCCAGAGACGCCGGACCCGAATGACGTTACCCGGGCGATCATCTCGGCGGCGGACAAGTACGACCACCCGATGATCTGGCAGGATTTCGGCTGGTACGCGGCGCCGCCGCAGTTGTCAGGTGCCGGCCTTGGAGAGGACAAAGCTACCCCGAGTTCGTTGGCCGTGGCCAGAATGCTGCTGAAGGCCTCCGCACAAATGGCCGAGCGGGTCGAGCCGTGGAACACCTACGGCCACGTGCCGTGCCTGGCGCAGCACGATCTGAACTGGGATGAGTACTGGCAGACCGAGTGCAAACGGAGGCCAGAGCTGATTCCCCCGGACTTGTCGGAGCTCAAGCAGCTCTTGTCGGAGAAGGACTACGACCGCTTCCGGCGGAACGTCCGCGCGGCCGTCGCGGCGGAGGAAAGGGCGGCAGGGCGCAAAAAGGACGCAACGAGCAAACGGGAAAAGACGCAGAAAAGCCGCAAGTGATTCGCGGTCGCTTGCCATTTGCAGGCTGCCTGCCGCCCCGGGGCTCTTCAAGGTGTCACCCCCGCAAGCGTGGCGATAGCTTGACGGATATGGTCTGGGAGAGCTCCCCAGTTGCTGGCCAGGGAGGCGAGTTCCGTAGGGATGGCAGGAGCGGCGGGCTCGGCAAGCGCAACAGGTCGGGCCGGAGGCTGAAAAACCCCGGGCCGGAGGCCTTCGGCTAGCACCCATGGCAGAGCCTCCCTGTAAGCGCGAGGGGCTTCGCAGAATCCGATACTCCATCTGTTCCGCATTTCTGGAACTTTCCATCCCCGGCGGCGTCCAATTGTCAGACGGGTACCGCGAAAGGAGCATGCTATGAGATACGCCAAGGCGCTGATCCTTGCAGTGGTCGTGGTGGTTGCCACGCTCGCCATAGTCGCTGCCGCGAAGCGCCGCGCCGCCGCGCCTGCGACCCCGCCCGGCCCGGATGTCATGAAGCTCGCCCAGGGCAACAACGAATTCGGGATGGACCTCTACTGGCGGCTGAGCGAGAAGCCGGGCAACCTTTTCATTTCGCCGTACAGCATTCAGACGGCCCTGCTGATGACCTGGGCGGGCGCGAAAGGCCCGACCGCGAAGGAGATGTACGCGGCCATGCACCTGCCGGTGACAAGAACCGCCGAGCACCTCAAGCCCGTCAAGGGCCTGCCCCAGCCGTGGCTGGACCGCAAGGAGCCCTGGCCGGCACAGCAGATCAACGATGCCGCGGCCTCATGGATTCGAGGGATCAACGCGATCGGCCAGGCGGGCGACGTCAAGCTCGACACCGCCAATGCGGTATGGACCGCCACGGATCTGCTCGACGACTACGTCAAGCTGCTGGCCGACAACTACGGGGCGAAAGCCCAGGATGTCAAGTTTCCCGAGCCCGGCCGGTCGATCATCAACGACTGGGTCGCCAAGAAGACCAACGACAGGATCAAGGACCTGATCAAGCTGCCTGACGTTCAAGGCCCCGTCGCGCTGGTGCTGACCAACGCGATATATTTCAAGGGTGACTGGGAATGCCAATTCGAGAAGAAGCTCACGCAGGATGAGCCGTTCCACGTTTCGCCGGACAAGACCGTCAGTGCGGCGATGATGCACCGCTCAGGGGAGTATGGCTATTACCAGACGCCGTTGATCCACGACCCCAATGGCGCAGCCGCGACGGCGCAGTTGCTTGAGTTGCCGTACAAAGGCGATCGGCTGTCGATGGTAATAATCCTGCCCGACTCGGCCAAGCCGGAGTCCCTTCGGGCCGTGGAAGGCCTCTTGGCCGGGCGATTGGATGGATGGCTCAAGGCGATGCATGAGACGCACGTGGATGTCCGGATTCCGCGATGGAAGATGAACTGGCGCGGATATCTGGGCCCGACGCTCCAGAACATGGGGATGAAACTGGCCTTTACCGGCTCGGCCGACTTCAGCGGCATGGACGGCAAGCACGACCTTTTCATTGGCTTGGTGATTCACCAGTCATTCGTGGAGGTCAACGAGGAAGGCACGGAGGCTGCGGCCGCGACGGCGGTCGTGATGGAAAGAGCGGGGGTGGCATGCTCCGTCGAGTTCCGCGCGGACCGACCTTTCGTTTTCCTGATCCGCGACAAGGTGACCGGTGCGATTCTGTTCGTGGGGCGGCTGGCCCAGCCGGAGAAGTAGCGTCAACTGAGCGGGCAAACCGAAGCGGCCCTCGCGTCCTCCGGCAGTGCTGCCCGGTAAGCCCGAGGGGGCTGCGCAAAATCAGATGTCCTATTCGTGATTCCAGGAGGATGGCAGGAAGATCGATCATTGTTCATCGCTATCCATGGTCATTGTGGTTCGTCGCCCGGCCGGCAGGGCCCTCCAGACATGAAGGATCAGCGGGACGAAGTTGGCCAGTGGGCCGACCGGGATGAACGCCACGAACGCCGTCCCGAAATTATCGAAAGTGTTTATCGCCCGCCAGACAAAGCCTCCGGGTCGCAACGCTTCCCAGGCGAGGATCCCCACGATGCTCGCTAAGTACGTCAGCCAGATCAGCGCCATGACGACCATTGGCACCAGCGATAGCCCGCTACGGTAGAGCCGCCTCGGCCTGCGGAGCAGCACCACCAGCCAGATGCCCATCGCCAGATACGCCGTCAGCATGAACAGCGTGCCCGCGAGGGTGAAGGTCTTCATCGCCCCGGCTGCGGCGCTGCGATCGGTCGCCCCGGCGAAAGCCACCGGGATCATACCGATCCACGGCAGGATGATCAGGTAGAAGATGCAGTCTTGTATCAGCTTGACCGACAGCAGTCTTCCCCGCTGTCGAACGAGGCGCCACAGTCGAAACTGCATGCTGAATTGGCCGTATATGTACACGACCGCGAAAAACGGCACGATGCAGCATGGTAACATCTCGATCATTAAGACATTTCCTCCCGTTCTGTCATCGCAGGGGCCTTCCACGTTTCTGTGGACCTACTGTTCATATCTCTTGGGGCGTTCTCGGTCGACAGCGGAATTGCGCGGCGCCATCGGTCGGGCGGGCTGATACGCGGAGTCGTCGGTTGTCGGCCTGGCGGTCTGGTCATAGCCGCAACCTTACAGATCAACAGTCGCCCGGTGCATATATGCTCGGCGGCAGCCCGGAGGCGTTTCGCATATCTACCGCAGGCGGTCCAGGCGGGCAGCTAGGATCTGGGCCAGCCCGTCGCGGAGCGGGGCGCTGAGGGCGGACCTGGCGATCATCTGCTCGAAGCGACCCGCAAGGCCCAACAGTTTCGTCAACCTCGCTTCAGCGTAGCTCTGGGTAACCTTAAGATTGTCAGCGAAGGCCAGGAAGTCGGCCCGGCCTAGACGGTTTCGCTTTCCGTTTATGGCCAGGGCGAGTTCCGCGTTTTCCTCGGGGATCA
>CAZMBZ010000225.1:0-9030 GCA_964564285.1 uncultured Planctomycetaceae bacterium | reverse complement strand
AGCCAAAGGCGAAGACGGACGTTTCGGCAAGCCCTTGTCGCGTCGAAGCCGAAGCCGGAAGGGGAATGAGCCATGGAAGGCCAATTCTGTTACGTCTACATGCTCCAGAGCATCGAACCACCCGGCCGCTGGTACGTCGGCATGACCCAGGACCTTGCCGAGCGCCTCAAGGTCCACAACGCAGGCAAAGTGCCGCACACGTCGAAGTTTGCACCATGGCGCATCGAGACCGCCGTCGCCTTTCGGGATAAAGCCAAGGCGGTCGCGTTCGAGAAATACCTCAAGAACCAATCAGGCAGAGCTTTTGCCAAAAAGCATTTCTAACCGCATTGGCCACCGGCAGCGGACCTGGGATGACGTAGCCTTGTGCGCAGACGCCTGCTAGAAAATCGCCCATGATCGTCACATGACTGGCACCGCAAGCCGTTTGGCACTGCAATGGCACTGCTTCGGAGGCGGGAGCCTTCGAGGCCGCGATAGAAGGCGGGGGCGGTGTCATCGGTGACAAAGAACCGCTCGATGCCAGTTATCCATGGCCGGTCAAGCCGCATCTTTGCCTCTGAGGGCGTTCACCGCTCGATAAAGCATTGCCGACAACTGGAAACGGCGGTAGATTGGTCCTATACGTCCTGGAAAAACGGATTTCTGTAGAACAACAAGTTAGGCCCCCATGGAAATCACCCTGCTTCTCATCGGTGTGGTACTAGGCGCGGCCTGCTCATGGGTCATTACCCACTTGTACTATCAAAAGAGCAACGCCGAGCAGAAAGTCGTCTACGACAAACTGACAGAAGAGGTGCGACAGCTGATCCGCGATGATCAGCGAGCACGCCTCTCCGTCCGCGAGTTGAATGAGTTGCTTGAACGCCGCACAATCGATCCCGATAGCGACCATCCTCTTCCTTTTGTCGCTTGCCCGCGATGCGGCTCCAAAGAATTGAGTCGCAAGTCTGCCACCGACACGGCACATGATGAGGTCTACTACATGATCGACTGCCGCGACTGTGGTTGGAGCGAATGGACGCAGTGACGGGGCCTAACCAGCGGCTGCAGTTGACCGGCGACGCCCGCGATGGAGAATAGTGTTGTCGGTTGGGAGTCCGCTTCCGCAGGCGGCCGGCAACTGAGCCTGGTACGTTAGGCCTCAAGGAAGAATGTCAAATGACCAAACCTAAGGTTTTCATCAGCCACATCACGGAGGAAGCCGTGCTTGCCGAGTTGCTAAAGACGCACATCGTCGACGACTTCTTGGGGCTTATTGAAGTCTTCGTCTCGTCCGATGCGGAGAGCATTTCGGTTGGAGACAAGTGGCTGAACGATGTGGACAAGGCACTCAAGGAGGCCAAGATTGAAGTCATCCTTTGCAGCGACGAATCCGTTACCCGCCCTTGGATCAACTTCGAAGCAGGAGCTGGCTGGATTAAGGGGATTCCGGTTGTCCCCGTCTGCCACACGGGAATGCGCCCCGTTGATCTGCCCATTCCCCTCAACATGCTTCAAGCAATCGAAGCAAATGACGTAGGCGGCCTGAAGCGCCTATATGCGAGACTGGCAAATGAATTGGGTGCGGCAACTCCGAAGGGAGACTTCGAGGCAATCCGTAAGGTAGTGTTGGATTTCGAGCACGACTACGGTGTCGTGCGCGTCATTTCCGGAACAGTCTCGGGGTTGATCGAACTGCTCCCCGAACTCGAACAGATCTTCCAACCGAATCCAGTGCACAAGAACGCCCAAGGAGACGTAAGCGACATCATCCTCGACAAGATGCGCCCTCACCTAGATTTGTTGCAAACACACGGCATGATTGAATACGCCACCGGTAGCAACAAGATCGTTTTTGGGGCCACGGGAGGAGGCAATAGAATTGTGCTGAAGCTTCGTGTCCATGAGGAATACTACGAGATTGCCGATAAGGTAATGGGAGAATGAGGCATAACAAGTCGCTCCAGCCGCCCCTTCGCGCCTCCGGCGCGCGGGCGCTGAGATCTATCGTTACTGCCAACATTTCCTCTGCTCATCCCACCGCACCGGCAGGTTCTTCCGCAGCTTCTCCAGGCTCAGGCCGTCGGGTTCGTCGCCGCGAAGGATCGCCTCGATGATGTCCGGGGCGAGGCTGGTCAGGCGCAGCATGCGGCCGACGTAGGTGCGGTCGCACCCGACGGCGTGGGCCAGGTCTTCGAGGCTGGATACGTGCTTGCTAAGCCCCTTGGGTCGGAGTACCTTATGCGGTCGAGATCGACACCATCGGCAAATGGTGAATTGTGTAGATAAAGAGGTCGGCCCCCAGAGCATCGAGAAGACATATGCCAGCGCATGCCACCAGCAAGATGATTCAGCAACTGACTGACGTCCTATCCCTTCGGGACCAACTCCGGCAGAGATCGAAGTATGACGATTGCAGTGACTTGCCGGAGAGCGACCTACGGTTGTTGGCCGCTCGAGCCAGAGCAGCAATTGATCGTATTGCGGGGAATTCATCGACCTACGCTAGGGACGCAGAGGAAAGCATGTTGATGAGAACGTGCTTCTCTGTACAGGCCTTAACTCTAGTCGGCGTCATCGAAGCTCTCAAAGCTGACATTGAGGCAGGCTATGTGGACTCACTGCGCGTACTTGTGCATGCCGAGCTGTTCGCCGATTTCATCGAGATGTCTGAACATCTCCTTGCTGAAGGCTACAAAGACGCAGCGGCCGTGATAGGCGGGAGCTCTCTGGAGTCACACCTCAGACAGCTTTGTGTCAAGAACGGCCTCTCGGTCACCCAAGCTTCTGCCAAGGGCATTCGACCCAAGAAGGCGGACACCTTGAACAGTGAACTGGCTGGTGCTTCTGTCTACTCGAAGCTTGATCAGAAGAGCGTAACGTCCTGGCTTGACCTCAGGAACAAGGCAGCACACGGCCATTATGGAGACTACACCAAAGACCAGGTAGCTCTGCTCTTGCAGGGGATTCAGGATTTCATGGCCAGGAACCCAGCATAAGATGCGGAAAACTGAACAAGCTGGCTGCACGCGATACAGCCCCGCCTGATCCGCGACGTCGGGCCTTCAAAGTCATCTCTTCCTCTGCTCATCCCACCTTACCGGCAGGTTCTTCTGGAGCTTCTCCAGGCTGGGGCCCGTCTTCGCTTGCCGGCTTCGTCGTGGCGGGCCGTCGGGTTCGTCGCCGCGGGATCGCCTCGATGATGTCCGGCGCGAGGCTGGCGAGGTGCAACATTCCGACTCCGCCTTCCGGGCTTCCGTCTTCGCCCTCCGGGCTACGTCGTGACAAGTCGCCGTGACAAGTCGGCCGACGTTGGTGTGGTCGCAGCCCGCCTATGCTTTGCGGCTCCGCCGTGGCTGGCCGATGGCGCGGGCCAGGTCTTCGAGGCCGGGATATTCGCCCGACTCCAACTGGGCCTGCCAGCGGTGGCCCTTGGCGATGGCCTCGATGAGGATGGGGTTGACGCGGTTACTGGCGGCGCAAATGCAAAGTTCAACTTGCGATTTGCACCAAAGGTGGTATCCTTTCAATATGATCTCTCGGCTGATTAAACAAGAACTGCTTCAGTGCGCTGCGGAATACCCTGCCGTGACGATTCTTGGGCCTCGTCAATCCGGCAAGACAACGCTAGCGAAAATGACGTTTCCCGAGAAGTCCTATCTTTCGCTGGAAGCCCCAGATATTCGCCGGCAGGCCATCGAAGACCCACGAGGTTTGCTTAATGGAGTCAGCGAAGGGGCGATCCTCGATGAGATTCAACGTGTACCAGAACTCCTGAGCTATCTGCAGGGCATCATTGACGCCGACCGCAGGCCAGGACGATTCATCCTTACCGGCAGCTATCAACCCATGGTCCATCAGACGATTTCCCAATCTCTGGCGGGCCGCACCGCCGTGTTGGAATTGCTTCCATTCACAATTGCTGAAGTCCGACGGTATCGTGAGCATCCCGACGGACCGTTCGAATGGATTCATCAAGGCTTTTATCCTGGTTTGCACCAGGGCAAGCTCAAGCCATCACGGTTTTTTCGATATTACACGGCCACCTACGTCGAACGCGATGTTCGGGCGATGATCCAGCTGAAAGATTTGACCGCATTCGAAACGTTTCTTCGGCTCGTTGCGGGGCGTGTGGGGCAACTTGTCAATTATGCCGCACTGGCTAACGACGTCGGCGTCTCGGCCACAACGATCAAGAGTTGGATATCGATTCTCAAGGCTTCTTACATTCTGTTCGAGCTGCCGCCTTGGTTTGCCAATATTCGCAAACGCTTGGTCAAATCGCCCAAACTTTATTTTGTCGATGTAGGTCTGGCCGCATGGTTGCTGGGGCTTGAAACACCAGCGCAGATCGAGCGTGATCCGTTGCGGGGCAACCTCTACGAAAATCTACTAATCATGGAGCTTGTCAAAGGCTGGCTCAATCAAGGCAAGCCCGTTGAGTTTTACTTTTATCGAGATGCCAAGGGCAACGAGGTTGATTTGGTCCAAGCGACAGCAGGTCGATCATTCGACGTATTCGAGATCAAGTCTGCTGCTACCTTCGATCCGGAAATGATCAAGGGCATTGAGCGATTCCGCCAAAGCGTTGGACAGGACATTCCTGTCCGTTCGCGAGTCTGGTACAACGGGCAGAGGAAGACACGTTACCGAGACACCATTGTCTCCAACCCTTTACTCCACGGGTTTGACGTTTTTGAGACTGAAGCATGATGTTATCGAGTTCATTCATTAATCGCCGCTCTGGGCTGAACTACTTGGCATTTGGCGGCCTTCGGGTGTTGAAGACGCTCTCGGCGTTGTAGCTGCTGCGGACGAACGGGCCAGCGGATACGGCGGCAAAGCCGAAGCCCAGGGCTTGGTCGCGGATTTCGTCGAACTCCTCGGGCGGGATGAATCGCACCACTGGATGGTGTTGCGGGGATGGGGCGAGGTATTGGCCTATCGTCAGGATGTCGCACCCGACGGCGCGGAGGTCGGCGAATATTTCCAGCAATTCATCCCGCGTTTCGCCCAGGCCCAGCATCAGGCCGCTCTTGGTGTAAAGACCCTTGCCGGCATCGTCGGCCTGTCCTTGTGCGCCTATGCGTCGGGCGGCATTCAGTACGGCCAGGCTGCGTCGGTAGTTGGCTTGGGGGCGTACGGTTGGGTACAGACGCGGTGCGGTTTCGACGTTGTGGTTGAGTATGTCGCACCCGCCTGCAAGGGCCGTCGCGAGGGCTTGCTCATCGCCCTGGAAGTCTGGGATGAGGATTTCTATCGTCGATTCTGGCAGTCGGCGATGCACCGCTGAGGTGACGCGGGCGAAGTGCCCGGCCCCGCCGTCGGGCAGGTCGTCGCGAGTTACGGAGGTGATAACCACGTGTCGCAAACCCAGCGCGTGGGCCGCCTCGGCCACGGCGTCGGCCTCCGCGTTGTCAACGGGCAGCGGTTCTCCGCCGAAAACGGCGCAGAAACGGCAGCGCCGCGTGCAGTGGTCGCCGAGGATCATGAACGTGGCCGTGCGACGGGCGAAGCATTCGGCCTGGTTGGGACAGTGCGCGCTGGAACAGACCGTGTGCAGGTTCAGTTTGTTCAGCAGTCTGCGGACCTCGGCAGCTTCCGGCCCGGCAGGGATCGGCCTGCGAAGCCATTGCGGCAAACGTTTTCGCCCAGCGGGGGTGTTTTGTCCATGGGTATCGCCGACGTCGGCCTCGCTTTGCCCATGTTTTTTGGCGGTGGATAATTCGCAATCTTCTCTGAGCCGGTCGAAGCCAAGCGCCTCGGCAAGGCATTCCAGCAGGATAGGCTTGACCTCTTCCACGCTCACATCTCGCCCAAGCAGCCTGGACAGGCTGGTGATCGACACGTCGTTAATGCCGCATGGGACGATCGCGTCGAATCCGCCGAGGTCGGCGGAAACGTTCAGCGACAGGCCGTGGTATGTCACCCATTTGCTGACGGCCACGCCGATGGCGGCGACCTTTTGCTCGCCGACCCATACGCCGATGAGTTCGTCGCGGCGTCGGGCTGTCAGGCCGAGACGGGCGAGCACGTCGATTACGGCCTGTTCGAGGCAGTGAACGTATGCGTGGAGTGTCAATTTACGCTTATCGATTCGGAGGATGGGGTAGGCTACGAGTTGCCCCGGCCCGTGCCAGGTTACATCGCCGCCGCGGCGGATCTTGACCAGTTCGATCCCGGCGGCAGCGAGTTGGTCGGCGTCGGCGAGCACATGTTGCATCTCTGCTCGCCTGCCCAGCGTTATGACCGGCGGGTCGTGTTCGACAAGCAGTAGGTACGACGGGTCGGGCTTTGCCTGGACGCGGGCGACGAGGCTTTGCTGGAGTTCCAGTGTTGCCTGGTAGCCAGCCCGTCCGAGGTCCGCATGAACAAGCTCGGTCATGGCTTTTAGCGACGCTTCCTGAGCGATTGCGACACCCATCCTTCCGCGGCCAACATGGCGGCTTCTTGAAACGTCGGGTGCGCGTGGATGGTGTGGTATAGTTGGGCCATGGTCAGGCCGTGACGCATGGCGATGGCGAACTCATGGATCATGTCCACGGCGTGCGGGCCGATCCAAAGGGCACCGTAGATTCGCCCGCTGTCGGGGCAGGCAACGATTTTGACCTGCCCTTGCGTCTGGCCACACGCCACCGCCATGCCGGCATTGGCGTAGCTGGAGCGGAACAGCCTCGCCTTACCGAAGGCCTCCTTGGCCTGTGCGAGCGTAATGCCCACCGATGCGGCCTCGGGGTGCGTGTAGGCACCCACGGGCACGACGGTGCGGTCGTCTGTCAGGTCGGCACCCATGATGTTCTCGGCGGCGACGACGCCCATGCGGTCGGCGAGGTGAGCGTACTGGCGCGTCTCGGCCACGTCACCGATGGCGTAGACGCTTTCGACGTTGGTCCGGCAGTGATCGTTGACAGGAATGATGCCGCCCTCGACTTGCACGCCGGCCTTGGCCAGGCCGATATCATCGACGTTCGGCCTGCGGCCCACGGCGATTAGAGCCCGCGCCGCGCGAAGTTCGCGCCCATCGTCGAGGCTCGCGATGATGTCGTCGCCATCGTCGGTCATCGCCGTTACCTTTCGGCCTGTGAGGACCTCGACGCCTCGCTCGGCCAGTGAGGCAGTCACGGCCTTGCCGGCCTCGGCATCCAGTCCCGGCAGCAGGCTATCGAGCATCTCGACGACGGTTGTAGCAATGCCTAGTTCGGAGTAAACGGTCGCCATCTCGCAGCCGATCACTCCGCCGCCCATTACGATAACGCTGGCGGGCAGATCCGAGGCGGTGACGGCCTCGTTGGTGGTCATCAGTCGCGGGCTGTCCCAGGGCAGGAATCCCGGCCTGGCCGGCGAGGAGCCGGTAGCGATGACGACGGCCCGGGCGGTGATTCGCTTCTCGCCTTCGGACGTGTCGACGGCGACTGTATGGGCATCTACCAGCCGACCGCGCCCGCGAACGAGGTCGATCTGTTTACTCATGTTGATCGCCGCCGCCGAGCGGCTGGCGAGCTCGGCCACGACGGCTGCAACGCGGCCCATGAATGCCTGGCCATCGATCCTGGGCTCGACGGATGCTATCCCGAACGTCCCTGCCGATCGCATCCGCCAGGCCAGGTCGCTGGCGGCGAGCATAGCCTTGGTCGGTATGCAGCCGACGTTCAGGCACACCCCGCCGAGCGTGCCGGCCTCGACGATACATGCCCGCCCGCCGCGACGGGCGACCTGCCTGGCCGCGGCGCTCCCGCCGGGTCCCGAGCCGATCGTCACCATGTCGTAGTCGTACAATCCGTCATCAGCCATAATTGAACTCTGCCGCTTCGAGGCTCGTTTTTCGGGGAATTCGCATCCGAGAAGTTCTCTTGGTACTTCCTTCTCTGTGCCTTGACACCATTGTTTTCTCGCGGGCTCGCCGCTTGTCGAGAGGGCTCAGAGGTCGTCGATGAAGAAACAGGCTACCAGTTTCTTCTTCTTGACCTCCGCGCCTCTGCGGCTCTGTGGTTATCCGTTTTTGGCCGGTGGCAGGTCGGCGAGGTCTGGTTTGCGTGCCGCCAGCGTGTCGTCGAACCGGCTGACGGGTGTGGTTGTCGGGCACAGTTGGAGCGAGGCCGGGTCTTTCTCTGCCAAGTCGGCGATTTCTATCATTGCATCGATGAACGAGTCGAGCGTCTCTTTGGACTCTGTCTCGGTCGGTTCGATCATCATCGCTTCATGCACGATAAGCGGGAAGTAGATCGTTGGCGGGTGGAAGCCGCGGTCGATCAGGGCCTTTGCGATGGTCAGTGCCTTCACATCGTTTTTGGCCTGTCGAGAGGCCGAGAAAACGCATTCGTGCATGCAGATGCGATCATGGGGCAGATCGTATCGCTCTTTGAGCTTTACGCGAATGTAGTTTGCGTTTAGCACCGCGTTGCCGCTCACCTTCCCCAGGCCTTCCCTGCCGAGCATCAGAAGGTATGCGTAGGCCCGAAGGATGATCGCGAAGTTGCCGTAGAACGGCGCGATGTAGCCGATCGAGTGCGGTCTGTCATAGTCGAGGTAGTACGAACCGTCAGGCCTCTCGCAAATGACCGACGTGGGCAGGAACTCCACCAGTTTCTCGACGACGCCGACAGGCCCCGAGCCTGGCCCGCCGCCGCCGTGAGGCGTGGCGAACGTCTTGTGCAGGTTCACGTGCATGATGTCGAAGCCGATATCGCCGGGGCGACACCGCCCGAGAAGGGCGTTGAAGTTCGCGCCGTCGCAGTACATCAGTCCGTCCACGCTATGAATGAGGTCGGCGATTTCCCGGACCTTCGGGTTGAACAGGCCTAGCGTGTTGGGGCAGGTGAGCATCAGCCCGGCGACGCTGTCATCGAGGACTTTCTTCAACTCCTCGATGCACATCACACCGTTTTCGTCCGATGGGACGGAGCGAACATCGAAGCCGGCGTTTGCGGCGCTGGCGGGGTTCGTGCCGTGTCCGCTGTCAGGGATGAGTATCGTGGTCTTCTTGTTGCCACGCTTGCGGTGGTAGGCGGCGATTGTCATAGCGCCGGTCAACTCGCCGTGCGCCCCGGC
>CAZMBZ010000224.1:0-9038 GCA_964564285.1 uncultured Planctomycetaceae bacterium | reverse complement strand
TCGGCCGGTCTATGGGCGAAGGCTATGGTCAAGGTTCGATGATGGGTCGCGGCCGCGGTCAAGGTTCGATGATGGGTCGTGGCTGGGGTCAAGGTCCGATGATGGGCCGTGGCTATGGTCAAGGTTCGATGATGGGGCGCGGCCGTGGTCAAGGCCCGATGATGGGTCGCGGCCGTGGTCAAGGTTCGATGATGGGGCGCGGCCGTGGTCAAGGTTCGATGATGGGTCGCGGCCGTGGTCAAGGTTCGATGATGGGTCGCGGCCGTGGTCAAGGCTCGATGATGGGGCGCGGCCGTGGTCAAGGCCCGATGATGGGTCGCGGCCGTGGTCAAGGTTCGATGATGGGTCGCGGTCGCGGTCAAGGCCCGATGATGGGTCGCGGCCGTGGTCAAGGTCCGATGATGGGGCGTGGCCGTGGTCAAGGTTCGATGATGGGTCGCGGCTGGGGTCAAGGTTCGATGATGGGTCGCGGTCGTGGTCAAGGCTCGATGATGGGTCGCGGTCGTGGTCAAGGTCCGATGATGGGTCGCGGTCGTGGTCAAGGTCCGATGATGGGGCGTGGCCGTGGTCAAGGTTCGATGATGGGTCGCGGCTGGGGTCAAGGTCCGATGATGGGTCGCGGCCGTGGTCAAGGTTCGATGATGGGTCGCGGCCGTGGTCAAGGCTCGATGATGGGGCGTGGCCGTGGTCAAGGCCCGATGATGCATGGTCGCTTCCGGTCCGCCAGGCTGGGGCACGCGCCGCAATCCAAGGCTCGGTCGGCCAGGCCAAGTCGCTCGCCGCAATCCAAGGCTCGGTCCGCCCGCCCCGAGCGTCGCGGGCTCGGCGCCACTGAGTCGAAGGCACTTGTGTCATCCCTGCACAGCGATCTGGCGGGTAAGGTCGCCAAGCTGCTGGATTCCGGTTTCGCCGATAGACTTCGTCTCACCCAGGACCAGCGAGAACGGCTGCGACGCGGAATGGTCGATTACCGCAAGCAGATGGCGCATATGTCCGAACGCCTCGCCAACGCGATTGGCGACATCCCGGTTAACGAACGCCGCCGCAAGGTCCCCGAGATCGTAGGCAACGCCAGGAAACGCGCTTACGAGATGGCAAAAGAGGTGACCGGTGATGCGTTCAAGATTCTCACTCCACGCCAACGAGAGGCAGTCAAGAAGCTTCTCTATAGCACAGCCAGGACGGACAAGAAGCAAAAACGCCACGATCGGGATGGTGACGATGATGATGATGACGATGATGATGACGACTGATCGCTGATTGGCGATTGGCTTATCCGCGGCGTCGATCTATGAAAAAACCGGCAGAACGTCTCCTGACAGACGTTCTGCCGGTTGTATTGGTATGGACTACCTGATACCCAATCGAAGGACCGGCTTTTTTGCCAAGCCCGCGCAAGGTATAATGCATGCATGCTAACATGTACCATGATTGCCAAGAAAAAGATGATCGCGTGGTGTACGCTGGCGGGCGCGGCGGCGATTCTTTCGCTTTCCGTGTCGGCTTCGGCGTGCTCTGTGCCCGTGTTCCGCTATGCGCTGGAACGTTGGCCCGCTGAGTACTTCAACGTGCTCGTGTTCCACCGGGGCCAACTGTCTGCCGAGCAGAAGGCTGTGACGGATTGGCTCGGCGAGCGGGGTGAAGACCCCAACCGGCCTGCCAACCTGGCGGTAGCACTACTGGACGTCGATTCACTCGACGCAACTGATCCCAATTTGGCAGTGCCCAAGTCTGTCATGGCTCTTTGGGAAAGTCAGAAGGACAAGCCCCTGCCGCGTATGGTCGTCTGCTATCCGTCGCCGCCGGGAAGGTGCTTCGTCGCCTGGTCGGGCGATCTGACCGCCGAGGCTGCGAGGTCGCTGGTGGACTCGCCCGCTCGGGGCAAGGTGTTTGATGGAATCTGCAAGGGCGACTCAGCGGTGTGGGTTCTGGTCGAATCCGGCGACAAGGAAAAGGACGCCGCGGCCGCCAAGTTGCTTACTGAGGAACTCGACCGATTGGCCAGTCTAATCCCGACGGCATCGGCGGATGATCCTTACGAAACCGACGAGAATGTCGGCCCGAAGGTCCAGATGGGGTTCTCGGTGGTGCGGGTATCCCGTGATGATCCTGCTGAGGCCACGTTTGTGAATATGCTCCTGGCGACGGAGTCGGACCTTGCCGAGGCCACAAAAGGCGAGCCGGCGGCGTTTCCGATTTTTGGCCAGGGGCGGGCGATGTTCGCCTTGGTCGGCAAGGGCATCAATAAGTCCAACCTCGAAGAGTACGCGGCGTTCTTGTGCGGGGCTTGCAGTTGTCAGGTCAAGAGCCAGAACCCCGGCGTGGACATGCTGTTCGCGGCGGACTGGTATGCCCCGTTCCGCGGCGCGCCCGCCGTGACGGCCCCGCTGCCGGACGTCATCGGAGAGCCTGCGGCTGGACTGGCTGCCGCGACGATCCCGCCGGGCGGGACGGACTCGACTGGACCTCTGGCGATGGCGGGGATCCCGTCCGACGAGCCTGGAATCGGTGGCAGGGGCTCGCTGCTTCGCAATATGCTTATCGCCCTGGCGGCGATAGTCGCCATCGGCGCCGCACTGGCGGTGTGGGTGTCCCGCCGATTCGCCCGAGGCGCTGCGTGAGATGGAGACTGTCGCAATCCCGCTTGCCTCGCCGAGAGGTACCCGCGCCTCGGTTGCCGTGAAACACCGACAATGTTCTTTCCGTATGACCAGAAACCTATGACCTGAGAGCTATGACCTTTTTGCCCAAACCCATGACCGTATGGCGGCTGATCGCCAAGGAAATCCTCCACCGCAAACTTAACTTCGCCCTCGGGGTTTTCTCCGTAATGGCGGCCTCGGGCGTTGTCGTCGCACAATTCACGCTGCTGCGCGCCCACGATCTCAGCACCGAGCGTATCCTCCATGTAAAGCAGAAAGAAGCCGAACTGCGGCTTGCGAAGATGGAGGATGATTACCGCAAATACATGAAGGAACTCGGCTTCAATCTGCTGATCTTGCCGAAAGAGCAGGACCTCACCGAGTTTTGGCAATCGGGCTTCGCCTCGGAGACCATGCCCGAGTCGGTCGTGACCGCGCTGGCAAACTCCGAAAAGATAGTCGTGAGGCACTTGCTGCCGATAGTTCAGCAGCGGATTGAATGGCCCGAACAGAAACGTCGTATCATTCTCATGGGCACCCGAGGTGAGGTGCCTTTGGTCTACAGAAAACCGCTCGAACCGATGCTGCTGGCCGTGCCGCCTGGAAAGTGCGTCGTCGGTTACGAACTGGCCCGTGATCTAGCCATAAAGCCAGGCCAGAATATCATGCTTCGCGGCAATAGTATCGAGGTCCAGTATATTCGCCCCGAACGTGGCACAGCCGAGGATGCTACGATCTGGGTTGGTCTTGCCGCCGGGCAAAAGCTGCTGGGCCTGGAAGGTCGAATTAATGCGATTGAGGCACTAAAGTGCCACTGTGAGGGCGTTCCGGCGGAACAAACGCGAGAGGAGGTGATGAGAATACTCGCCGGACAGGTGAAGGTCGTCCTGCGCGAGAACAAAGTTACCCTCCGCGCCAAGGCTCGGGATCGCGCCAAGGTCGAACACGTCCAGGCCATGGTCGCCGAACGAGCCAGCCGAGATCGGCTGAAGCAAGCTCGTGAGTCGCTGGCGGGCGTGATAGTCCCGGCCGTGCTGGTCGCGGCAGCGGTGTGGATCGGCCTGCTGACACTCAGTAACGTCCGCGAGCGGGCGACGGAGATCGGTATCCTGCGGGCCATTGGCGTGCGCGGGCGAAAGATAGTCGGCGTGTTCTTTATTCGTGCAATGGTGATTGGCCTGCTGGGCGCGGCCTTGGGCTATGCCGTCGGCTTGACTATTGGAATTACCGTGCAGCGGTCGTCATCCTTGCGTGTCGAGTCGGCAGGGGAGTTGTTCGATCCATTGCTGATGGTTATTGTTCTTGTCGCCGCACCGCTTCTGGCGATGCTCGCAAGTTGGGCCCCGGCCATGCTGGCTGGGAGGCAGGACCCCGCCGTAATACTCGCCAGGGAGTAATGAAGTGCTGGAGATTCACAACCTTTCCAAACGATACGCCCACGGCGATGAGCCCGTTGACGCGGTTGTCGACGTCTCGCTGAGTGTGACGCCAGGCGAGTTCGTCGGAGTTCAGGGACCCAGCGGATGCGGCAAGAGCACGCTTCTTCTGGCGGCAGGGGGATTGCTTGCCGGCGACTCCGGGCACGTCCTGCTGGACGGGCAAGATCCCTATGAGCTCGATCCCGACGCCCGCGCCGCACTGCGGGCACGTCGAGTGGGATTCGTCTTCCAGCAGTTCCACCTCGTGCCATATCTGTCCGTGCTGGACAATGTCCTGTCGCCCTCGCTGGCGCTGAAAACCGACGGCGCGGCGGGCAGGGCGAAGATGCTCATCGAGCACTTCGGCCTGACACATCGCCTCCACCACAAGCCGGGCGAACTCAGTACCGGCGAGCGCCAGCGGACAGCACTTGCACGCGCGCTGCTGAACGAGCCGGGCATAATCCTCGCCGATGAGCCGACCGGCAACCTCGACGCCGACAGCGCCCGGGCCGTGCTGGAATACCTCACCGAATTCACCCGCGACGGTGGGGCAGTGCTGCTGGTAACACATGACGACCGAGCCTCAGGCTACGCCCAGCGAACCGTGAGAATGCGAGCAGGCAGGATTGTCGAGGAATAGTCTCCCCCTGCCCTGGTGTTGTATTTGGCACTTGAAGCGAGCCTCTGCCGCGCGGACAATCCCGCTACGGCTGCCTTTCGTCACTGAAATGGAATCCTGGGTAAGAGGTGAAACCTGGGACCTTCTGCCGCGTCAAACATAGTGGCGAGAACGGACAAGCTCGATACCGTGAAGGTCGGCAAGAAGGAGTCACCAATCATGCGGGGTGTTCTTTGGGTTGTCTTTCTGGCGAGCGTCGTCGCTGGAGTCTGTCAGGGGCAGGTCCACGCCCCGGCCGGCCGTCCCGGTGCCGGCAGGGACCAGCCGGGCGGGAAATGGCAGTGCTGGAGCGACGCGGGCCTAGCTCTTACGGTCGGTTACGGCGGCGACAGCATCTACCTGGGAGGGTCAGGCCTGGTGTGGCGATACGACGTCAAGACAGGCAAACGCGAGGTCTTCACGCCCTGCGACGGCTTGCCCCTGGAACAGGATGTAGTTGTGCAACTCGCGGTGGCAAGCGACGGCAGGTGCGCGCTGCGGTTCTCGCGAAGGTCGTCGGCCTACCTGTACCGTCCGGGGGAGGGCTGGCGAGAGCTTCCCCTTCCGCAGGGCGGCAGGAATGTCGCGTTCTCGCCCGACAACACGCTGTACTGTCTCCAGTGGGAGGGTCCCGGCCGAACCCGTATCTGGCGACTGGACGATTCAGAGTGGAAGGTTGTGGCGAACGTTCCGCCCTGCCAGGCCTTCGTGCCGCTGGCGAGCGGTTTCCTGCTCGGGCATCTGCGTGTCAAGCACAATGGCGGCAGCCGTAGCGTCATTGCGTATGTAGGCCCCGAAGGCGGCGAGCCGACTGTCTACGAGAAGCAGGAAGGCGTTTTCATGGACGCCCCTCAGCGACACTTCCACGTCGGCCAGGACACATACGTCATCCTGCGGTCACGATCCGGGCAGGATGGCTACCGGCGAGTGACGCCGCGGGGGTTGCTCAAGGATGACCGGGCGGCGAAGCTGGACCCCGCCAATGCGATGCCGGTGCCGAAGGGAAAGCCATCCGGCATTCCGGAAGCCGACCGCGCTCGCAGGCAGGCGTTGATGCGGATGCCGGGACTGTTGCCGGCGCTACGGCCTCCCCAGCACCTGGCCGATCACGGGGCCGTGCTGAATGGGCGCCGGTACATCTTCGACCCGGCCAGACGGGTCTGGGCGGACCTGGCGGCCGGGCTCGCGCCGGTGTTCCGGAACGCTTGCGATCCAGTCACGCGTCAAGCCTGGTGGAGCACCACCGTCGATGGCAAACGGGTCTGGCAACTGGTGACGCTGGAGGGCGGCAAGCGGCTTCCTCTGCGGAGTATTCCGGAGCCGCAAATCCTCGGGGGCTTCAAGTTCAAGGATTCCGCCGGTCGATGGTGGGGCGCTGGCAGGACGAGCCATCGCGAAGAGTTCTTCGCATTCAGCCTGGACGCCAACGACGCGATCCACAGGTATCCGTGCGCTCGCGGGATTGACGGGGGCTATCGCCCGCAGGTGCAGCTTTCGCCGAACGGTAAGGTCTGGATATGGACCGAGAAGACATGCTTGCGCTATGACCAGGACAACGACAAGTTCTTCCAGGACGATCCGTGGGAGGACTTCGCGTTTGCGTTCGGGCCTTGGCGACTGTCGATGGCCGGGCCGATAAGCAGCTTCGGCCAGGCGGTCTATCGCAAAGAGGACGGGGCCTGGCGGCCGATGCCCGAGCCATTCGGCAAGGGCACGCTGTGGGGGACCCCCGCGATGATCAGGGGGGACCGCATGTTGATTTCCGGCACGCGCGGCGTCATGGAATACAGTGCGAAGGATGACCGGTGGGTGTTGTTGCATGAGTACGGCGGGTTCCGGGCAGGTTTCACGCCGACCGGCCAGCGCGTGCTGGTCAATCGTTATTGCGTTCTGCTCTATGACGGCGACCCGATGGCGCCGGCCACCCGAGACGCCCAAAAGGAGCAAGCAGTTGTGGACGAGCTGCTGAAGCTGATGGACAACGATCGCTGGCGCGTTAGGGACGACGCCACGCAGAAGCTCAAGAAACTGTACCCCGCGGTGGGCGAAAGGGTTGCCGCCGCCGCCAAGGACACGTCGCTGTCGATGGAGGTTCGCATTCGCCTGCAAGAGATACTGCGAGAGAACGCTTCTGACTGGCCGATGGGCAGTCTGTTCAGGTCCATGCATCCGCTGCGTTAGGTCGCCATGACTCGGTTGCCTTCAGCCAGCGGCGTCTGCGGGGCGGTTTGGGTTACTTGGGGCCATCGTGAACCGGGGTTCACCTGGCGGCTGGCATCTTCGGGGTCCCGATTGTGTAGTGATGTCGGCGGAGGATGTCTTGTCCTTCCGCCCCGCTCAGGTAGCCCGCGAATTGCCTCGCCAGCGGCTTGTTGTGGGAGTACTTCAGCAATCCGATGACAACGTCAGAGCGGATGTTCCGCTCGGGTGGAATCTCGATGATGTCTACGTCTTTCGCGAGCTCGGCCGCGATGGCGTCCCACACGATGGCAGCGTCAACGGAGTTGGTTCGCACCTTTTCACCGAGTTGGTTTACGGTCTTGGACGAGTAGACAGTTCGGGCCTTGATGGCTGCGGGGTCGATGTTGTTCTTCGCCCACAACTGTTCGCACAGCCTGCCCATGTGGCAGGTTTTGGGGTTGCCCAGGCCAAGTTTTACGCCCGGCTTGGTCAGGTCTTTCAGCGAGGCGATGTTCTTAGGGTTTCCCTTGGGAACTATGATTACGGGCACTAAGCAGGCGATCTTCGTTCGGTGTTCGACGGACCCTGTTGCGGCGAGCATGTCGAGGTATTCGACGTCGCCGGGGATGTAGAGGTCGCCGGCCTGCTTGAGGCGAATCGTGGCGATGAGCGTGCCGCTGTCCTGGTAGTTGGCCTGGATTTTCGCGCCGGTTTTCTTCTCGAAGGCCCTGACCGCATCGGCCATCCCCAGGCGCAACGCCGCGTCGCAGTGCAGCGAGAGCTTCGGCGCAACCAGCGAATCGGGCGCAGGCGAGAAGCCGAACTCGTCGGTGAATATCGCGCGGTTGGCCATGACGTACTCGGCGAACTTCGTGGCGGCCTGGGGCAGTTTGGAGCACTTGAGCGTGGCGATGGTCACCTTGATCCGCCCGATGTCGTAAACTTTTTTCGTTGCGCTTGTTACCGCGTCGATACCCGAAATGGGCGCGTATTCGGAATCGATATGTACAATGTCGAGCTTATCCAAACGCTGGTGTGCCGCGGCGTTCCAGATTATCGCCGCGTCAACATCGCCGATACCGACCCAGTTGGCCGCCTGGCCGCTGCCTTGACTGTGTTTTACGATGTTCGACTCGATCTGCCGACGAAGTTGGGCCTTGTCGAAGATTACCCCCACGATGTGCCCGGCTGTGGATTTTCGAGGGTCCGTTGTCGCCAGCTTCAGCCCCGGTCTGGCGAGGTCCTTGACCGATTTGATGTTCTTGGGATTGCCCTTGGGAACCACAATAACAGGAGTTACGACCGCCAGTGTCCAGCCCTGTAGGCCGAGCCCCCTGGCCATCAGCATGTCAGAGAAAGGGTCATGGCTGACGTAAAGGTCGCCGACCTGCTGGTCCTGAATGGTCATCAGCAGATCGCTGCTACCGGCGGAGTCGATATCGACCTTCTGCCCGGTCTTGGCTTCGTAGAGCTTTGCCAGCTTCTCCATTGCCGGGCGCATCGTCCCGCCGACGTAGCAGTGCAGTGGCTTGTGGCGTTTGTGGGGCTTGGGCTGGCCGGAAGATCCGCTTTCACCGCAGGCCGCCAAGAGTGTTCCAGCCAGAACCACGATGGCAAAGGCAATAATTCTTCGCGGGTTGGTCATTGCATGATCTCCTTTCAGAAGGACTTCCTTGTCTTGAAGGCCGGCCGCTGTCGCCGACCTTAAGACCTTAAGATACCAAGATAAGCGTTTGTCACTCCAACTACAAAGGTCAAGCCAGAAGTCCACGCCATCTGCCTGTGGCGGGAGGGCCTTACTGTGACGGCCAGGCTTTGCCGGAAAGATTTGAAATTCTGGCAGAAACCCTCAAACTAAGGGGTTTTTTCACAAGTACATTCATGGCAAGGCCCTCCCAGTGTAAACACATGCAGTTATTGCCTCTGTGAGCCCCGTCAGCATGCGATAGAGCAGGAAGTCCGGCTTATCCGGCAGCGGCTGGCCGAAGGCGATCAGACGCTCAGCAAGGTTGGGCTGTCGCTCCAACACCCACGTCAGGTAGAGCATCACCAGCACAGCCAAAAGGACCAGCCGGCAGATGGCGGTCCAGTTGAAGGTGCGAATCTGCTCCAACTTGACCTCAGACCTGCCTGCCG
>CAZMBZ010000223.1:0-9041 GCA_964564285.1 uncultured Planctomycetaceae bacterium | reverse complement strand
CCGCCGTCGCAGTGTTCCATCATCAGGTCCAGCACCGCGATATCCGGGTGAAGGTCTTCGATGACCTTTTGGGCCTGGGTTTGGCTCTCGGCGGAGACTACTTTGAATCCCGCGGCCTCGAGTTGAAGTTTTTGCTGGGCCAGGAAGTCGATGTCGTCATCGACAATCAGGACTGTCTTGGCGTTGGCATTGTTGTCTGTAGTGGCCTTTTCATTCATTGCTGTCAATCTCACTCGTTCGATTCTCGGGGTAAATCTAATGCGGTCAATTTGTTCTGGATTGTCGCGGCAGGCGGATGGTGAAGGTTGTTCCTGTCGGCCCACTTTCGGGATCGGCGTTGGAAGCGACTGTGATGTCACCGCTGTGCATTTTGACGATTCCGTAAGTTACCGCCAAGCCCAGGCCGGTGCCTTTGCCCATTTGTTTGGTGGTGAAAAAGGGCTCGAATATCTTTTTGATGTTTTCCTTTGGGATTCCCCGGCCAGTGTCCACCACATCGAGGCGGAGTTGTTGGTCGTCACCGGAGATGACAATCGTCAGCGTTCCGCCTTCGCCCATGGCGGCGAGGGCATTGGTGGCAAGGTTGGTCATGACCTGCGTGATCTGGTCGGGATCCACCTCCGCGATGACGTTCTCAACTTCCGCCCTTACGGTTGCCATCGTATTCTCGGGCAGGGGGATGGTTTTCAAGCAGCTTTCGGCCAGTTCGACAAGGTTGGTCGGTTCGGCGAGGACTTTGTTCTGCCTGGCAAAGTGCAGCAGGCCCGCGACGATCTTCTTGCATCGGTTGGCTTGGGCGACGACCATTTTGAGGTCTTCGCGGAGTTGCGGCGTGTCTTGGCATTGCTCGAGCATCAGGTGTACGTACATGAGCACCACTCCGAGCGGGTTATTCACTTCGTGTGCTATGCCGGCGGCGAGTTGGCCCATGCTGGCGAGTTTTTCCGACTGCATCAGGGCCTCCTGTGTCGAGGCAAGCTGATCGTTGGATACCGCAAGCTCCTCGACTGTATGGCGGAGCTTATCGATCGTGTTGGGCAGGCACATCTCGCTCTCGGCCAGGCCCTTGAAGATGGCGATTGCATGTTCACGGCACGTGTCGTAGCCGCAGGCGCCGCAGTTGAGTTCGTCGTCCTTATCGAACTTGCCCATTCTCGCAAGAATCTGGCTTATTTCTTCCTCGAACGGTACGGTGATTCGCTGGTCGTTGCGAGCATAGGTGCGAGAGAGGTCCAGGTCCGCCACGTTTAGACGGGTTTTGGCGATCTCATCGGGGTTGTTGGTTGCGAGCCGCTCTCGGACGTATTTGCTGACCCGGCTGCGCCGACCGAAAAGTGCTTCCGTGCTGGTCATGCCTGCTCCCGCGATGCAGCCGTTGCAGCAGAGAACCTCCAGCAACCTTGCGTCAAGGTCTCCGGATTCGAATTCTTTTATGGCCTCGATGAATTTTGTTCGCCCGTCGGCGGTAACGACCTCGCCAGCAACGAGGTCTTCGGCGATATTGGCTGCCTGGAGCAGGCCTCGGCTGATGGGGAACAGTGCCCCCGTGCCGGGTCTGGGCGGGTCGAAGTCTCCAAGCTCGACGGACTCAGGCTGGATCGATGCCCGCAGGAACATTTCGCGGATTTCGGGGAAAATCACGGCTGCGTCTACGTCGTCATCGACGAGTTGGCTGGCGGCCTCGCCTTTCTTGGCGATGCACGGGCCGATAAAGACGATCTTGAGGTCCTTGCCGAAGAGCTTTCGCAACGCCCTGGCCTGGGCGATCATCGGCGAGACGATCGGTGCCAGTTGACCTACGAGGTCTGGGTGATATCGTTCGACGTACGCCACGATCGCCGGGCAACTTGTGGCGATGTAGTGCTTGCCGTCATTCTTTTCGAGCAGTTTGCGGTATTCCGCAGCCACCAGGTCGGCACCAAATGCGACCTCGGTCACCAGGTCGAAGCCGAGCTCTCGAAGCATGTTTGGCAGGCGTCGCCAGTCGAAATCCGAGAACTCCGCCGGGAAACTCGGCGCCAGGCAGGCGGCTACCTTTTTATCGCTGGCCAGGAGATCATCAACGGCTTCGATGGAGCTTCGGACGAGCTTGGCGTGCTGGCTGCAAACGCGGACGCAGTTTCCGCAGCCGATGCACCGTTCGGGCAAGACTTCCGCCTGTCCGTCGGCGATTCGGATGGCCTTGGCGGGGCATTCGCGCACGCAGGTGTAGCAGACGCGGCAGCGTTCCTTGACCGTTGTGATCAGCGGGATGTCGATCGGATGTATCATTGCCAATTTCCAAAAAGGTTTTGGCTGCCAGCCTTTGTGACGGGCTTATCGGTAGCCGCCGCGACAACCCGTCGAGTCCGATGACCTATTACTCTTTTCTCATCTTAGCGCCGTCACGCTACGCGCCCGTCGAACCCAAGTTGGCGGCAAGGGTTCGGAGGGGCGTCGCGGTGCTTAAAGCGTCACTTCCCTTTTCGTGTAGTGTGTGTGGAGCAACTCATGGCTCTTGTGGCTAAGCGGCTTTTCGAGGAAATCCTTGTAGAGTCGTTGGATTTCTTCGTTGCCATGCGAGACTCGGACGGGTGCCTCGCGGTCGATTTTGTACAGCGCCTGCATTCTCGCCCGCACGGCCTCGGGGTCCGTCGTGAACGGCTGGCCACCGCCGGCGATGCAGCCTCCGGGGCAGGTCATCACCTCGACAAAGTGATACTCTTTCCGTCCGGCCTTGATTTCATCGAGCAACCTGCGGGCGTTGCCCAGTCCGCTTACTACTGCCACGGCGATTTCCAGGCCGTCGATATTTACTTTGGCTTCCTTCACGCCTTCCAGGCCTCGGACGGCCTTGACTTCCAACTTCTCCAGTTCCCGGCCTGTTATCAAGTAGTGGGCACTGCGGATAGCTGCTTCCATCACGCCGCCGGAGGCGCCAAAGAGTTTGCCGGCGCTGCTTCGTTCGCCGAACGGCGAATCCGACGAGTCGGGCGCAAGGGCTGACATGTCGATGCCTCGCATTTTGATGAGTCTGGCGAATTCACGGGTTGTCAGCACGGCGTCGATGTCCGGTACGCCGCCTCTTGCCATTTCAGGGCGTTCCGCCTCATACTTTTTGGCGGTGCAGGGCATTATAGCTACGCTGAAGATATTCTTGGGCTCAATTCCCTCTCGCTTGGCATAGAAGCTCTTGAGCACGGCGCCCATCATCTGCTGTGGGCTTTTGCACGTTGAAAGGTTGTCGATGAACTCCGGCTGATGCTGCTCGACGTACTTGATCCAGCCGGGCGAGCAACTCGTCATCATCGGCAACGTGCCGCCTTCGGTAAGACGTTTCACAAGCTCGCTGGCTTCTTCCATGATCGTAAGGTCGGCGGCGAAGGCAGTGTCGAACACTTTGTCGAAGCCCAGTTTGCGAAGGGCGGTCGTCATTGTTCCGGTGATGTCGCCGCCTGCTTTCAGGCCGAACTCTTCAGCCAGTGTAACTGACACGGCCGGGGCGTGCTGGACCACAACAATCTTATTTGGGTCATGGATGGCCTCGATCACCTCTTTGAGATGGCTTTGTTCGCGCAGGGCTCCGGTGGGGCATACCATTACGCATTGTCCGCAGTGGATGCAGCTGGACACGTTGAGTCCGCCATCGAAGGCTGTGCCGACTTTCGTTCCACTGCCTCGTCCGATGAAGTCGATCGCGCCGATGCCCTGCACTTCTTCGCAGACTCGCACGCAACGTCCGCACAGGATGCACTTGGCGGGATCGCGAACGATCGAAGGACTTGACACGTCCATCTTCTCAACGCTTTTCTCACCGGCGTACCGTCGCTCGCGTACGCCGAGTTCGGCAGCGAGTGCCTGCAGTTCGCAACAGTTGTTGCGAACGCAGTACAGGCAGTCGTCGGGGTGGTCGGCCAGGAGCAGTTCGACGATCGTCTTGCGTGCTCGGATTACCCTTGGCGAGTGCGTCTGGACCTTCATTCCCTCGACGGTGGGGTATGCGCAGCTCGGCACGAGGCCGCGTTGGCCTTCCACCTCGACCACGCACATGCGGCAGGCGCCGGTTGGCGCCATTCCGTCAATGTTGCACAAAGTCGGTATTTTGATGCCCTCGCGACGCAGCACACCAAGGAGCATTTCGCCGACGCGGGCCTCGACGGGCTTGTTGTTTACCTCGATTTTCACCACGGTTTGTTTCCTTATTCCTTGATAACCGCGTCGAAGCGGCATACCTCAAGGCATGTTCCGCAGCCGATGCACTTGTCGGGGATTATGTAATGCGGGCTCTTGGGCGCCCCGAGTATCGCGCCTGAGGGGCACTTCTTGGCGCACAACGTGCAGCCGCGGCACTTTTCCGGGTCGATACGGTACGTCAGCAGTTCCGTGCATACCCCGGCTGGGCAGCGACGCTCGTAAATGTGCGCCTCGTACTCGTCGCGGAACCATCGCAACGTACTCAGCACGGGATTGGGAGCGGTCTGGCCCAGGCCACAAAGGCTCGTGTCGCGGATGACCTCCGCAAGACGCTGGAGATACATCACGCCTTTGAAGCGATCCAACGCGTCGGAGCCTGTCTCGCGGCCTCGGCCTCGGGTTATGGCTTGGAGGATCTCCAGCATTCGTCGCGTGCCCTCGCGGCACGGGATGCACTTACCGCAACTCTCACGCTGGACGAAGTTCATGAAGAACTTCGCCACGTCCACCATGCAAGTCTGGTCGTCCATCACTACAAGCCCGCCGGAGCCCATCATGGCGCCGATAGTCTTGAGCGATTCGTAGTCGATTTCGATGTCCAGGTGTTCGGTTGGGACGCAGCCGCCGGAAGGCCCGCCGACCTGCACAGCCTTGAACTTTCGGCCGTTGGGTATTCCGCCGCCGATGTCTTCGATAATCTGGCGAAGCTTTGTGCCCATCGCTACTTCGACGAGACCCGTAAGGTTGATTTTGCCGGAAAGGGCGAAGACTTTCGTGCCCTTGGACCCGGCCGTGCCCACGGAGGAGAACCACTCGGCGCCATTGAGGGCGATGCCCGGCAGGTTCGCCAGCGTCTCGACGTTGTTGATGATAGTCGGCTTGCCGAAGAGTCCCGACACAGCCGGGAAGGGCGGTCGCGGGCGAGGCATGCCCCGTTTGCCCTCGATGCTGTTTATCAGGGCGGTTTCCTCGCCGCAAACAAACGCACCGGCACCCATCTTGACCAGGATTTCCAGGTTGAAACCGCTGTCGAGTATATTGTGGCCCAGTAGGCCGTACTGGTGGGCCTGAGCGATTGCCTCATGCAGTCGCTTGATAGCAAGGGGGTACTCGGCCCGGATGTAGACATATGCTTTGGATGCGCCGATTCCGTACGCGGCGATCGCCATGCCCTCAAGCAGGCGGTGCGGGTCGCCCTCGATTACCGCGCGGTCCATGAACGCGCCCGGGTCGCCCTCGTCGGCGTTGCATATGAGGTATTTTTGTTCAGCCGGGGTGTTCAGGGCGAACTTCCACTTTCGTCCGGTGACGAATCCGCCGCCGCCTCGTCCGCGAAGCCCACTGGTCTCTATCTCGTCGCACAACTCAGCCGACGTGCTAGATCGGATCGTTTTGGCAATGGCGGCATAGCCACCGCGGGCGATGTATTCTTCTATATGGGTCGGGTCGATGATGCCGCAATTGGCCAGTACCCAGCGTGTCTGCGGGGCGAAAAATGGGTGTTCGTCAAGCCAGGCCGCGCCTTGCCATGGCTCCAGGGCGGAACCGTCGGCGGGGCGATGCTGGCCTAGTACCTTCTCCGAAGGCAACTGGGCGTTGACCATCACCGACTCCAACAGGTCCCCGACGCTGTCGGCTGAGACTTCCTGGAACGATACTCGGGCTTTGCCTGGCATCTGAATGTCGAGGATGGGCTCGACCGCACAGAGCCCGATGCAGCCGACCTCGACTACCTCGGCGGTGATGCCCTTTTCCTCGAGCCACTGTTTCGTTGTCGCGAGCGTCTTGCCGGCGCCGGCGGCCAAGCCGCACGTGCCCGTGCCGACGAAGATCACCGGATCAGAGATCACCTCGCGGCGAAGCTTCGCTATCGCCGCCTGGCGCTTGGCTCGGCACGGCTCGCTGTCGTGGCATATAGGTCCGGCTGACATGCACTCGATCAAGTCAGGACATGGGTGATCCCAGTCGTGCCAGCAGGCTTGGCAACATTTATCATTAAGCTTGGTCATTGGTTGCCTTTTCCCGATACTCATCGATGATTCCCTTTACTGCCTCGACTGTCAGCTTGGCGTAACACTCGCCGTTGACAGAGATAACCGGCGCCAGCCCGCACGCACCAATGCACGCGACGATCTCCAAGCTGAAAAGCCCATCCCGCGTGGTCTCGCCGGGCTTAATCTTGAGGATTTGCTGGATTGCCTCGAGCAGTCCGGCCGAGCCTTTGACGTGGCAGGCCGTGCCTCGGCAGACCTGGACGTGGAACTTTCCGGGTGGTGCGAAGCGGAACTGGTTGTAGAAAGTGGCAACGCCGTAGACCTTGGCTGCCGGCAAGTCCAAGTGCCTGCCGATTTGCACGACGGCGTCTTTCGAGACGTAGCCCTGGGCTTCCTGCACCTCTTGGAGGATGGGGATCAGCGAACTTCGCCCGGCGTTGGGGTGACGCTGGAGAATCTCGTCTATCTCGGTGGTAATCACGTGACTTTTCCTACCTCTGAAATTGAAGTATGCTCATCGGGGCAAATCCATTTAAATACTGTGGTTGTGGTTTGTCAGGTGCGAGCGGTAGGCTCCTGGGATACTATGTCTGCGACTGTTGCCTGGCGAAGAACGCAACCTTCTCCAAGCTGGCGGTGAGGTCCATCTCCTCAACATACACGTTAGGCGCTACTCGCAATGGGGTGGGGGCGAAATTCAGAATTCCACGTATGCCACTACGAACAAGCCTGGTTGCCACTGGCTGGGCTTCGGTAGCTGGGACCGCGATGATGGCTGTGCGAATGGCTTGGCGTGTGATTGTCTCCTCGATCATCTCTACCGGATAGCACCGGCAACCGTGAATCACTCGGTTGACTCGATGCGGGTCGCGGTCGAATGCCGCCACAACATTGAGGTTAGGCCGTCGGCCCGTGAAGTACGCCAATATGGCCCGGCCAAGGTTGCCAACGCCCACCAGCGAGACCGCTTGTTGCTCCTGGCCGTCGATGAATCGCCCGATGCATTCGGCCAGTTCCGTTACATCGTAGCCTTTGATAGGGCTGCCGGCGTAACCAACCGCCATGACATCACGGCGGACCTGGGTGGCGGTAACGCTCGCGGCAGCAGCTAAATCATGTGAAAATAGATAGTTACCTTGCGATTTTGCGAGGCTGTTCAGCAGCCTGCGGTACAGGCTGAGCCTTCCAACCGTTTTGTCCGAGAGATTCGTAGGCATCTCTGTGACCTAATTAGCGTTGACTTCTGTGCTCACATTACAGGCTGTGATTCAATTCACAATACATCTTATACTTCTAACGGAAGACTGTCAAGCCAGAAAAAGCATAATCCCAAAAAGCAGGTGAGAAGGTATTGCCAGCCTTGCTTTTCGCGAGCTCGGAGGGAGATCTGAGGCTAGCTATGGACCCAAACCTTGCTGTTTAGCAGCCCGTTTAGAAATGGGTCTGCCAGCGAGAGCGAGCAAGAATGTCGAGCATCAAGGAAGAAAACGCAGGTCCCGAAGAACTTCGGGCTCGGGATCGAGTATTTTTTATACTGACGCAGGCGTGCAAATATCCGGGCCGCTCGCAGCAAGGGCAGCTTTCTAGACGGGCTGTTAGGACTTGGATGTGCTTTCGGGGACACACCCAGGCAAAATACGCTTGGGTATGGCAGGAAATCGTTCATTTGCCAGCGGGCCAAGCCGCTTCCTGCGGCCGACCTGGGCCGGCCGCAGGAGAGGCCCATTGTGTTCAGCCCAGGCGTTTGGCGATTATTGCGGGTGCATTGGTCGGCGTCTTTTCTCCAGCCAGCACCTTGGAGCCAAGGATGCCCACGGCGGCGGCCGCAGCCCCGTGGCAAAGCATGTTCCTTCTGAATACTTGCACCGCATCGTTCCTTTCACTGCCTATAATTGGGCGTTTTCATGGTGCCCGCAACTGTTGCGGGACAGTCTCATGTCCTTGTAGTTTTCACGTTTTCAGCGCCGATCAGCAGCCCCAGGTTATCATGTCTGGGTTTGTTTGGATTGGTGTTTGCCGCTGTAAAACAAACTTCCGCCGGATGATAGTTTTTCGATCAATCCGTTGGCGTTGAGTTCTTCGATGTACTTGATGACCTCGTTGCGGTGCATGTCGAGTCCATTGGCGATATCCTGCAAAGAGCAGGGTCTGCGCTGAATCATTTCCAGGACGTTTTCCCGACCGGCCTGGAATTCGCTCTGTGCATGAACGCCGCGATAGTCGGCGATCACCTCGGCCTGCGGGTTGAACTTCCCGGCCAGGTCCATCATTCGCTTGTGGTTGACCATTTTGGCATAGTCTTCGACGGTGGGTCTGGTCGCGGTGTTAAGTTGCACGCGATCAGGCTTGATTCGCCCAACACAGTCGATGATCTTGCTGGCTTCGCATTCGATGGCTGTGTGTCCAGCCAGGAGGAACACCTCCAGCCAATACTGCTGGTGGAAGTCGTTTCGAAATGCGATCAGTCCTTCCAGCATTTGCTCGAAGGAGATGCTCTCATGTGGGCGGTTGACCGCCTGGAACATGCTTTCTTGCCCGGCGTCCAGGGATGGGACAACCAGGTGGGCATCCATAAGCTGCCTGCGGACATCTTCCTGCCAGAGCAGCGACCCGTTGGTAAGTACTGCCACGGGGATATCCGTCATGGAACGGATACCCGCGATCAGTTCGTCCAGGCGCGAGTAGAGGGTTGGCTCGCCCGATCCGCTGAGCGTGATGTAATCGGGCTTGGTGGCCAGTTTGTCTTTCAGTTCCGCCAGAACGTCATCCAGCGGAGCCCACTCGCGCCTTTCGACCGTCTTGCTGGTCGTTCGGCCGAGTTGGCAGTAGATGCAGTCGTAGGTGCATGTCTTGAACGGAACCAGATCAACGCCC
>CAZMBZ010000222.1:0-9060 GCA_964564285.1 uncultured Planctomycetaceae bacterium | reverse complement strand
CACTATCCATTCTATGCTACCCGCAACGCGACGCCGAGGGATATGTCATGGACCCACTGGCAACAAGGCGCGTCGAACAAAACACTCTCCAACATGCACGCGGCCGGACCGGTTTACTTTAATGCCCTGCCGGCCAGGTTGCCGGCGACGTCGGCGGCGCCCACTGCACCTCCGAAGGCATGTCAACTATCTTGGCCCCCTGGCATTCCTTTAAGCAGGCCAAAGCGTTAACGTGAATCGCATTGTCATCCGATGGCACCTCGGCAGCGATCGACGCGTATACATCCCCCGCCCCCGACCGGTCATCGTCGTCCTCCAATTGCGAGGCACGCTCGTATTTCGCCAACAAAAGTTCGAGCAGTTCCTTGTATGTCTGGTCGTGCCTGGCCCTGTCGGACGGGTCGGCAAAATCCGCTCGCCCGCGCCTGGCCAGGTGCAGACTGTACTCCCGTAAACACTCGAACCGGTTGCCAGGCAGTTCTCGCGAGTCGTAAAGTCGTCGCGCATCGGCAAGCGAGGCCGACGCGGCGTTGACATCTTCATGGACCTTGAACCCGAGCAACAACGCATCGGCGATCTCCCCGGCGTCCAGGCGGGGTGTGGAAGACTCCTCGGGCACACTCATGGCGACCGATTGAGAGCTCATCGGCACGCCTCGCATGGGCATCATCGACATTGTGTTGGTTATCATCGTGTAAATGAAAATGGCGTAGAGGACCGCGCCTACTTGGATCGTCAGCAAAGACACCGAGGCCGTGCAAAGACCCGCGATTGCGAATCCGCGTCCGGGCCGCTTGCGCAGCAACACGATCAGCCCAAGCACAATCGCCGGAATGGCCGTAACTATCCCAACTATCGGCACCAGCGCACAGAGGCCCAGCACCAACGCGACCAAGGCGTTGCCGCAAGCCTTCTGCTGGACTGGCATGTCGGAGGCCCCGGCCAGAGGAAAGACGTTGATCGTCTTGCCGCAAGACGGGCACTGGACGCAGATGGCCGTCTGGCCGACCTCCGTCCGCAGCCCCTGCCCACACTCGCATGTCAGCATCACCTGCATAGAATTCTCCGCTCAGTCGCCAACGAGCCGCCCGACGGGCTACTCCTCAAGCATATCGGGAATCGAATCATTGTTTTCTTCTTCCGTCTTGTGTCGTCGATAACGGCACCATTCTCGCTGTCGGCGGACATTCCTGGCTAACGGTTGGGAGCTGTCCGGCAGATACTCCAACATCTTCCCGTACGCCTTCTCGGCCTGTGCCCAATCGCCGTCCTGGGCGAACTGCCCTGCCTTTCGATAGTCAGCCAGGACGAGGTCTATCAACTCGTCGCCGGCAGTGCGGAACATCCTGGCGTGCTCAGCGTCGGCGGGAACCGTTAAGTCGGCGAGAGCAAGATAGCGACGAAACTCCTGAACGCACTCGTAGAGTTCCAATGGGTCCTGACCGCGCCGCGGGTAGCTCCGCAGCGCCTTGCGAAGCTCAGTGGAGGCCCCGGTTGCATTGGAGGGCATATCCAACGGGCCTGTCAGGACCTCGGCGACCTCGTCTCCCGTCATTATAACCGGAGCTTGATTCGGATCCGAATCTCCATCGGAGAATGCGACCGCCGGCGACATCGAGCCCGGGGACGGCGGACCTGACGCCGGTCCGGTCCTGGAAGCACTCAAAACCATCACGCCTATGAGACCCAGCGAAATGGCTATCCCGATGCCCCCCGTGACCACACCGGTAATGGCCATGCCGCGCCCACCCCTCTTCTTGGCCAGCGAAATGGCGCCAGGGATCACCGCGACTGTGCCTATCACGAACCCCAACGGCATCATCATGCAGCAAGGACAACCCGGGAAGAGGCTGAGGATCCCACAGACCATCGACGTGATGGCCAGTCCGACTGGCGGTTTCGGCCTGGCCACGTAAGTGCCACGCCCCACGGCCGGAGCATTCGTAAACTGCGCCGCGGGTGGATACATCACCGGCGGTGCCTGAACTGACTGCGGCGCCTGCGGGGATGAAGTATCGGCCTGGACAGGCGCAGCAAGCGTCTTGCCGCAATCCGGGCATTGCACGGTCCGGCCGACGGGGCCAGCCTCGGCCAGGAACTCCCAGCCGCATGAACACTTCATCTGCACCTGCATGACTTCCGGCCTCTTGCTGGGTCGCATTCGACAATACTTGAACAGCTTACCATGCGAACAGGCTATCTGCCCGATCTACTACCGTGTGCCTTTGGCTTCGCTTTCGATCTCCTTGCGCAGGCACCACCGACGATGCTCGATGACATTCTCGTAAACAGGGCCTTCCGACAGGAACTCCCGCATTTCACCATAAGCGTCCTTGGCCTCTTTCCACTTGCCGCTCTGCTCCAACTGCCCTGCCCTGCGATAGGCCAACAGAACGCGGTCGATCAACTCATCTCTGGCATTGCGAAACATCGTGGCGTGCTCGGCGTTGGCTGGCTCGGCCAGGCCGGTCCGGGCGAGGTATTCGCGGAAGTATTTGACGCAGCCTGCAAGCTTCCATGGATACTCGCGGCGACCCGAATATAAGTTGAGGGCCAAGTTAAGGCGGGCATCGGCCCCGTCGGCGTCGAGTTGCATGCTAAGGGGGGCGGTAAGGGCATCGGTTATCTCCTGCCCGCCAAGCACCGACGGCTGGCTGGCCGCGGCGAAGGTGCTTGGCGACGCGGGCGCAACTACCGCCGCAGGGCCGCCCCACACAGGGCCGCCCCACATCCACCAGGTATTTCCCGACTGAAGGATGAAGGTGATGACGGCCAGCATTCCGATCACCATCACACCCCCGTCGACTACGCCGAACAGGGCCTGCCTGCGCCCGGGCATCTTCTTGAGCAATACGACAGTCCCGATGGCCACGCCGACACTGGCCAGCACCAGCGCTAAGATAATGGAAGCGGGACCAACCAGCCTTCGCGTGCTCGAGAAGCTGTAGAGGTTAGCCGTTATCACCGTTATCACGCTGAGCAACGCCGCGGTCATCGCCGCGATCGACAAGAGGCACGGGCGCTCGGCCTTGCCGACCGCGTTGCCTTTCTTCGCACCGGCCGCCGTCGGCGTGTGATGCGACCGCGCCGGCAGCGTTTCGGCCGGCTTGGTCTTCCGCACGACTGTCGAACCGGCGTCGGCGAGGGGCTCGGGTTCCGTCGAGACGCACTTGCCGCAGACCGGGCATTGGGTAAGCAATCCAACGGAGGAAATCTCCGACAAGGAACTCCAGCCACATGAACATTTCGCCCGCACCCGCATGTTTACCCATCCTCATTTTTTGCCCCCGGCTGGATCGAACCCAAACCGAAGTCTCAAGCTACTTTACTTCAACCGCCACCGGTGCCAAGGGTAAATTTTCCCCGGTAAATCAAGATAAAGGCAAGAAGGTGTGGACATGGCAGTAACGGGCAATATATAAGTAGTGGTTAGACTCCAACAGGGTCTAAAACGCGTGAAGTTGGAGAGATTCAGCCTTGTTGAACATTCAAATCCGCCTGGCCGATATTGAAGACATCGAGGCCATCACAACTTTCCAATGCCATTTGGCCTCCGAGAGCGAAGCAATCACGCTCGATCCAATCACCGTTGGCAAGGGAGTTCGCGCCCTTATCGAAAACGCCGATAAAGGCTGCTACTGGATTGCGGAGGCAGATGGCAGAACCGTCGGCTGCATGATGGTGCTGCGCGAGTGGTCCGACTGGCGCAACGCTGAGGTATGGTGGATACACTCGCTCTACGTCCTGCCCGAATTCCGCCGACGCGGCGTGCTGCGGGCGATGTACGGCCATCTCAAGGACATGGTCGAGGCCGAACCGTCGCTTTGCGGCCTGCGGCTGTACGTGGAAAAGGACAACCGCGTCGCCATGGCGGCGTATGATGCACTAGGCATGGATGGCGAGCACTACAGACTTTACGAGTGGATGGCCCGGTAGCAGAGGCTAGCCGGGCTGGTGGATACAACTGACCTTTGTCAGGAGATGCGGAGATGTCGGTTCAGGTCACGGAGTTGACCTTTCTGGAGCACCTGGCCAGAAAGTTCGACCTACCGGTCCCAGAACACCTGGGAATGGATGCCTCGCGTGCGGAGATTCGAGAGGCACTTGGCAGATGGGGAGGCAAAGGGGTGGTCAAGCCGGACATGCTTACAGGCCGGCGAGGCAAGGCTGGTGTGATTGCCGTTGTAGACGATCCCCAGGACGCGATCCGCGCGATGCGCGTCGCGGCCGCGGCACAAGTCTCCGGCCATGGCGCTCGCACGGCGTATATGGTTCAGTACATCCCGGCCGAGATGGAGGTCTACACGGCCATCATGTACGATTCCCGCTACCTCGCGCCGTCGCTGACGATATCGCTTGAAGGCGGCATGGACATCGAGTCGGTGGATGCCTCAAAGAAGCGCACGATTCCGCTGGATGTTTTCACGGGCCTCGACGCATACCAGGCTTCGGCCATGCTGGAGGAGCTCAACTGTCCCAAGCAGTTAAACGGCATCCTCAGCCGGACGTTCGTCGGTTTCTGGGACCTGTTCATCAGCACGGGCCTGTGGATGGCGGAGATCAACCCTTGGCGCGTCACGCCGGACGGTCGCGCCGTGGCGTGCGACTTCAAGGGCATGGTCGATACGAAAAACTACCGCCACAACGAGAATGCTCTGCCGGTTCCGGAATACCCGGAGGACCGCAGCGAGTTCGAGGAGGAGATGGCCCACTGGAACGCTTCGAGCCACCGCGGGCAGGCGTACGTGGCGGATCTCGGCGGCAAGGGAATACTGCCGATCCTATTCGGCGGCGGGGCAAGCACGATCATTCTCGAAACGCTCGAGGAATACGGCGGCGACCCGATGTTCCTGTCGGACTTCGGAGGCAACCCGCCGTACGAGCGAATGCTCGGCACGATCCAACGATGCTTCAAGCGCAAGCTCGCCGATGCGTCGCTGCTGCTGATACTCGGGGGCAAGGCCAACAACACGAGAATCGACGAGACCTTCCGGGCTATCTCCGATGGCTTGCGCGAATACATCGAACACCACGGACCGATCAGCACTCCGGTGATCGTAGGCCGGGGCGGGCCTGGCATGATCCAAGGCTTCATCGTACTGCGAAAAACACTCGAGGACCTCAAGATACCGTACGTCATATTCGGCCCGGACACGCCTCTGACCAGAGTCGCCGAGTACGCCGCCAAAATCGCCGATAACCTCCAGGGAAACGGAGGGCGAAAACAATGAGAGCCAAAACACTAAGCGACCTGCTCCGCAAGGGCGACCGCGTCGCCGTCAGCAACATCACCGGGCGAGAAGCCTCGCGAACATCGGTTGTCTCGCAGGCATACTCCAACAACATCGTGGGCGGATGGGCACTGGGCAAGGGTGGCCAGAAGATCAAGTGCCCTGTCGGCGACGACATACCGGTCTTCGCCGATTGCGCCCGCATGCGCCAAGGCCTGCCAGCCGACCGCCAGCCGAACAAGTACATCGTCTACTCGCCCCCGGCGGCAGTGTACGGCGAAGTGAAGGAAATCGTCAATGCGGGCGGCGATGAGGTCGAAACCATATTCATCATCACCGAGAACGTATCAATCGAGGTCTCGGCCAAGATACACAAGCTCGCGGCGGAGGCAAATATCGACGTCCTGGGCTGCAACACGCTCGGATTGATAAACACCCACGATCTCGCCCGCGCCGGCGCAGTCGGCGGCGACGACCCGGCCGAGAGCTTCCAGCCGGGAAGCGTCGCGATCATCTCCAACTCCGGCAACATGGTCAATACGATCGCCTCATACCTTCTCGCCGGCGGATTCGGCACGTCATTCGGAGTCTCGACGGGCAAGGACATGCTCCTGCTGACCCCGACCGTCGACCTGCTTCGCCTCGCCCAGGCTGACGAGAACACCAAGCTCGTCGTGCTCTACGTCGAGCCGGGAGGCCTGTACGAACATGATGCCATTGCCCTCGCCCGGGCCGGGAAGTTCACCAAGCCGATGATCGTCTACGTGGCCGGGCGAGCGATGGAAGGCCGAAACGTCGTCCTTGGCCACGCCGGGTCGGTCGTCGCCGGAGGAGGAACCAGCGCCACCGCAAAGGCGAAGGCGTTCGACGAATACTTCGGCCTCGAACAGTTCGACCCCGACCGGCGAATCCGCCGAAGCCCCGAACGAAACAAAGCCCTGAGCCGCGGCCTGAGAGTCAGAAGCCTCCACCACATCCCCACAGCCGCCAGGAGAATCTTCCGCGCGATGAACCTGCCGCACGACAAACCCGCACGCGGCAAACTCTCAATGAATCCGTGGTTCTCCAACCTGCGCGACCTAGCCTCGAAGATACCCGAGCGGCAGATCGTCCCGGCCGGCAAGATCCCCGAACCGTGGGGCGAACAGTTCCGCCGACTCATCCGCACAGAACTGGGCGCCCAGCCCGCGCGACGGTCAATGCGGAACCGATCCTTCGCCTCCAGTAACGATGGACGCGTGCCGCGCATCCATGGAGTGAGCCTGATGGACCTGATGGCCAAGCGAACGTTCTGCGAGGCGATGATCCTCTACTGGACCGGGGCCGAACCACGAAGGCCCTTCGAGGCCAAGCTCGTCGAGATGACACTCACGGCCTCGCTGACCAACGGGCCCGGCACGATCTCCGCTCAGGGCGCCAAGCTCTCGACCTCGGCGGGCAATACGCCGAACACCGCCATGATCGCCACGCTGGCGACACTCGGCGAGGACCACGGCGGTAACGGGCGGCGGGCGGTGAAGTTCCTGACGAATATCTTCCGCAAGACGCCGATGACCGACCCGTACGACGCCGACCACGGCATGGACTTGAAGGCAATGGCGACGGACTACGCCAACAAGTTCAAGAAGACCAAGGCCCTGGCCAAGGAGGACGGTGCGGACTACCAGCGAATCCCATGCCTGGGCCATCCGGTGTTCGCCACCGAGCCGGTCAACTACGACCCCAGAGAACGCGTGCTCAGCGAGTACATGAGCGAAAACGGCATATACAACATCTTCCTGGATTTCTACCACCACCTCGCCGGTGCCCTGAAGGAAGTCGGCGTCGCCTCAAAGGTCTGGGCAGTCAACCTCGACGCCGCCATCGCGTGCGTGTGGTTCGGTATAGCCTGGCCTCAACTCCGCGAGGGCAACATGACCTTCCAACGCGCCGCCGACCTGCCATTCCTGGGCTTCGCGCTGGGCCGGGCCGCAGGCGGCGCGGGCGAGTACCTCGACCACCGAGACCACGGCCTGCCCATGGATGCTCGAATCCCGGTAAGCGAATGCGAAACGCTCACCCCGCCCCAAAACCTGCCGCCGAAAAATACAAACGACTGATTTAAATCCTGCCCAATTGGCGGTTGTCCGGGACCGCGCGGCGCCCAATAATGTTAATGGGCGCCACGGTTCGCGCTAATACCGGAGACAGGCCATGAAGACGCGAGATCGAAGATCGCCAGTACCGGCCCGGATGGCTTGGTCGCTTGGGGTCGCAGCCCTCCTGGCCGGAATTGGCTGCTCTTCCAACGACACCGCCAACGGGGCGACCACGAAGCCAACATCCAGGCCGGCAGGAACCACCGCCCCGTCAACGTCCACGGCCCCGGCCTGGCAGTGGAAGCACCCGCGATTCACCGCACGCCAGGCTGAGCGAAACGCGATGGCCCGGCAGATCCAAAGATACGGCCTCACCGACAAGGCTGTCCTGGCCGCCATGCGGGCCGTGCCGAGGCACGAGTTTGTCCCGCCAAAGCTCGCCGGGTCAGCCTACGCCAACAGCCCCCTGCCGATCGGACAGGACCAGACCATCTCCCAGCCATACATCGTCGCGGAAATGACGCGACAGTTGCATCTCACGGCCCGGTCTCGCGTTCTGGAAATCGGCACGGGCTCGGGCTACCAGGCGGCGGTGCTGACGGAGTTCACGCCGCACGTCTATACCATCGAGATCGTCAAACCACTCGCCGACGCCGCCGACAAGCGCCTCCGCAAACTGGGCTACGACACGATCCGCGTCCGTCACGGTGATGGCTACAAGGGCTGGAAAAAACACGCCCCGTTCGATGCGATAATCGTAACATGCGGAGCGCCGAAAGTCCCCCCGCCGCTGCTGGCCCAACTTGCCCCCGGCGGGCGAATCGTCATTCCCGTCGGTCGCGCGGGGGCCATCCAGCAACTTATGGTAATCGAGAAATCCAGGGATGGCAAAACCCGCATCCGCAAACTCATGCCCGTACGATTCGTCCCCCTGACACGCAAGGTGCGATGACAACCCGCTACCGCAGGCCGCGACCTTTCTCCCGTTTATTGATCATCACCGGCAGGATTTCATGCAGTAGCGAAAGCCCTGCCTCACTGCTCCTCGGCCAGCATGCCGAGAACTTCATCGCGGACACTCTCGGGCTTTACGCCCAGGCGCGTCAGCACCTTTATCGCCACCCCTTCCGGCTCGCCCAGCAGGGCCAGCAGAAGATGCTCGGTGCCGATACTGCCCGACTTGACCCGCCGGGCCTCCGCCAGGGCCAGTTCCATGACGTGCTTGATGAGAGGAGTCTGCGGATAGTAATCCGGCCCATCAACCTCGGCCTCCTCAGCCACGAGTTCAGCAAGTGCCCGCCGCGCCTGCGCATGGGTCACGCCGAGCTTCTCCAGCGCCCGATGCCCATGACCCAGCGGCTCGCGAATCAACGCCAGCAGCAGGTGCTCGGTGCCCAGGTATGCGTGGTGCATACGCCGGGCTTCCATGCCCTCCATACTCAGCGCCAGCCGAGCGTGTTCCGTATAATGCTCGAACATATTCTCTCCTTGTCTCGAGTGCCCGGCATTCTAAGGCCAACCAGCCCGCCACGGCAAGGGCCGGCAATACCAGCGACAGGAAAATCACCAGGCAGACAGCCAACGCCATTCGATAGCGCCGCGTTGTCATCATCCGCCTCCTCTAACTCAACCGAGCCGCGCCTGTCGGAACCAAAGTAGCAAAGTTCCTGTCGGCCGCGATTCAAAGTACAGCCCGCCTGCCGATAGGTAGGCCTGCCGGTAGGTAGGCCCCCCTGCCGATTGGCGCAATG